>NZ_JAELVH010000090.1 GCF_019399235.1 Streptomyces poriferorum | reverse complement strand
CGACCTGGACGGCACCCTCGCGGACACCGCCCACCGCCAGCACTTCCTGGAGGGCTCCCGGCGCGACTGGGCCGGATTCTTCGCGGCCGCCCCCGCTGACTCGCCGCTGCCCGAAGGTGTGCGGCTCGCCGTGAGCAGCGCCGGGGAATGCGAGGTCGTCTACCTCACGGGGCGGCCGGAGCGCTGCCGGAAGGACACCGTGGCCTGGCTGGCCCGGCATGGGCTGCCCGAGGGGCCGCTCCACATGCGGCGCAACGACGACCGGCGGCCGGCCCGCAGGACCAAACTGGAGACCCTGCGACGACTTGGCCGGGACCGCGCGGTGCGGATGCTGGTGGACGACGACGAGCTGGTCTGCGACGCGGCCGAACTGGCCGGAGTCACGGTGGTACGCGCCCGCTGGGCGATCGCCTCACCCGCCCTGAAGGACGCGCAGGAGCGCGAGGGGCGCACCTGACCGGGGCCGGAGCCGTCACTCCGGGTCGTCGAGCCGGAAGCCGACTTTCAGGCCGACCTGGTAGTGCTCGATCCGGCCATCCTTGATTTGTCCGCGGACCTGTGTGATCTCGAACCAGTCGAGATTGTGCAACGTTTCGGAAGCTCTTGCGACGCCGTTGCGGATTGCCGCGTCGACGCCGTCATGGGAGGTTCCTACGATCTCTGTGACGCGATACGTGTGGTTTGACATGGTGTGTCTCCTCTCGCCCTTACCAAGGTGCCCCACCTCGGTGAGGTTCGCGAGAGATCGCGAGGTGTCGGTCTGTCCGGAACCGCCCTTGACCAAAGGATTGGTCCATACCAAAATCCAGCCACGCCCGTGCGAGCGCAGCCCGCAGTCCCCCACACCGGGTCCGCAAGTCTGTCCTGCCGTTTCGCAGAAGGTGACCCCCGTGAAGAACCGCATGCTCGTCGGAGCCATTGCCCTGATTTCCACCGTCGCGCTGGGCGGGTGCGGAATGATGCCGGGCTCGGGTGGTCCGGGCGGCAAGAAGGTCACCGTCTGGCTGATGAAGGACAGCGTCACCAGCGACTTCCTGGACCGCTTCAAGGAGTCGTACGAGGACGAGCACTCCTCGGTCGAACTGGAGTTCAAGATTCAGAGCTGGAGCGGAATCGGGCCGAAGGTTCTCGAAGCGCTGGGCGGCAAGGACACCCCGGACGTCATCGAGGTCGGCAACACCCAGGTCGCCCAGTACGCGGAGAGCGGCAACCTGCGAGACCTCACCCTGGAGTCCATGCGTGACCTGGGCAGCGAGGACTGGCTGCCCGGTCTGGCCGAGCCGGGCAGCATCGGCGGCGTCCAGTACGGAATCCCCTGGTACGCGGCCAACCGGGTGGTGATCTACAACAAGGACCTGTTCGAGGAGGCCGGCATCAAGAGCCCGCCGAAGACGCGCGAGCAGTGGATCGCGGACAGCGAGAAGCTGAACCGGAACGGCAACCAGGGCATGTATCTGCCGGGCCAGAACTGGTACGTGCTCGCCGGATTCATCTGGGACGAGGGCGGCGAACTCGCCGGTGACAAGGGCGGGGACTGGCAGGGCGAGCTCGGCACTCCGGCGGCGCTCAAGGGCATGGACTTCTATTCCGAACTGCAGGCGCTGGGCAACGGCCCCAAGGACGCGGACGAGGAAAAGCCCCCGCAGAGCGACGTGTTCGCCAAGGGAGATGTCGCACAGATCATCTCCACCCCCAGCACCGCGACCCTGATCGAGAAGGCGAACCCGGAACTCAAGGGAAAGCTGGGCTACTTCCCGATACCCGGCAAGTCCGCGAAGGCGCCCGGTTCCGTATTCACCGGCGGCTCCGATCTGATCATTCCGCAGAAGGCGGACCAGCGCAGCGCGGGATTCGAGGTCATCAAGGCACTGGCCGGGGCGAAGTGGCAGGAGGAACTCGCCAAGGCCATGAGCTACGTGCCCAACAAGACCTCCCTGGCCCACGTCATCGAGGGCGAGGAGAGCACCGCCGCGATGGCCGCAGGCGCCGCACGGGGCCACGCGACCCCCAACTCGCCGCAGTGGGCCGCGGTCGAGGCCGCCAACCCGATCAAGCCGTACATGACGGCGGTCCTTCAGGGCGGGGACCCGGCGACCGAGGCGAAGACCGCGTCCGAGAGGATCACCGCGCTCCTCGCCGGCAGCTGACGCGGCAACCGTCGCACGGCCTCGTGGGAGAGGGCGGGAAGTCGTCGCGCAGTACGGAATCCAGCCGTCGGACGGCCTCATGGGGGAGGGCGGGGCCGTCGCGCAGCACGGGATTCAGCCGTCGCACATCCCCGCTCCCCATGGCGGACACGTCGAATCCAGCCGGTCACGGAAGAAGTAGGAGTGTCCGGGTCCTCGCGGCCGCGCGAAGGCCCGGCAGCCGCCCCTGCCGACCCGTCCCCGGAGTCCGTCATGCATGTGCTGCCCACCGCCTCCCCCCTCGCCCCGTCCGTCCCGGTACAGCGGCCCGACCCTGCGGCCCCGCCGCGCTACCGGGTCTCCCTCGCCGTGGACCAGGCGGAGATACGCGCCGCCCAGCGCCTGCGCCACCAGGTCTTCTCCACCGAGTTCGGCGCCCGGCTGGACGGACCCGAACCGGGTCTGGACAGCGATGCGTTCGACGCGTACTGCGACCACCTCCTGGTGCGGGAGACGGCGACCGGCGAGATCGTCGCCACGTACCGGCTGCTGCCGCCCGAACGCGCACGCATCGCCGGACGCCTCTACGCCGAGAGCGAGTTCGACCTCACCCGGCTCGAACCGGTCCGGGACGACCTGGTCGAGGTCGGCCGCTCCTGCGTCCACCCGGCCCACCGCGACGGCGCCGTCATCGCCCTCATCTGGGCCGGCCTCGCCCGCTACATGGAGCGCGGCGGGCACAACTGGCTGGCCGGCTGCTGCTCGATCCCGCTCTCCGACGGCGGGGCGGCGGCCGCCCGGGCCTGGGAGACCGTGCGGACGAAGCACCTGGCGCCCGAGGACTACTGGGTCGCGCCGCACCGCCTGTGGCAGCCCCCGGCCGGGCTCCCGGACGGCCCCGGAGGACTCTCCTCGCTCCCGCCCCTGCTGCGCGGCTATCTGCGCCTGGGCGCCCGCGTCTGCGGGGCACCGGCCCACGACCCCGAGTTCAATGTCGCAGACCTGTACGTCCTGCTCTCGTTCCGCGCCACCGACCCCCGCTACCTGCGCCACTTCCTCTCGCTCGCCCCCCAGCAGTGAGCGCCTGGCTGCCCGTCTCGCCCTGCACCCCGCCCGGCTGCGCCACCCACGACGGCTCGGCCCGGCACCCGCTCACGGCGGCGGCCCTGCTGCTCGCCGGCTGCGCGCTCACACTCACCGGCGCGCTGTGTACCCCGCTCGCCCTGCTCCTGGGCCGGGCCGCCCGGGAGCGGGTGACCCGGGGCTGGGCGTACGGGGTGGTCCGCGCCTTCGGGGTCCGGGTGCGCGTCGTCGGCCGGCGGGATGCGCACGGGGGCGGGCCGGGGGTCCTGGTCGTCGCCAACCATGTGTCCTGGCTGGACATCCCCCTGGTCGCGGCCGTGTGCCCCGGCCGGATGCTGGCGAAGAGCGATATCAGGCACTGGCCGCTGCTCGGGCCGCTGGCCGCGCTCGGCGGCACACTCTTCGTCGAGCGCGAACGGCTGCGCGCCCTGCCCGCGACCGTGCGCGCCCTGGCATCGGCGCTGCGGGGCGGGGCGCGTGTCGTGGTCTTCCCGGAAGGGAGCACCTGGTGCGGCCGCGGACCCGGCGGCAGGTTCCGGCCCGCCGCCTTCCAGGCGGCGATCGACGCCGAGGCCGCCGTCCAGCCGGTCCGTATCCGCTACCTCGGCGCCCCCGCGGGGCGCCGGGCCCCGGCGGGAGCCGCCGCCTTCGTGGGTGACGATCCGCTGGCCGCCTCCCTGTGGCGGGTGGTGCGGGCGGCCGGGCTGACCGCCGAGATCCGCGTCATGGCGCCGATCCCGGCGGGCAGCGTCCAGGGCCGCCGCGAACTGGCCGCGCTGGCTCAGTCCACGGTGGCCAGCGACAGCGCGAACCTGCCTGCCGAGTCGGTCCACCACTGACTCAGCCGAAGGCCCGCAGTGGCGAGTTCACCGCGCACACCGTCCTTGCGGAACTTCGCCGACACCTCCGTCCGCATCTCCTCACCGTCCTCGAACGGCACCAGCAGATCCAGTTCCGGGATCTTCACCGTGAGCGCCCGGCGGGCCCGCAACCGCATCTCGATCCACTCCTGTCGCGGGTTCCACCGGGCCACATGCTCGAAGTCGTCCGGCGCGAAGTCCGCACCCAGCTCCCGGTCGACGACCGACAGGACGTTCCGGTTGAACGCGGCCGTCACTCCGGCCGCGTCGTCGTACGCCGCGACCAGCACCTTCTCGTCCTTCACCAGATCCGTCCCCAGCAGCAACGTGTCACCGGGGGACAGCATCGACCGCACCGACGACAGGAACCCCGCACGCTCGGCGGGCAGCAGATTGCCGATGGTGCCGCCCAGGAAAGCCACCAGCCGCGGGCCGGGAGTGTCCGGCAGCGACAGGTCCGCGGTGAAGTCGGCGATCAGCGCGTGCACCGACAGCTCCGGACGCTCCTTGAGGAGTGCGTCCGCCGCACCGCGCAGCGCGCTCTCGCTCACGTCGACCGGAACGTAGCTGTGCAGGTCCGTGAGCGCGTCCAGCAGGTGCCGGGTCTTCTCCGAGGAGCCCGATCCCAGCTCCACGAGTGTCCGGGCACCGGACGCGGCCGCGATCTCGGCCGCCCGGTCGATCAGGATCTCCCGCTCCGCGCGGGTCGGGTAGTACTCGGGCAGCCGGGTGATCTCCTCGAACAGCTCACTGCCGCGGGCGTCGTAGAACCACTTGGGCGGCAGCGTCTTGGGTTGCTGGGTCAGACCGTGGAGCACATCGGCGCGCAGCGCCGCGTCCGTCGCGTCCAGCGGCAGGGTACGGGTCAGCAGAAAGGGACTCACTGGGTGGGCTCCTTGAGCGTGGTCAGCAGGACTTCGGCGCGGGTCGCGGTCAGCAGTGTGCGGTCGGGGGCCTCCTGCCAGCGCGGATCGTCGTCGTACGGCTCCGAGGCGACGACCGCGTGCCTGCCGGGCTCGGTCAGGTACCAGAGGGTGTCGCCCCACGCCGTCGCCACGATGGTGCGGCCGTCGGTGAGCAGCAGGTTGAGCCGGGATCCGGGCGCCGCCCCGGCCACCTCGCGCACGGTGGCGGCGACCGCGTCCGGGAGCGCGTCGCACGCCGTCAGGCGGTGCTGGATGAGGGCCCACACCAGCGCGGAGTCACAGCGGGCGGTGAGGCGGAGCAACGCGGCCGGGGGCAAGGCCGCGGCCAGCGGTGCCACGGACCCGGGCCAGCCCTTCACCGCGCCGTTGTGGCTGAAGAGCACATCGCCGCCGCGGAACGGCGCGGCCGCCGCCTCGCCGTCCGGGTCCGCCTCGGTGGCGTCCCGGACCGCGGCGAGCAGGGCGCCGCTGCGCACCACCCGGGCCAGGTCGGCGAAGGTCTGATCGCCCCATACGGGCCCCTGGCGGCGGTACCGTCCCGGCACCGGGTCCCCGTCCGCGTACCATCCGACACCGAAACCGTCCGCGTTGACGGTCCCGTACCGCTGCCGGCGCGGCTCCCAGGACTGGCGCACCAGCGAGTGCACCGGCTGGGTCAGTACGGAGCCCAGGGGTATGGGCGGTCCCACGTAGGCGATATGACGGCACATCACATGTCCCTGGCGGTACGGAAGCCGGCGAAGATCTGCCGCCGCACCGGAAGGTCCCAGTTGCGGAACGTCCCCCGGCACGCCACCGCGTCCACCGCGAACGAGCCGCCGCGAAGCACCTTGTGCTCCGGGCCGAAGAACACCTCCGAGTACTCGCGGTAGGGGAACGGTGCGAAGCCCGGATAGGGCAGGAAGTCGCTGGACGTCCACTCCCACACGTCGCCGATCAGCTGCCCGGCGCCCGAGGGGGCGCGCCCGGCCGCGTACGCCCCCGCCGGTGCGGGACGCAGATGGCGCTGCCCGAGGTTGGCGCGCTCCGGCGTCGGGTCCTCGTCGCCCCACGGATAGCGCCGGGAGCGCCCGGACGCGGGGTCGTGGCGCGCCGCCTTCTCCCACTCCGCTTCGGAGGGCAGCCTGCGGCCGGCCCAGCGGGCGTACGCGTCCGCCTCGTACCAGCTCACGTGCAGCACCGGCTCGTCCGCCGGGACCGGCTCGGTCACCCCGAAGCGGCGGCGCAGCCACTGCCCGGCGTCCCGGTGCCAGAACAGCGGGGCCGTCAGCTCGTGGTCACGCACCATCGCCCATCCCCCGGGCTGCCACCATCGCCGCTGTGTGTAGCCGCCGTCCTCGATGAACGCCCGGTAGGCGCCGCAGGTCACCGGCGCGGTGTCGATGAAGAAGCCGGGCACCTCGCGCCGGTGCGCGGGCCGCTCGTTGTCGAGCGCCCACGGCTCGGTCGACGTACCCATGGTGAACGGGCCGCCGGGGACCAGGACCTCCGGTGGCGGGGTGGCCGCGCCGGCCGCCCGGGGTGGTTCCGGGGCAGTCAGTACGGCCGGGCCCGAGCGCAGCTGATGGGTGATCAGCATGGTCTCGTCGTGCTGCTGTTCGTGCTGGGCGATCATCCCGAAGACGAAACCGGACCGTACCAGCGGCCGGTCGCCCAGGGGCGTCGACTCCAGTACGTCCAGGGCCCGGCCGCGTACCTCCGAGGCGTACGAGCGGGCTTCGGCCGGCGCCAGCAGCGGCAGGGAGGGCCGGGTGGCCCGGGGGTGCTCGAACGCGTCGTAGAGGCCGTCGATCTCCGGGCGCATGGCCTCGCGGCCCGCGACGCCGCGCAGCAGCCACAGCTCTTCCTGGTTTCCGATGTGCGCGAGGTCCCAGACCAGGGGGGACATCAACGGGGAGTGCTGTGCGGTGAGTTCGTGGTCGTCCACGCTGTCGGTCAGGATTCCGGTCCGCTCGCGGGCGGTGAGGAGCGCGGCGAGCGCGCGCTGCCGGAGCGCCTCGGGATCCTGGACGACCGGGTCCTGCGGGCCGTACGGCGAAGGTGCGGGGGATTCGGTCATGAGAGGGTCCCCTTCGGGTGGACCGAACCGAGGTGCCGGTCCGTGGTGAGCAGATCCCGCAGGTCGTCGGCCGGACATCGGCCCCGTGCGACATAGCGGTCCCGGAAGCCGGCCACCGCGTCCAGCACCGTCTCCGTCGCTCCCCTGCGCGGCAGCGCCTCCAGCGCGAGGTCGAAGCAGATGGCCGCCGCCGCCCGCAGTTCCGGATCGGCCAGCCCGTCGCGGGCGGCCCCGGCCCAGAGCGGATTGCGCGGCGCGGCCAGCGGGCCCGCCGTCTCGGCCAGGGGTTTGACGGTGCGGTACACGGTCTCGGCGGCCTCCGGGTCGTCGAACAGGGCCGTGGTGACGGCGAGCGGGACGAGCCAGCCGTCGTCGCCGGGCTGCGCGTCGATCATGCGCAGCTCCAGATGTCCGCGCGGGCGTACCGGCGGGAACAGCGTGGTGATGTGGTAGTCGAGATCGGCCCGGACGGGGCGTCGCGGTTCCCCGCGGCGGATCCAGTCACGGAAGGTGAGCCCCTCGGGCACCGCCCAGGGCCCCTCGTCGGCCCTGATGCACAGCACGGGCGTGTCGAGCACATGGGCGGCCCAGGTGTCCCGGGGCGGCAGCTGCCAGGCCGGGGCCAGGGTCCGCAGCGGATCGAGGTCGGCCCACAGCGACTGACGCGCCGACCGCCACGGCGCGGGCTTCCCCAGCCGAAACGGCGAGTTGGCGAACGCGGCCACCAGGACCGCGCCCAGCAGATGGGACAGCTGCCAGCGCCGCCCGTATCCGAGCGGTCCCGGCTCCTCCTCTCCGGCGTCCAGGCAGACCTGGACGGAAGCGGTCGTGCACATCATGGCGCGGCCCGCAGGTCCCGACCGGTCGAACGCGATCTCCATGGCGTCGTAGCGGGGCTGATGCAGCAGCCGGCGCGGCGGATGCCAGGGGTCGACGCCGAACCCGGCCGGAGCGAGGCCCAGCCGGCCCAGCGTGTCGCGTACGGCGACGAGATCGGCGGCCGTGTCGTTGATGCAGGCCATGAGCGAGTCGGCGGGGCGCGAGCTGAGCTCCAGCTGGCCGCCGGGTTCGAAGGTGAGCGCCGCGTTCAGGGGCAGCGCCCCGACGGCCTTCGCGGCCGCTTCGAGACGGTGGTGAGCGACAGGCACGTGGGGCCGGTCACGATCGTGGAGGAGCCATTCGAGCTCGACCCCCACGATGCGGGGCGGTCCTGTCTTGAAGCAGATACAGCGCAGTAAATCCTCCGCCTCGCCCTCGCCGATGGGCGTGGCCTGTCCGGGCGGACCATGTTCGCCAGGTGTGTCGGTTGACATGCCGGGCCTCCTGTTCCGGTGCGACCGTCCTACCCAAACCCCTGCACGGGGGATCGCACAAGGGTGCCCCTGTGCGCAGGAAATTCACTTGCGTCCATGCCGTGGGGTCGTTGACGATGCCCCGTATGCACCATAAGGGGGAGGACCGGTGAGCGCCCGGCTGCGCGCCATCGCGCGAGAGACCGAGGCCATCGTCGAGGCGGGGCACTACCGCGCACCGCAGGGCCGCGAGGTCAGCATCGAGCGTGCGCTGACCGCCGCCCTCTCGGGTACCGGGCTGTACGGGCCGGAGCCGCTGCACGTGGCGGCACTGGACGGGAACCGGACCCCGCGCATCGAGGTCACCGGCGAGAGCAGCCTTCAGGCGGCCGCCCGGATGACCGGCGAGGGCCCGGGCAAGGTCGCCGTCCTGAACTACGCCTCCGCGCGCAACCCGGGCGGCGGCTATCTCAACGGGGCGCAGGCGCAGGAGGAGGCCCTGTGCCGCGGCTCCGCCCTGTACGCGACGCTGCTGCGGGCCCCCGAGTACTACGCCCACCACCGGGCCGAACGCAGCGCCTTCTACACCGACCGGGTCATCCACTCACCGGGCGTGCCCGTCTTCCGGGACGACCGCGGCCGGCTGCTGGACACCCCGTACACGGCGGGATTCCTCACCTCGCCCGCGCCCAACGCCGGAGTGATCCGCAGCAGGACCCCGGAATCGGCCCGCCTCATCCCCGCCGCGCTCGCCTCGCGCGCCGAGAGGGTGCTGGAGGTCGCGGCGGTACGGGGCTACCGCAGGCTGGTGCTGGGCGCCTGGGGATGCGGCGTGTTCCGGAACGACCCGGCAGAGGTGGCGGGGGCCTTCGGCGCCCTGCTCACCGGCGGCGGCCGTTTCGCGGGCCACTTCGAGCAGATCGTCTTCGGCATCCTCGACCGCAACGCCGATTCGCCCACCAGGGCCGCGTTCGGCCGTGCGTTCGCCGCCGAAGGCCAACCCTCAGGCTCACGTTGAGCCATAGGGTTCGACGTCGGCGGGCTCGCCGTGGCTGGACCGTTCGGGTCGGCGCGCCCGCCACGGCCGTACCGGTGAGGCACGGCCGTGACGGGCGCGGACACGCCGCTCAGCGCCAGCCGTAGCGCTCCCGCATCCGCTCGACGACCAGGTCGAACCTGTCCCGGTCCAGTGCGCACGCCTCACGCCGCATGCCGTCCTCGTGCACCCGCAGCACCCGGTCCAGGTCGACCCACGACGGACGGCCCGAGCTGTCCCAGGGGCCTGCTCCCAGTGCCACCCATTCCCGGTCCTGGTCGTGCTGCTTGCTGGACAGCTGTACGGCGAGCAGCGTCCCGGCCGCCTCACGGGCGACCACGAGAACCGGACGGTCCTTGCCGCGCCCGTCGTTCTCCTCGAACGGCACCCAGGTCCAGACGATCTCGCCAGGATCGGGGTCGCCGTCGCGGTCGGGGGCGTACGAGGTGCGGACCGGACCCACGTCGTGCGGGTCGGCCTGGGAGGTGGCGGTGGGGCCGGCCTGACCGGGGAAGGCGGCCGTGTCATTGCTGTCGCTGCGGTGCTGGATGGTCATCGCAACACCGTAGGACCTGCACGGCCCCTCGCGTGGAGCGGGTCCGCCGTACGGGTCGCGGACCACGGGCCGTACCCCCTTGCTTCCGGCGCGGTCCGGACCTCGACCCGAGACTGACACCCGGTCAGGGCCCCGGCGCGTTCCCGTGCCGAACGGGTCTGGAAGACTGCCCGACGCCATGAGTCAGTTAACCGAGCAGCCCGCCGAAGGCCCCGTTCCGACCAGCGCCGACGTGGCGCGGCTGGCGGGCGTCTCGCGGGCCACCGTGTCGTACGTGCTGAACAACAACACGGCCGTGAGGATCAGCGATCCGACCCGCCGCCGGGTGCGGGAGGCCGCCACCGAACTCGGCTACGTACCGCATGCGGCCGCCCGGAGCCTGCGCGCAGGACACTCGCGCATGGTGCTCCTGCCGACCGCGCACCTTCCCTCCACGCCGCTGCACCACCGCTTCCTGCACGGGCTGGAATCCGGTCTGCGACGCCTCGACTACACCGTCGTCCAGTACGGCTCCATCGGCCTCGACCCGGACGACGCCGCCCGCGCCTGGGCCGAACTGCGGCCCGTGGCCGTCATCGCGCCCGGTTCGGTCCCCCTCGCCCCGCAGGGCATCGCCGTCCTCCGGCGCTCCGGCGCGAAAGCGGTGATCACCCTCGGACCGCAACCGGTTCCCGGCGCCCACGCGCTGATCACGGATCAGCGGGAGGTGGGTGCCAGCGCTGTCCGGCACCTGCTGGAGCGCGGCCGGCACCGGATCGGCGTGGTGATGCCGGCGGAAGCCGGTCCCGCACTGTTCGCCGGCCCCAGACTCGCGGGTGCCCGGCGGGCCGCCGCGGCCGGCCGGGCCCGGGTCGAGGAGCTCCCGCTGCACTACACGGAGGAGTCGGCGGCCGCCCTGGCCGCCCGCTGGAGCACACTCGGCCTGGACGCCGTGTTCGCGTACGACGACGCCTACGCGATGCTGCTGATGCGGGCCCTCCAGGACGCCGGGATCCAGGTGCCCGAGGACACCGCGGTGGTCGGCGCGGACGACTCGATGCTGGGCAGGCTGCTGAGGCCCAGGCTCAGCAGCGTACGGATGGAACTGGCCACGGTGCAGCCGCTGGCCGACCTCGTCGACCGGCTCGTGCGGCACCCCGGGACGGAACCGGAACGGCATGACCTGCTGCGGGCCCGGACCGTCCACCGCGAGTCCAGCTGAACCGGCCGCCAGCGCGGCGACATGCGCGGCGGACGCCCCTTGCCTAGCGTCATGACCATGAGTCATCCGCAGAGTTACGAGATCCTGCTGGTCCCCGCGTTCACCGACGTCAAGGGCACGGCGGACAAGGGAGCCGGGACGATGGCCTCCGGCGCCGGCCATTCCGGTACCGGCGACGCGGCCGCCGAGGATCAGGACACCGGGGACACCGAAGACACCAGGGACGCGAAGGACGAGAAGGAAGCGCAGGACACGCAGGAAGCGGCGGCCGGGAACGGCACGGCCGCCGACGACCAGGACACCGGGGACACGGTGGACGCGAAGGACACCGAGGACGTGGCGGCGGAGAACTCCGGCAGCCACGCCGCAGGGAGCACCCGCCCCGGCGCGGCCATCCGCTCGGCGGTCGTGACCGCCACGGGGGAGACGGGCGAGTCGGGCTACCCGCGGTATGCCGGCGAGGGGATGGTGGCGGACATCGACCCCGCGACGCACACGGTCCAGGCCCTGCTGATCGACGGATCGGAGCTGGACTACGGGCTCTCGGTCCGCGTCTCGGAGCGCGACACGGACGGCTGAAGCCGCCGGGCTACCGGCACAACGGCGCTCAGGGCCCGGCGGTCACCGGCCGGGCCCTGGCGCATGCGCGCGCGGGAGCCTACTTCTGCTCCTTCTGCTGGTCCTCGATGGACTTGCGGACCTCGTCCATGTCCAGCTTCCTGGCCTGACCGATCACGTCCTCCAGAGCCGCCTCGGGCAGCGCGCCCGGCTGCGAGAAGACGGCCACGTTGTCCCGGACGATCATCAGCGTCGGGATGGACCGGATCTCGAAGGCGGCAGCCAGCTCCTGCTGCGCCTCCGTGTCGACCTTGGCGAAGACCAGGTCCGCGTGACGCTCGGAGGCCGAGTCGTAGACCGGCGCGAACTGCCGGCACGGGCCGCACCAGGATGCCCAGAAGTCGATCACGACGAACTCGTTCTCACTGACGACCTCATCGAAGTTTTCCTTGGTGAGCTCTACGGTGCTCATGTTCTGCTACCTCTTCCTGTGCCCGTTTCGACGTGTCCGGGACAACGGTGCCTGTGCTTGCGCTATTCCGCCTGCCCATGTGGCCGCCTCGCACACCCATGACCAGAATGGGCCCATGACACAAGCTGTGGAGCCTGCCGAGTACGACGTCGTGGTCATCGGTGCCGGTCCGGTGGGTGAGAACGTGGCCGACCGCGCCCGGGCCGCCGGGCTGAGCGCCGCGATCGTGGAGTCCGAGCTCATCGGCGGCGAGTGCTCGTACTGGGCGTGCATGCCGAGCAAGGCCCTGCTGCGCCCCGTCGTCGCCCGCGCGGACGCCCGCCGCGTCCCGGGCCTCGCCGGAGCCGTCCAGGGCCCGCTCGACACCGCCGCCGTGCTCGCGCACCGCGACACGTACGCCTCGCACTGGAAGGACGACGGCCAGGCCGCCTGGCTGGAGGGGGTCGGAGTCGACATCCACCGGGGCCACGGCCGGCTGACGGGCCCGAAGGCGGTCACCGTCACCGCGCCCGACGGCACGGAGCGCCGGCTCACGGCCCGGCACGCGGTGGCCGTGTGCACGGGCAGCCGGGCCGTCGTACCCGACCTGCCGGGCATCGACGGGGCCCGCCCCTGGACCAGCCGGGAGGCGACGAGCGCCAAGGAGGTACCCCGCCGTCTCGTCGTCGTGGGCGGGGGAGTGGTCGGCGTGGAGATGGCCACCGTCTGGGGCGCCCTGGGAGCCGAGATCACCATGCTGGTCCGCGGCAAGGGGCTGCTGCCCCGCATGGAGCCGTTCGCCGGTGAGCTCGTCGCCGAAGCGCTGACCGACGCGGAAGCCGATATCCGTACGGGTGTCTCGGTCACCTCCGTACAGCGCTCCGCACCGGACGGACCGGTGACCGTCGCACTCGACAACGGCGAACAGATCGAGGCGGACGAGATCCTCTTCGCCACCGGCCGCGCCCCGCGCACCGACGACCTGGGCCTGGAGACGGTCGGCCTGGAGCCGGGCTCCTGGTTCACCGTCGACGACAGTTGCCAGGTCGAGGGCGTCCCCTGGCTCTACGCCGTCGGCGACGTCAACCACCGGGCGCTGCTGACCCACCAGGGCAAGTACCAGGCCCGGATCGCCGGCGCGGCCATCGCCGCGCGCGCCCAGGGCGTCCCCAACCCGGATACGGGCCGCTGGGGTGCCCACGCCGCCACCGCCGATCACGCGGCCGTCCCGCAGGTCGTCTTCACCGACCCGGAGGCCGCCTCGGTCGGCCTCACCCTCGCCGAGGCGGAACAGGCCGGCCATCGCGTCCGGGCCGTCGACTACGACCTCGCCTCGGTCGCCGGCTCCGGTCTGTACGCGGACGGTTACCGGGGCCGGGCGCGCATGATCGTCGACCTGGACCGGGAGATCCTGCTGGGGGTCACCTTCGTCGGCCCCGGCATCGGCGAACTGCTGCACTCGGCGACGGTCGCGGTCGCGGGAGAGGTCCCCCTCGACCGCCTCTGGCACGCGGTGCCCGCGTACCCGACGATCAGCGAGATCTGGCTCCGGCTGCTGGAGACGTACCGGGACGGGGGATCGTGAACCACGTGCGGCCTCCCCGTACGCCGGTTCGCGCGCTGGTGGCCGTCGGGACCGGCGTACCCATCGGCCGGCCCGGGAGGCTCTGATGTCCGGCAAGCCGACGGACGCCGCCCACGCCGACGTCCTCGAACCGTCGCCGAACCTGGTGCTGGTCGTCGGAATGTCGGGCTCCGGCAAGACCACGGTGGGACGGCTTCTCGCCCAGCAGCTCGGCTGGTCCTACCGGGACGCCGACGACTTCCACTCCGCGACCGCCCGCGCCGCGATGGCCGCCGGCCAGGCGCTCACCGACACCGACCGCGAGCCCTGGCTGGACGCCATCGCCGCCTGGCTCGACCACGCGAGCGCCACGGACCTGCGGGCGGTCGTGACCTGTTCCGCCCTCAAGCGCGCCTATCGCGACCGGCTGCTGCGCGGACGACCCGGGATGCGGCTGGTGTACCTGCACGGCACACCGGAGCTGATCGCGTCGCGACTGGCCGGCAGACAGGACCACTTCTTCCCGGTGGGCCTGCTGGACAGTCAGATCGCCGACTTCGAGGAGCCGGAACCGGACGAGCGTCCGCTGGTGGCGGAGATCGATCAGCCGCCCGAGGCCATCGTGGACGGGCTCGCCTCGCTGCTGCGCCCGTCCACCGGCCGTGGCCGGCCGACAGGCGGGCGTCCCGAGGAACCCGCGCCCTCCGAGGTCGTTCCCGCGAGCCCGACCGGTGAACAGTGGACCCTGACGTGGCAGGGGCAGCAGGCCGTCGTGGTGCAACTGGGCGCCGCCCTGCGCCACTACGAGGTGGACGGCCGGCCGGTGCTGGACGGGTTCGCCTCCGGCGCGCCGATCACCGCAGGACGGGGCCAGATTCTCGTTCCCTGGCCCAACCGCATCGGCGACGGCCGCTACACGTTCGACGGGGCCGGCCTGCAACTCCCGCTCACCGAACCGGAGAAGGGCAACGCGATCCACGGGCTGCTCAGGTGGGTCCCGTGGCGTCTGCAGGCACGGAGCGAGGAAGCGCTGCGGCTGGCCGGTGTCATCCGCCCGCAGCCGGGCTACCCCTTCCTGCTGGATGTGACCGCCGAGTACCGGCTGGGGCCCGCAGGTCTGGACGTCTCCGTCCGTGCGACCAACGTGGGGGACGGACCCGCTCCCTACGGCGTCGGACAGCACCCGTATCTCACGCTCGGTGCCGATACGGTCGACACGGCGCTGCTGACCGTGCCCGCGAGGCAGCGCTTCCTCACCGATGACCGGGGCCTGCCGGCCGGCCAGGAGCCCGTCGAGGGAACGGACTTCGACTTCCGTACGGCCCGCCCCATCGGCTCCCGGCAGCTGGACACCGCGTTCGCTCTCGACCGTGGCGACGACGACGTGGCGGTCGTACGCCTGGCGCACCCCTCGGGGACTCACGGCGTCGATGTCCGGCTGGGGGAGGGCACCCGGTACGTACAGATCTACACGGGCGACACGCTGCCCGAGACCGAACGCCGCCGGGGCGTCGCGGTGGAGCCCATGTCGTGCCCGCCGGACTCCTTCCGCAGTGGCCTCGGTGTCCGGGTACTGGAGAAGGGGGACTCCCATGTCCTCCGGTGGGGGCTCACAGCATGGCGGACCACGTGAACGCGTCAGCCGTTCGCGTGCCGCCGCGGTTGAGCCGGCCGGGGGAGTCCGCTGCGCCCAATGGCCCAACAGCGGCCCGGCGGAGCCGCCGACACGTTGATCCGGTGGTTGCCTGAGCCCCCGCCTGCCGGCCAGAGGCCGGCCGTACCCGAGCGGGCAAGCGAGGAGACAGAGACGTCATGGATTCCCACATCGAGGCATCGCGGGTGGGCGCTCTGTCGGCCGGGTTGCTGAAGGGCCAGACCGCACTGGTGACGGGCGCCAATTCCGGCATCGGCAAGGCCACCGCCATCGGACTCGGCCGGGCCGGGGCCGACGTGGTGGTCAACTACGTGAGCGGCCTCGAGGCCGCCGAGGAAGTGGTCCGGGAAATCACCTCGTTCGGCGTGCGCGCGGTGGCCCACGAGGCCGATGTGTCGCAGGAGGCCCAGGTAACCGCGATGGTGGATCGAACGGTCCAGGATTTCGGGACCCTCGACATCCTCGTCGCCAATGCCGGTATGCAGCGTGATGCCACGTTCACCGACATGACGCTCGCCCAGTGGCAGAAGGTGCTCGACGTCAACCTCACCGGCCAGTTCCTCTGCGCACGTGAGGCGACCAAGGAGTTCCGCCGGCGCGGAGTGGTCCCCGAGGTGTCCCGGGCGGCCGGGAAGATCATCTGCATGAGCTCGGTGCACCAGGTCATCCCCTGGGCGGGGCACGTGAACTACGCCTCGTCCAAAGGCGGCGTGCAGATGATGATGCAGACCCTGGCCCAGGAGCTCGCACCGGAGAAGATCCGGGTGAACGCGGTCGCCCCCGGGGCGATCAGGACCCCCATCAACCGCAGTGCCTGGGAGACGCCGGAAGCGCGGGAGGATCTCCTGCGTCTGATCCCGTACGACCGGATCGGGGACCCCGAGGACATCGCCCACGCCGTTGTCCTGCTCGCGTCCGACCTCATGGACTACGTCGTGGGGACGACGCTCTACGTCGACGGCGGCATGACGCTCTTCCCCGGTTTCGCAACCGGCGGCTGACCTTCGCAGGTCCCGAACAGCGAAGGCGGACATGCACCCCTCGGCCCACCTCCTGGCGAGCGCACCGGATCAACTCCTGCCGGCCCGGGAACTCATGGCCTTCACCCTGGCCTCCCACATCATCCTCGTCCCCCTGGGCGTGGCCCTGCCACTGATCACCCTGGTCATGCACTATCGAGGGCTTCGCCACAACGACGCGACGGCCTTGCTGCTGGCGCGCCGCTGGTCGGCGGTGATGGCGGTTCAGTTCGCCGTCGGCGTTGTCACCGGCACCGTGCTCTCGTTCGAATTCGGTCTGCTCTGGCCGGGGATGATGGGCAGGTGGGGCGATGTCTTCGGGATCGGTTTCGGGGTGGAGGCATGGGCGTTCTTCCTCGAAGCCGTCCTCATCGCGATCTACCTCTACGGATGGCGGCGGCTGAAGCCCCGGACACACTTCCTGCTCGGGCTGCCGCTTCCGGCCGCGGCGCTGCTCGGGGCATTCGGCATCCTGGCGGCCAACTCCTGGATGAACACGCCGAGGGGCTTCTCCCTCGACGCCCGGGGCAATCCCACGGACGTGAACATCTGGAAGGCGATCTTCACGCCGATGTTCGGGCCGCAGTACTGGCACTTCGTCGTGGCGATGCTGCTGACCGCGGGATACATGGTGGCGGGCGTCTACGCGGTCGGCCGGCTGAGGGGGCGCCGCGACCGCTACCACCGGCTCGGCTTCACCGTTCCCTTCACCATCGCCGCGGTGGCGACCCCGGTGCAGTTCGTCCTGGGTGACTCCATCGCCCGGTCGGTGTTCCACAAACAGCCGGTGAAGTTCGCGGCCATGGAGGTCGTCTGGAAGACCGACACCCGCGTACCGGAGTACCTCTTCGGCCGTCTGCACTCCGACGGCTCTGTCTCCGGCGGCATCAAGATCCCGCTGCTCGACTCCTTCCTCGCCGGATTCAGCCCGGACACCGAGGTGGTCGGCCTGACCTCCGTACCGCCGGACCAGAGGCCGACAGCCGTTCAGGCGACGATCGCGCACTGGGCCTTCGACATCATGGTCCTCATCGGTTCCGCCCTGGTGCTCCTCGCGCTCTGGTACGGCCTGGTCTGGCTGCGGCACCGCAGGCTTCCCGCGTCCAAGTGGTTCTACCTCGGTGCGGCCTGTGCGGGGCCGGCCTCGGTGGTGGCTGTCGAGTGCGGCTGGATCGCGACCGAGGTGGGGCGCCAGCCCTGGATCGTCTACCAGAACATGCGCGTGGCCGAGGCGGTCACCGCCACGCACTCGTCGACCCTGTGGACCATGTTCGGCCTTGTGATCGTCGTCTACCTGTTCATCTTCGGCTCACTTCTCGCCGTCCTGCTCAAGCTGCGTACGAGATGGAGGCTCGCCGACGCCCGGTCCGCGGGTCGTCCGGGGGATGAGCCGGAGGCGGACGGTCCCTACGGTCCCCGGGCGGCTGTCCCCGCGGGAGACGGCGTCACCCCCTCGCGGGGTGACCGGCCGTGACAGCCGACCTGATCGCCGTGGTACTGCTGCTGGCCGTCGCCGCGTACACCTGCGCGGGCGGTACCGACTACGGCGCCGGGTTCTGGGACCTGACGGCGGGAGGCGCGGAGCGCGGCAGGCGGCCCCGATGGCTCATCGATCACGCGATGGCACCCGTGTGGGAAGTCAACAACGTCTGGCTGATCTTCGTCTTCGTCATCATGTGGACCGGTTTCCCGACCCTCTTCCAGACCGTGTTCTCCGCGATGTGGCTGCCGCTCGCGCTGGCTGCCGTGGGCCTGGTCCTGCGCGGCGCCGGCTTCGCCTTCCGTAAGGTCGCCAACCGCCTTGCGAACCGGCGCCTGTACGGCGCGGTGTTCGCCCTGGCCTCGCTCGTGACTCCGTTCTTCCTGGGCGCCGCCGCAGGAGGCGTTGCCTCCGGCCGCGTGAAGCCCGGAACGGAGGCATCGGCGGACGCCTGGGCCAACCCCACCTCGATCATGTTCGGTCTGCTCGCCGTCGCCGCGGCGGCGTTCCTGGGCGGCGTGTTCCTGACCGGTGATGCCCGCCGCTTCGACGCACCCGACCTGATCACCTACTTCAGGCGGCGCGCGCTGCTGAGCCTCGCCGTGCTCGTGGTGCTGGTGGTGATCACCCTGTTCGTCACGAGCGAGGACGCGCCGCACGTATGGCACGGCCTCACCCACGGGGCGGGACTGGCGGTCGGTATCGCCGCCGGAGCGGCTTCCCTCCTCACAGCGGTACTGCTCGTGCGGAAGGAGGGACGCTACGCACGTGCCCCGGCCCTCGGAGTCATCGCCTGCGCGGTAGTCGCCTGGGGACTGGCCCAGCGTCCGTATCTCTTGCCGACATCGATGACGGTCGCCGAGGGCGCCGGAGCGTCTTCCACGCTGACCTGGCTGGCGTTCGTCACCCTTGTCGCGCTGGTGATCGTGGTGCCGGCCGTCGTCTTCCTGTACTGGCTGGACAGCAGGGGCGACCTCGAAGAACTCACCGAGGCGGACCTGCGGCAGAGCGGTGCCCCCCGGGACGGCGACGGACCGGGAACCACCTGACGATCGCTACGGCCGCATTCCCTCTACGCCAGGACCCCACCGAAGGCAGTTGCTGTGACAGACGAAGAGATCCTTCTCGGGCTCGCCCTCACCGTCGTCCTCGCCACCGGCTCACAGATCCTGGCGAGCAGGCTGCGCGTGCCCGCCCTGATCATCCTGCTGCCGGCGGGATTCACCGCCGGTGCCCTGACGGATGTAATCCACCCCGACCAATTGATGGGACAGAACTTCTCCGCCCTGGTGTCGATGTCCGTCGCGGTGATCCTCTACGACGCGGGACTCGGACTCAACCTGCGGAAACTCACCGGCCGCACACGGTGGACCGTGGGCAGACTGCTCCTGCTTGGTGTGCTCATCACGTTCCTGATCACCTCCGCCGTGGCACCCGCGATGTTCGACATGCCGCTCAGGGTGGCGTCCATGCTCGGGGTGATCCTCGTCGTCTCCGGGCCCACCGTCGTGGGCCCGATTCTCGACGTCGTACGCCCCACCGACAAGGTGCGCCGCATCCTCATCTGGGAAGGGACCCTCACCGACCCGGTCGGCGCCATCCTGGGAGCGCTGGTCTTCCACGCGATCGCCACCACGCACAGGGTCGACATCGGGCGGGGTTACCAGCTGGGCCAGTTCGCCCTCAGCATGGCCGTGGGCCTGATCGGCGGCGCCATCGGCACGGCACTCCTGTGGCTGGCTCTGCGCACGCTGCGCCTCGGCGAGACGCTCGGCACCCTCGCCCAGCTGGCCACCGTGATCGCCGTGTCCGCGGTCTGCGACATCGTCCGGGAGGACACCGGCCTCATCGCCGCCATCGTCACCGGGCTCGCCGTCACCAACATCAGTAAGTTCGACATGCCCGCGCGTCGCCCGTTCTTCGAGACGATGGCGCAGCTGATCATCGGGCTGCTGTTCGTCTCGATCTCCTCCACGATCACTCCGGCCTCCCTCGTGCCCGTCCTCCTGCCTTCCCTGGCACTCCTCGCCATCCTCGTGTTCGTGGTCCGTCCGCTCATCGCGTACCTGTCGACGATGGGTGCCGGACTGAGCGCGGGTGAGCGGGCCTTCGTCGGATGGATGGCACCACGCGGCATCGTGGCGGCGGCCACGGCCACCGCGTTCTCGGCGAACCTCGTCGAACGAGGAGTCGACGGGGCCGGCAAAATCCTTCCCGTCACGTTCCTCGTGATCGTCGGCACGGTCCTGCTGTACTCCCTGAGCGCGGCCCCGGTCGCCAGGATGCTGGGCATCGTCAAACCGGCCGGGACGCGGATCCTGCTGGTGGGCGGCGAGCCATGGGTGGTGGATCTGGGCAGGAACCTGCGATCGGCCGGCCTAGACCTCCTGATGTGGGCAGGGCTCGCTCAGGAACGCCAACGGATCACGGACGCCGGCATCGCACTCGCCACGGGCGACCTGCTGGCCACGGCCACCAACCCGGGCGCCCGCCTCGAAGGGGTGACGGCGGTGTTCCTGGCCACGGACGACGACGACTTCAACGCTCTCGCCTCGGTCATGATGCAGGACAGCGTCGACGGCCCCGTCTACCGGGTCGGCCCTCCCGAGGACAGCCACGGAGTCGTGGCGCCCTACACGGGCGGGGACATCCTCTTCGGCCGGTCGCTCGTAAGCCACACGCTCGCCGCGCGGTACGGGGCGGGCGCGCGGTTCCTGGTCCAGCCGGCTTCCACGCCGTTGCCGCCCGGGAGCGAGATCCTCTTCGTGGTCCATGCGGACATGCGGCTGGAACCCGTCACCGAGAGGCGCCATGTGAAGCCGGGAGAAGGCGACAGCGTGGTGCTGCTGACGATGTCCTGAGCGTGGTCCGGACCCCCGGCCGGATCTTCCCCGGCCCCAGCGGAATCTGACACATCGCGCTGCCGGATGACCGGCGTCGCGAGGGAGGTATGCCCCGTGCGGATCAAGATGTCATGGGCCGCCGTGTTCAGGCTGCGGCAGTATGTGAAAGGAAGCCTGTGGATCATGCCGTTGTTCGGTCTCGTGCTGGGAGTCGTGCTGGCCGAATGGGCCGTCACCGCGGACAGTTCCCACTGGCCACCGAGCGGCTGGCGCTATTCGGCGACCACGGCGAGCGGAGTGCTGAGCGCCATCGTCGGAGCGATGATCGCGCTGCTGGGGTTCGTCGTCACCATCGGCGTTCTCGTCATTCAGCAGGCCACCGGAACACTGTCCCCGAGGTATATGCGGCTCTGGTACCGGGACCGGCTCCAGAAGACCGTGCTGGCCACCTTCACCGGCACGTTCGCGTTCGCCTTCTCCCTGCTGCGCAGCATCGAGACGCGTTCGGTCCCTGACCTCGGCGTCACCCTCGCCGGTGGCGCCGTGGCCGTCAGCCTGTTGCTGCTGCTCGTCTATCTCAACCGCTTCACACACAACCTCAGGCCAGTCGCCATCGCCGACCTCGTCGGCCGCATGGGTGAGGACGTGTTCGAGCAGGCGGCCGGGAAGATCAGGGCCTCGGCACCGCACCCCGGCGAGCCCTCCGGGCCGCGCGGACGGACGACCGTCGTCCGCGCTGCGGCAGGCGGGGCCATCCAGGCCCTCCACACCGCCGGCCTCTCGTCCGTCGCAGCGCGCCACGACTGCGTCTTCACCGTGCCCCATGTGATCGGTGACTACGTTCCCCGGGGCGCCGTCCTCGTCGAGATCCACGGCGGCACATCCGTCCCCGACCACCGGCAGGTGACCGGGCTCATCGCGCTGGGTCCCGAGCGGACGATCGAACAGGACCCGGCCTTCGCTCTCCGGGTGCTCGTCGACATCGCCATCCGCGCTCTGTCGCCCGCCGTCAACGACCCGACCACCGGCGTACAGGTCCTCAACCACATCGATTCGTTCCTCACGGTGGTCGGCCAGTCGCCGCTTCCGGGCCGCTATGTGCTGGCCGGCCAGGACGGCCGGACGCGGCTCGTCCTGCGGGGGAGGGCATGGGAGGACTACCTCCAGCTCGCCGTCTCGGAGATCCGTGACTACGGGGCGACGTCCCTGCAGATCTGCCGCCGGCTGCGCGCCCTCCTCGACGGCCTGCTCGAAAGCCTTCCGCCGGTCCACCACCCTGAGGTGCGGGCGCAGTTGGACCTCCTGGACGCGTCGGTGGAGCGAGCCTTTCCCGACCCGGCCCGCCGCTCCGTCGCGCGGATGGCCGACAGCCAGGGAGTGGGCGGCCGGTCCGGCCCGGTCCGTTAGCCGGCGTCCTCCGGCAGCCCGGACGCACCGCCCGGTCCTTTGGGCGACGTTTTCCGGCGAACCGGGAATACCACTCGCCGGAGGACCGCTCAGCTTGCCTCGACCCAGCCGTGCCGGACGGCATGACCGCCCAGCTGCATCCGGGTCCGGACTCCGGCGAGGTCCATGAGGCGGCGCAGCCGCCGGTGCAGTGTGCGCGGTGACAGACCGAGCTGAGTCGCGGCCGTCGGGTCGGTCAGACCGGCCAGCAGCAGGGCGAGGATCTTCCGGTCCAGCTCGGTCGGACCCTCCGCACCGATGGCGACGGTGGGCTCGGTGTCCAAACCGATGCCCGACAGTTCGAGTGGGTGGGCGGCGCGCCACACCGTCTCGAACAGGGCGTCCAGGGCATCCAGCAGGCCGCTGCGGTGCAGCAGCACGGCGCCGGGATCCCCCGCCGGTGTGACCGCGAGCGGGACCAGGCCGAGGTCGGCATCGGCCAGCACGAGCTTCATGGGCAACGCGTCGGCGACCCGCAGTTGGACGCCGTTGCGCATCGAATCGATCGCATCGGCGATGATCCCCGGCTCGGCCAGTACGGCCCGGTCCAGTACCGCCCGGAAGTGCACGCCTCGGTTGATGGCCATGGGCTCCGCGGAGTTCTCGCCGGGCGGCACAGCGACGAAGGGCGCGGTGATGAAGGTGCGGACCTGCGTCCGGGCGGCCTGCTGCACCTGCAGGAAGCGATGCCGGATCGCGTCGACGCCTGTGATGACCTCGATCAGATCGCTGATGCTACTCCCGGTCATCGCCGCCCGGTGCTCCTCGGCGAACGTGACCAACGCCTGTTCGGCCATGCGCAGCCCGTCCCGGCGCTGGCTGATGAGAGCGCCGAGCGCCATGGCGGGCGGGGCGGCGGTGCACCGCCCGTCCACCGACCTGATCACCAGCCCCCACTCGACCAGACGGTCCAGGGCCGTGCCGACGTGGGCGCACGGCTCGCCGAGCTGATCCGTCAACAGGGCCGCGGTGGAGTCCGGCCGGCCGAGCAGCTCACGATAGACACGCTCGTCATCGGGCCCCAGGCCCAGGACATCCAGCATCGGCGACCGACTCTCTTCCGCTTGGCGCAGCGGTGCGAGTATGCGCCATGGCGGCAGACTCGGAATAGTCGCTGGTGGGAGCAGGTTTGACGGGAAGGGCCCCGGGGAGTCTCCTCCCCGGGGCCCGACGGTGTGGGTCATCGCAGGCCGTACGCCCGGATGATCTCGTTCTTGACGCTGTAGCCGCTGTCCGTCGAGGCGCTCGCGCGGACCGACACGAAGCCGCCGGGCTTCTTCGCGGTCCGGAACGACCCGGTCCAGGATCCGCCGGCACGCTTGGACAGGGTCACCTTCTGCCAGGTGGCGCCGTCGTCGTACGAGACGTCCAGCTTCACCGTTCCGACCGTGCCCGGCACGGTGCCGGAGTCCATGGACACCGGCTTGAGCGTGATCCGCTGGGTGGCGTCGGCCCTGACGTCGCCGTGCAGGTCCGACTCCAGTGCGTAGTCCAGGTTCAGCACCGAGAACCGCTCGAAGAAGTCGGACTCGACGGTGTCGGACATGAAGGTCCATTCGGTGTGGGTGCGTGTCGACAGCCGGAAGGCGTCACCGGGCCGCTCCACATCGAGGACGGTGCGGTAGGGCAGCTTGCCCGCAGGCACCTCCACCCACTGCATGTCGCCGCTGACCGGGTTGTCGTGGATCAGCTTGTCGCCCTGGAACACCTGGAGGTGGGACGGCGTCTCACCCCACGGCAGATAGCCGCCCAGCCGCATGTTGTCGCTCGCGGAGGCCCAGGCCTGCACGTTCCACGTCATGTAGTTCTGCCAACGGGAGTTGTACACACCGAACGACTCTCCCTGGCCGGGGCGGGTCGCCGGTGCGAACCAGTCCAGCCGGCTGGTGCTGCCCCTGGCGTACGTGTTGTCGCCCGACACCATCGACCACGGCAGCGCCGTGTCGACGCCCTGCGTGTGGAACTCCCTCCACACCTGGCCCGGCGTCACCCACTCGGTGCGTGTGCCCGGGTGCCACTCGAGCTCGGGGAGGTTGAACGAAGGGTTGAGGGTGAAGTCGGACCGGTAGCCCTCCGCTCGTCCGGCCTCCGTGGCCGAGTAGTAGCGGGCGTCGATGCGGGCGAGGTCATGCTTGGACGGCTTGTAGACCAGCGCCCGGTCCGGCACATGGCCGGGGTAGTCCCGGGTCAGGTCGTAGACGAACGGTGTGAACTGTGTCTGCTTCACGGTCAGCTTCAGGATGCCGGCCCTGGCCATCGCGACGAGGGCCCTGCCCGCGTCGCGATGCACGGTGGCGACCGGGATGGCCGACTCGCCGACGTACTCCATCAGGGCGCCGGGCCCGTCGTTGACCACGATCAGCGCCTTCGCGCCGGCCGCGACCGCGGCGTCGGTCCGCTCCTGCGGCGAGACCTCGTCGCTGCGCCCGACGACGACGAGTCTGCCCTTGGCGCGCGTTCTCTCGTAGGCGGCAGCAGAGCCGTTGCCCGCGTAGACGGCTTCCAGCCGGTCCGTGGCGGTGCCCAGGGCGCTGCCCGCCTGCACCGTCGTCCCGAAGCGGAGCCGGCCGCCCGGAGTGCTCAGCGCGAGCAGCGGCTCACCCTTGCGCCAGCGGGTGATCAGCGTGAACTCGCCCTGCTTCATGGGCTCCGTCGGTGCGACGTAGACGTCGTCGTACGTCGACGGCAGCACGTAGGCACCGCGAAAGTCCGTGTACGGGTCGAGGCCCGCGTAGTGGACGTTGAAGTCGACCTTGCGCTGGCGGTCCTCGGTGAGCTGCGGTGCCTCGGTCTCCAGCAGGTGAGCCTTGCTCGCGTCGAGCACCACGTCGGCGGAGCCGTCCTTGAGCACCGTCTCCGGGTCGACCAGCACGGCCAGACCCGAGCGGTCCGCCTTCTCGCCGGCCACGTCGACGTACGCCGCGACGGTGTAGAGGCCGGGTGCCATGCGCATCGTGGTCGAGCCCTCGACGTAGACGTTCCACGGCCAGGAGTCGCCGGCCAGGTTGACCGTGACCCAGCCCGCCGCCGGCTTGCCGTCCCGGCCGACCAGTTCGATGTTCAGGTCGTGGCGCTCCTCCTCCTTGAGCAGCGCCACAGAGGTCCGGGTCAGCTGCTTCCCGGTGGCCGCGTCGGTCCCCGTCACGTAGCCGACGTGGCGGCCCGCCGAGGCGGTCTGCGGGTCACCGGTCACCGGGATCGTGGCGGTGCCGTCTGCCGGGACGGTTACCGTGGTGGCTCCCAGCGTGAACGGGCCCTCCCTGTCGGTCAGCGCCAGGTCCAGCGTGACGTCGGCAGAACCGGTGTTGGTGAAGGTCAGGTCCTTCGTGACGGCGACATCACTCGGTTCGTGCGGCCAGGTGTAGTTGCCGAAGAAGAGCGATCCGGTGCCACGGACCGTCGTGTGCACGGCGGCGGCCACGTCGACACGGCCGGTGCCCACCTCGTACGGCGAGTACCCCTCGTCCAGGCCCTTCGCCGTGCTCATCAGGTGTTCCTTGAGCTGAGCGCCGTTCCAGTCCGGGTGCTGCTGGGACAGGATCGCTGCCGCGCCGACGACGTGCGGGGTGGCCATCGACGTGCCGCTGAGAGTGCGGTAGAGGCCCTCGCCCCCATCGGTCATCTCCTGCGAACGGGGCGCGGTGATGTCCACGCCGGGCGCCGCGATGTCCGGCTTCATACCGCCGGAGTAGGCCAGTGGGCCGGTGCTGGAGAAGGACGCGAGCCGGTCCTCCTTGTCCGTGGCGGCCACGGTCAGTGCGGAGGCGGCGGCGCCCGGGGCCGAGACGGTCTCCGGGCCCGCGTTGCCCGCTGCGATGACGAACAGCGTGCCGTACTGCGCGGACAGCGTGTCGACCGTCTGCGACATCGGGTCGCTGCCGTCCGTCGGATAGGAGTCGCCGAGGCTCATGTTGACGACGTCGGCACCGGACTCGGCGGCCCACTGCATGCCCGCCATGACCCAGGAGTCCTGGCCGTAGCCCTCCGCGCCGCCGAGCACCTTGCCGACGAACAGGTCGGCGCCGGGGGCGACACCCTTGTTGTCGCCACCGGAGGCGGTACCCGAGCCGACGATCGTGCCGGCCACGTGGGTGCCGTGGCCGTTGACGTCGGTGACGGTCTCACCCGGGACGAAGCTGACCGTGCCGTCGATCAGGCCGGCGAAGTCGGGGTGGTTGACGTCGATACCGGTGTCGAGGACCGCGACCTTGGCACCCTTGCCGGTGTACCCGGCCGCCCAGGCCTCGGGCGCGCCGATCAGGGGCACGCTGTCCTTCAGGTTGACCTTCACCCGGCCGTCGAGCCACAGCTTTTCCACACCGGCTCCGAGCCTTGCGCCGCCCTGCGGCGCGACGGCGGTCCAGAAGGTGTGGGCCTGCCGCTTCCCGGTGCTGAGCGCGGCACCGTGGATGCCCTTGAGGCTGCGGGTCAGCTTGCTGCCGCGCGGGGCCGTCGGCTCGACGGCCGAGCGGGACTTCGACGGGGTGTACGTCGCGATCAGCGGCACCGCGGCCGACTTCGCGTCGTCGTACCCCATCTCGATCAGGTCGGTGACGTTGAACAGCCGGCGGTCGAGCTTGCCGGCGCCCAGCAGCGGTGCCGCCTCGTCCGGGACGACGAACAGGTCGCCCTTGACCTCCTGGACCTTGACGCCGCCGACGGCGCTGTCCGGCCGGTCGACGTCAGCGGACTGTTTGCCGTCGGCCATCGTGGTGACGGTGACGACGTCGCCGGTGACCAGGGTGACCTTGTGGGTTGCCGAGGGCTTGGCGGGAACGGCGGGCCTGCTCGGAGCGGCCTGTGCGGGCGCTTGCAGAGCGATGAGGCCCGATGCCAGAAGCGGCACTGCGGCGGCGGCCGAGATCAGCTGCCGGCGTCTGCGCCGGAAGGCGGAGGACTGAATGGGGAAGGACATGGCATCGGTCTATCTGTGACGAACGCACGACGTGAAGAGCCGGTGGCGGCAAGTCCTTGCCATGGCAGCGACTTGCCGGCAGGGAACGGTTGGAATGCGGTCAAGTCGCCCTCGGCGACCCTGTTGGGCGGCCGCCGGTCGCGGGATGCCGCTGTCAGGGCACGAACCAGCCGGACGACCGGCTCATCGTCCGGACCCGGGCGTGTGACCGTCGACGTCCCTGAGCTCGCGCTTGAGGATCTTTCCGGTGGCATTGGTCGGCAGGGCTCCGAGGAACTCCACGATGCGGGGGTACTTGTAGCCGGCCATCTCCTGCTTGCACCAGGCGATCAGCTCGTCCTCGGTGAGCGTCGCTCCCTGGGCGCGGACGACGCACGCCTTGACCTCCTCGCCATGGCGCTCGTGCGGTACTCCGATGACGGCCGCCATGCTCACGGACGGATGGGTGAGCAGCACTTCCTCGATCTCCCGCGGATACACGTTGAAGCCGCCGCGCAGGATCATGTCCTTGGCCCGGTCCACGATGGAGAACCATCCGTCGGCGTCGCGCACGGTACGGGCGCTGTTCTCCAGCAGGGTGGCGAGATTGAGCATGAGGTCTCCGTAGGGGTGTGCGTGCGGAGGCGCGGACGTGCCGGCAGACGGGGCCGGGGCATGGTCGCGAGGGAGGAGCCATGAAATCGTTACTGAAAGTATCGTTATTAGGGCAGGGTGAGGCAAGGCGCGTGGGGGTGAGATTCCGGAGTCGGAAGACCCTCGGGAGCCGTCAGCAGGCCGAGCCGACCGCCCTGGTGACGAGATCGACCAACGCGTCCACGAAACGGGTGTCAGGCAGCTCCAGCTCGCCGATCAGCCGGAAGAGCAGGGGTGCGGCCACCAGGGTGGCTGCGGCCCGGACATCGGTGTCGGGGGCGACGTCACCGCGGGCGATTCCGCGTTCCAGGACGCGCCTCGTCTCGCTCGTGATCCGCTCCGTGTACTCCGCGTACTGGCCGCGCGCCGCGCCCGCATCGGCCGAGGCGCCGATGAGGCCCGCGAGCAGCCGGTCCGAACCCGGCAGCAGGTACGCCTCCAGCCGGGCGGTCAGCACGAAGCGGAGCTCGGCGCGGAAGTCGCCCAGATCGGGCACCGACAGGGGGCCGATGCGGGTCTCCGCGGCAGCGATGATCAGGTCCTGTTTGGTGGGCCACCGCCGGTAGATGGCCGGCTTGCTCACCCCGGCCCGGGCCGCGACGACGTCCATCGTGACCGCCCCGATCCCCTGCTCGGTGACCAGGCCCACCACCGCGTCGAGCACGGCTCCGGTGACCCGTTCCTCGCGCGGTCGCCCCGGTCCCCGTACGGCCCCGCCGGTCTGCCTCTCCATCATGCGCAGAGCCTACGGCCCCGGCCGGTACGGCCGGCCAAGGGCTGTCACCTTGCTGCATTCCCTCATCAGGACGGGGCGCCGTCGTCGGCATACGATGGGCCACCGGTGCCGAAAGGGGCGCAAAGTGGATGAATATCCCCTGATCGAGAACCACGGTCTGATCGGAGATCTGCAGACCGCGGCTCTCGTGACCACGGACGCGACGATCGACTGGTTCTGCTGTCCGCGCTTCGATTCGCCCAGCGTCTTCGGCGCTCTGCTCGACCACCGCAAGGGCGGTCACTTCACCGTCCGGCCGGTCGCCGACACCTACACCAGCAAGCAGCTGTACCACCCCGACACGGCCGTCCTCGTGACGCGTTTCATGACCGAGGCCGGCACCGGCGAGGTGGTGGACTTCATGCCGGTGACCGGGACGACGGCGACGGACCGGCACCGCCTGGTCCGCATGCTGCGCTGTGTCCGGGGCAGCATGACGTTCGAAGGGGAGATCGCTCCCCGCTTCGACTACGGCCGCACACCGCACGAGCTGCACATCACGGAGCGCGGGGCCCTTTTCACTTCACCGGACATGAACCTTGCCGTCCACGCCGTCCGCGAGCCCCAGGACGAGCGGCTGCTGAACATCCTCTCGGGCGACAACGACGTGCAGTTCAGTCTGACCCTGCGAGCGGGCCAGCAGCGCGGCCTGATCATGGAGTCGTCCCCCGACGGGCCGCCGCACGAGGTCTCCGTGGAGGAGTTCGAGCAACTCTTCGACGAGACCGTCCAGTTCTGGCGCTCCTGGCTGGGCCAGTCCACCTATACGGGCCGGTGGCGGGAAGCGGTGGAACGTTCGGCCGTGACACTGAAGCTCATGACGTACGCGCCTACCGGCGCCCTGGTGGCGGCCCCCACGGCGGGCCTGCCCGAGCAGCTGGGCGGAGAACGCAACTGGGACTACCGGTTCACCTGGATCCGTGACGCGTCGTTCTCGGTGTACGCGCTGCTGGGCCTGGGATTCAGGGAGGAAGCCAGGGCGTTCATCGGCTGGCTGCACGACCGCGTGAAGGAAGAGGCCGGTCACGAAGGCGGCACCGGCCCGCTGAACATCATGTACCGCGTCGACGGCTCATCGGACCTGGTCGAGGAGACCCTGGACCACTGGGAGGGCTACGGCGGCTCCGCGCCGGTCCGCATCGGCAACGGAGCGGCGAGCCAGCTGCAACTGGACATCTACGGTGAGGCGCTCGACAGCATCTACTTCGCGCATCAGCACGGCATGCACCTGGACACACGGGGCTGGGCCGCGCTGCACACCCTTCTCGACTGGCTGGTCGATCACTGGGACCAGCCCGGTGAAGGGCTGTGGGAGACCCGAGGTGGCAGGAAGGACTTCACCTACGGCCGCGTGATGTCCTGGGTCGCCTTCGACCGCGCCGTCCGCATCGCCACCGACGACGGCCGCCCGGCGGCCCGCGGCCGCTGGGTGGACGCGCGGGACACGATCTACCAGCAGGTGCTCAACCGGGGCTGGGACCCGGAGAAGAAGGCCTTCGTCCAGCACTACGGCGACGACGTCCTCGACTCGTCCCTGCTGCGCATGCCGACAGTCGGCTTCATCACGCCGGACGATCCCATGTGGAAGACCACGCTGGACGCGATGGAGCAGGAGCTGGTCAGCGACAGCCTCGTCTACCGCTACAACCCCGAGGCCTCACCTGACGGGCTGAGCGGCTCGGAGGGAACCTTCTCCCTCTGTACGTTCATGTACGTCGACGCCCTGGCGCGGGCCGGACGCGTCGACCAGGCCCGGCTGGTCCTGGAGAAGATGCTCACCTACGCCAACCATCTCGGCCTGTACTCGGAGGAGATCGCCCTGACGGGACGTCAACTGGGAAACTTCCCGCAGGCGTTCACGCATCTGGCGCTGATCGACGCCGCCATCACGCTGGACGCGAGGCTCAACGCGGCGCGCGGGGGCACGGGCGCGCCGTGAGGCTCACGCGCGGAGTGCCCCTGCCCGCACGGTGACCGCCGCACCCGGGGCCGCGGTCACCGGACACCCTCCTCCGATACGAGCGGCCGGCCGCAGCGCAGGTTCCACCGCCCCGACCTGCCGCTGAGCTCCGTCAACGTCAGCGGTGCCACGTCCAGTCGCCAGAACGCCTGGGGCGGGAGGGCCAGAGCATGGACGACGGCGGCCCGGATCACGGCAGGCTCGACCACCCCCAGGACCCGGCCCGCGCCGTCTCCGTGCGGCGAGTCGAGCCACGCGCCCACCCGGGCGCACAGCTCCAGCAGTGACTCGCCCCCGTGCGGAGCGGCCGACGGATCCGCCAGCCAGGCCGCCACCGCGTCCGGCTCGTCCGCGCTCACCTCGGACAGCCGCGCACCGGACCAGCGGCCCATGTCCCAGTCCCGCAGGGCGTGTTCGGTGTCCGGCCGCAGCCCCAGCGCCTCCGCGGTGCCGTGGCAGCGCAGAGTCGGCCCCCGCAGCCACTGGTCCGCGACCGGGACCGAGCCGGCGGCAGCGGCAGCCAGGGCCGGACGGAGTCCGGAGTCGTCCAGGGGAGCGTCACCGGCGAACCGGGCCTCCCGCAGCGCGGCGTTCATCCCCGGTGAGATCAACATCACCCGTACCGTCATACCCGTCCTCAACTCCCTGAACTGTGGCCCCGTGGCCAAGCACACCATGGCATCCAGGACCCTCCGGCCCGCCCACGGGCACCATGGCGGCCGTCACGCCCAAGCGGTATGGTCGCGACGACACGACGAGGGTGTGACGGAAGTCCGGTGAGAATCCGGCACGGTCGCGCCACTGTGAACCCGTACCCGTACGGGAAGTCAGACCCAGCACCCTCGTCTCAGGCACCACGATCGGGACGCGTGTTCCCCCAGGAGGTTCTGCCATGGCACAGACTGCTGCCCCCGCCACGGTCACACCCGCCATCACTCCCATCTCGCTGAAGGCCATTGCTCCTTGGGCGGTCTTCTTCGGCGTCGTCATGCTGATCCTGCTGTACTTCGTCGGCGCCGAGCAGGGCGCCACCGCGCTCATCTCGGGCGAAGGCGTGCACGAGTGGGTCCACGACGGCCGTCACCTCCTCGGTTTCCCCTGCCACTGATCCATCCGGCTGATCCAGGGGAATCCCTCATGAACTCCATATCTGTCAGAGCTCTGCTCGTCCGCGGCATGCTGGCCGGCCTCGTCGCGGGTGCGCTCGCGCTTGCGGTGGCGTACTTCCTCGGCGAGTCACGCGTCGACGCGGCCATCGCCCTCGAAGAGGCGCACAGCCACAGCCACGACCACGGCGCCGGCGAGGAACTCGTCAGCCGGGGCATGCAGGCCACCGGCGGCCTCGCCACCGGTGTGCTCGTCTTCGGCGTCGCCGTGGGCGGCATCGCCGCACTCGTCTTCTGTTACGCACTCGGCCGGTTGGGCCGGTTCGGCCCCAGGGCGACCGCCGCGCTGATCGCGGGAGCCGCTCTGCTGACCGTGTACATCGTCCCGTTCCTGAAGTACCCGGCGAATCCGCCGGCCGTCGGCAACCCCGACACCATCGGCAGACGCACCGCGCTGTTCTTCCTCATGGTCGCGCTCAGTGTGCTGCTGGCGGTGGCCGCCGTGATCCTCGGCAGGCGACTGGCTCCGCGCCTGGGCAACTGGAACGCCACCATCGCAGCCGCTGCCGGCTATGTGCTGGTCATCGGCCTCGCCTATGCCTTCCTGCCCTCTTTCAACGAGGTCGGGAAGGACTTCCCGGCGTCTCTGCTCTGGGAGTTCAGGCTGGCCACGCTCGCGGTGCAGGTCACGCTCTGGACGACCTTCGGGCTGGTCTTCGGCTATCTCACCGAACGGCTGCTGGTACCGGGGCCGGACGTGGCGACGGCCACGGACGGCGGGACGAAACGGCCGGCCACGGTCGCGGGCTGAGTCGCGGCGGCCATGACGTGCTGGGAGGCGATGTTGTCGAGGTCGGCGTCCCCGTGCACGCAGGCGATGCCCTGGTCACGGGTGAACCGAAGCAGCGCACGGAGCGCCTCGGAGGCGTACCCCATGCCGCGCGCTGACGGCACGAGTCCGTAGCCGACCGTGACGTGCCCGTTCTCGTCGGGCGCCCCGTGGAACCCGGCTCCGCCTATCAGGAGCCCGTCCTCGCGGCGCCTTACGTTGTACGAACCGTAGGGTGTCGGGTCGCCGGTGCCGGCACAGGTTTCCAGAAACCGCTGGGCCGCCCGCATCTCACCCGGCAGGGGAAAGCCAGGAGCCCAGCGAGCACCCTCGGCCGGCCTGTCCGCCGCCACCTGCTCGGCCTCGGCAAGGGTCATCGGGGACAGGATCAGCCGTGGTGTGTCGAGTGGGGTCATGCCCTGTGAGGTATCACGCGGCGCTGCCGGGCCGCACCCGGATATCGGGGGCGGCCCGGTGTGCGCGGCGGTCAGGCACCACCGGCCGGGGTGAAGTCCCCGGACAGGGCGGCGGCCATCCGCAGTTGCGTGTCCGCCTCGGACTGCCGGCCCTGGCGCTCCAGCGTGCGGCCGAGCATGAGCCGTGCGTACTGCTCCACAGGGTCGAGTTCCAGCACCGCGCGCAGCTCCGTCTCGGCCCGGACGAGCCGCGCCGAGTGGTAGTAGGCCCGCGCCAGCAGCAGCCGGGGCGAGACCTGGTCCGGCGCCTCCTCGACGAGTCCGTCCAGGATCCTGGCCGCCGTCGTGTACTCCTTCGACCCGAAGAACAGCTGGGCGCGGTCCCAGCGCTCGGCGGCGGTCCCGAACTCGTAGTAGGTGTCGCTCATGTGACCTCCTCGGTCGAGGGTGCCGCCGGGCTGCTCCCGTACGTATCCACCCGCCACAACACCGAGAGGTGGTTTAACATTCCACTAAATATTCGGCGTGGGTGCCACCCGCCCGGAGCCGCACGGGAATAGGTTGACCGCCATGAGCAATCTCGATCGCCAGGCCGCACTCTCCGTCTGTGGAGGGCGGGGTTTCGTCGTCCCCGAACCCGTACGTGAACTCCTCGCCCCGCGCCATGTGCGGCTCGGCGAGTCCACCGAGGTCCGCAGACTGCTGCCCAACCTGGGCCGCCGCATGGTCGGGGCCTGGGCCTTCGTCGACCACTACGGCCCCGACGACATCGCGGACGAACCCGGGATGCAGGTGCCGCCGCACCCCCACATGGGCCTGCAGACGGTCAGCTGGCTGCACGAGGGCGAGGTCCTGCACCGCGACAGCCTGGGCAGTCTGGAGACGATCCGCCCGCGCGAGCTCGGCCTGATGACGTCGGGCCGCGCGATCAGCCACTCCGAGGAGAGCCCCCGGCCGCACGGCGCGCTGCTGCACGGCGCCCAGCTCTGGGTCGCCCTGCCCGATGCCCACCGCACCGTCGAACCGCACTTCCAGCACCACAAGGACCTGCCGACCGTGACCGCCCCCGGCCTCACGGCCACGGTGATCCTCGGCACCCTCGACGACGCCACCTCGCCCGGCACCGCGTACACCCCGATCGTCGGCGCCGACCTCGCCCTGAGCAGCGGAGCCGAGGCCCGCCTCCCGCTGGACCCCGACTTCGAGTACGCCGTGCTGTCGATGTCCGGCGAGGCGGAGGTCGACGGCGTGCCCGTCCTGCCCGGCTCGATGCTCTACCTCGGCTGCGGACGCACCGAGCTTCCTCTGCGTGCGGTGTCGGACGCGGGGCTGATGCTCCTGGGCGGAGAGCCCTTCGAGGAGGAGATCGTCATGTGGTGGAACTTCGTGGCCAGAACCCAGGACGATATCACGCAGGCCCGTGAGGACTGGATGAACGGCGATCGGTTCGGCACCGTACGTGGCTATGACGGTGCACCGCTCCCGGCTCCCGCACTGCCCGCTGTGCCCCTGAAGCCGCGTGGACGTGTGCGCTGAGCTGCGGGTTCTTGCAGATTCACGAGTTTCGAGGCGTGCCCGATCGTGCCTGCGTCGCCCTCTGGACGGGGGCGGTCTGGAAGCGGCTGAGAGTGCCTCAGGGAGAGGCCTTCCGCTGGACCAGCGTTCTCAACTGTGCCCGCGTCTGACCTTGTGTGCCAGGACGGATGCTGACTCAATGCTGACTTTTCTGACGATGCGTCAGGTGCTGTGGCTGCTGGTTGGGTCGGTCCGGAGGGCTGGAGCGACTACGCGTGAAGGCCGATGAGTCATGACGTTGTGGCCGGTCCAGCCGCCCACGAGCTGTCGCAGCAGGTAGAGCTGGCCGCGGCCAGCAGGCTCAGCTCGTATTTGCGCCGCACGCTGCGACGTGCTCCGGGTAAAGGGCGGCCGCCCCGACGAAGGGCGACCCGTTCCGCACTGGCCAGAAACGACGGCGCTTGGTTGCCCCAAATCCGCAGATTCAATTCCCTCCGACCCTGGGTGTCAGCGCCCCACCCGCTGGCACCCACCAACACGCCTCCTCGCGGGCTGGCTTCTGATGTCGGTAAAGGAATGGCTATTTCGGGTCTCCATGTGGCCTGGGCATCGTCGACTACGTGGCCATCATGGCCCTGCTTTCGCCTAGGTGTTCGGGCCGCGGAGGGGGGCTGCACCCGATGACCAAAGTGGGCACAAACCATTCCCCCTTGGCCGAGTCGTGTGGTGAAGTCGACTCATGGCTTCCCGATCAAAGCGCCGCGAAGCGCGCAATAGTAGACAGCGGCGCTCCGGCCCCAGGGAGTCGGCGTTCGACCCGCACGCGCGAGAGATGGTGGAGACCTGGGGCGAGTTGAGAGCACTCATAGCCAGGCTTGATGGCGACGACTCCAAGGCGGCAATCGACACGGCGTTCGATTCTGCTGTCAGTGAGTTCGTGGCGAAGGTGCGGCGGTTCGACGCGATCCGGCTTCTTGAGGTGGCTCGTCAGCGGTTCCTGCCAAGGGCTCCCGACGGCATAATGCCTGTTACTGCAGAGGCTGGGGCCGCGTACCTAGAGCTTTTAGCCCTGATTGCTCTCGCTGCGGGTCCGGAGACGGTGACGGTTGGAGGTCCTGGAGTCGAGGATCAGGAGATGAGTCACTTCGTCTCCGAGGCAAAGGACGAACTCAACAGAATTCTCCACCTTTCACAGTTGAGGTCCTTCGCCATCACAGATCCAAAGGACAACCTTGCTCTTGTGTCTTTGCTCGTTCGAGGCGCCGAGGTGTGGATGCGTAATTCTTCCTACCCAGAGATGGTCGAGACGACGAATCTGATACTTCTCGACGGCAACCCGAACGTCCGGGCGGCATTGCAGAATCAGCTTGGCTTCGACGCGACCGACGCGCTGACTGTCCTCAACGCATGTCATCACCTGCAGGAGGCTGGCCTGAACAGGCGCCTCAAGGCGATGGGCGAGGCCGTGGACGACGCGATGGTGAAGGGACGCGCGGACGGTCGGCTGATGGAGTTCGCCAGGACCAGCCTGATGTCGATGTTCGAGCCCGATGCCGACCAGGCCACGATTGCCATCGACGATATCGTCGTACACACGGGCATCACTGTGAACGTTGTCAGAGCCGTTGTCGAGCGGTTCCGCCTAGACCTCGGAACGGCTTCTCCAGGTGACGTCATCGTCGCATTCGCCACTGGCAAGAACCCGATGCGGACCCGGCCACTCATCGTCGGGGACGGCGGGCGCCTCATGCTGCCGCACCCGGCGCTGAACGTGTTCGCCGTCCGGGAGAGCCTCGAAGAGCATCTCAAGACATCGAGAGCAGTGTGGAACCAGTACGCGAAGCACCGCGGAGACCTTCTCGAGTCGCGCACGTGCAGCGCGCTTGACCGCGTACTTCCCGGAGCCCATTTCCGGGACGCATTCGAGTACTACGTGCCTGCTAGCGACGAAGAAGCCAAGACCGCGGACCCGGCCAAGTACACCAAACGCGTAGAGGGCGACCACCTCGTCGTCCTTGACGATGTCGCCATCATCGTGGAGGACAAGGCCGTCGCGCTGAGCGCCTTGTCCCGAGGAGGCAAGGCGACACGGCTCCGCACGGACCTGACCGGCATCATCACGAAGGCGGCCGAGCAGTCCGGCCGCATGCGTGACGTGATTAAGCGGGATGGCGGCCTGCGCATCGAACACGAAGGATGGGTCGACTTCAGCCTCGTCCGCGAGATCCACACCATCGCAGTCAGCCTCGACGATCTCTCGACTGTTCTGACCGCCACCGCAGAGTTGACTCGGGCTGGCCTGCTTACCCCCGACAACATCCCCTGGACCGTGTCCCTGCACGACCTCGAGCTGATCACCGAACTCGTTGCACGGCCGGCCGAGTTCCTCCTCTACCTGCGTCGGCGCTGCAACCCGGACGTCACCGTCCTGTTCTACGCACCGGACGAACTGGACTTGTTCCTGTACTTCTTCGAAGCGGGCCTTTGGGTGGAACCAGATCCGGAGCAGGTGCGTGCCGCGTTCCCATTCCTCCCTGCGCCATCCACGGCTGAACTACGCCGCTTCAAAGCGCGCCGACGAACTATTCTGACGAGCCGAACCGACGCGCTCGATGCATGGTGGTATACCAAGGACCGCGACGATTCGAGTTCTGTATCCGCACCAAAGCCAGCGATGGTGGCCTCGCCACTCGAGCCGCTTCTCGGAGAACTGCAGTCCCGCAACGCAACCGGATGGCTCAGTATCGGCGCGACGCTGCTGTCCTTGGCCACGTCCGCCCAGCACGAGTTCGCCCGCCACAGTGAAACGCTGCTCAAGCACCCGCTCCCGCATGGCCAGGGCCGCAGCATGACAGTGCCGGTCACGGCCAGCATCGAACCAGCCGAAGGATGGTTGTTCGTATGGGCCACACGCCCAGCGGGCCAGAGCCCTGACGATGCTGAGAAGAGTCTCCGTGGCTACCTGCAAGCCAAGAAGCATCAGCTCGGCCTCCCGCGAGGCGTCGTCTTTCTGTACGACGAGCCGACCCGCGATCTCGTCGGAGTCTTCTACGACGGACACACCGGGCCGCTAGTACTCCAGCCGTAGTTCTCCATTAGCGCTGGTCAGCGGCTTGGGTGTGGGGATTGTAGCGGGGTGGGTTGGGGTGCGGGGCGGTCTTGGCGGAC
>NZ_JAELVH010000008.1 GCF_019399235.1 Streptomyces poriferorum | reverse complement strand
GGAGAACGACGTGGCGTTCTCCAGGAGTTCGGCGACCAGGTGGCTGAGGTCGTCGGCGGCGAACCCGGCGATCTGGGCGTGCGGCGGCAGGGACTGGATGGTGACCCGCTCGTACCGCTCGATCTCGCTGACCGCGGCGCGCAGCACGTCGACCAGCGGGATCGGCCCGGGGTGGCCGTGGCCGTGCTCGGCGCCCGCGAGAACCAGCATGTTCTCGCTGTGACGGCGCATGACGGTGGCCATGTGGTCGAGCTTGAACAGCGTGCCGAGCCGCTCCGGGTCCTGTTCGCGCTCCTCCAGGGACTCGATGACTCCGAGCTGGCGCTCGACGAGGCCGAGCGTGCGCAGCGACAGGTTGACGAAGGTGTGGTGGACGGTGTTCTTCAGCTTCTCCAGCTGCGCCGTCAGATCCGCCGTGTGGACCTGGAGTTCGGCGCGCTGGAGGGTGAGTGCCTCACGGCCGGCGATCAGTCCGCCGCGCTCGGCCTCCAGCTTCTCGAACCGTCCGTTGAACTCGTGGAGCAGTCCGTGCAGCCGGCCGTGCAGCGCGTTGATGGAACGGACGACCTGGGCGAACTCGTCGTTGCGGCCGGTGTAGCGGACCGGTTCGGCCGTCTCGGGCTCCGCGGCCAGGCGGCCCGCGCCGATCCGCAGGACGGCGAGCGGCTGGGTGAGGGTGCGGGCCACAGCGGTGGAGACGCCGACGGCGATGAGCAGACAGCCGCCGAGGAGCGCGATCCGCAGTTCGAGCGCCGTGACGTCGTCGTCGCGCAGTTCCCCGAGCCGCTGCACCTGGGCGGTGCCGAGGGCGGACTCGACGCCGCGCATCCGGTCGATCCGGGCGGAAAGGGCAGCCTGAAGCTTCTTGCTGCTGACCTTCTGGTCGGACTCGGAGAGCTCGGGGCGGTCGGTGAGCCCGGCGAGGTACTTCTCCGCGCTGTTGACCTCGGGACCGGTGACCGTGGTGGACAGCTTGTCCCGGGCGGTGGTGCCGGCGGCCTGGTCGAAGTCGGCGAGGGCGGAGAGTTCGCCGACCCTGGACTGCTGGGCGGCGCCGCTCAGCTCGTCGCGGGTGCGGTCCTCCTTGGTCTCGCCCTCGTCCTGGGTCTGGACGGGCAGGCCGGTGAAGGGGTCGATCTGCGGTTCGGCCGGCTCCTTGCGGGGGACGGCGAGCGCGGCGAGCAGCAGCCCGCGGGTGGCGGAGGCCTGTTCGGTGGCCCGGCCGAGCGCGAGGGGGGCGCGGACCGCTTCGGCGGCGCGCGGAGAGGTGCTGTCCGCGAGTTCCTCGGCGAGGTCGTGGAGCTTGGCGATGACCTCGGTGTACGCCCGGTGGGCCTCCAGCGCCGTGCCCTTGCCGCTGATGGCGTCGCGGCGCAGAGAGGGGATGGTGGAGAGGTCGCGGCGCAGGACGGCGGAGGCCGCGTCCCGGATCTCGTCCACCTGCTGGTCGACGCGGGCGCTTCGGCTGCCCGCTGAACCGCTCGTGGCGCCGGGCTTGCCCTCCCGGCCGGCGGCGATGAAGGTGGTGACCTCGTCGCGCTCGTCGGCGAGTGAGTGCGCGAGCGCGATGGCCTGCTGGTTCAGCTCCGCGAGGGTGACCAGGCGCTGTGATTCCGTCAGGTCGGAGGAGGCGCTCAGGGCCGCGGGCGCTCCCGCGGCTATGACGGTGATCCCGACGACGGCGACGCCCGCGACGAGCCGGCTTCGCACGCGCACGGTGCGCCCGCTCTCGGCCGGCGCCGACGACGCCACCTCGGAACCACTGTGCTTGCTGCCCTTGCTCCGAGGCCGCTTCTTCTGCACCGGTGCTCGCAATCTCGACTCGTCCGCCCTTGAAGCAGAGGTGACGCTCGGTCACGTGAACGAGCGCCCCGACCCCTGGTACGGCTTCTGACCATTCCAGTGCTTTTGAGAGGGGGGCGCGCATCAACCGCTCCGCCACTCGAACGAGTGAACCGCACTCCGGAGTTGGCGAACAAGTCTCCCCCCGGGGCCCTCACGGCACACCCGGGCGCCCGGCTGGATCTTCGGGGCAGGCTTTGGCAGGATGCCCGCCCGCACACTTCCCGGAGTGATTCCTTCCGCTCCACCCGCCCTTCTGACCTGCTGGTACGGGCCAATCCCCGGTCGGTGCAGGCCCCGTGAAGGCATCGTGCAGACTGGCCGCATGCGCATCGAACTCGCCACCGCCGCCGGCCTCGCCGGGCGCCCGAACGAGGACTGGGCGGCCACGGTCCTGCCCGCCTCCGGCCAGGGTGGAGGGCTCGTCCTGCTCGACGGGGTGACTCCGCCGCGGGGTGACGACGGTTGTGCGCACTCGGTCCCGTGGTTCACGGCGCGACTCGGTGGCGCTCTGGTCGAACTGTCGGGTTCGCGGCGAGATCTGCCCCTGCGGGAGATCCTCGCGGAGTCCATCCGGCGCACCGCCGACACGCACCGTTCCCTGTGTGACCTTTCTCACGTACGGACGCCACAGGCAACGGTCGTGATGGTGCGTTGGGACGAGGCGGAGATCGAACACCTGGTGCTGTCCGACTCGGTGCTGCTGTTCGAGTCGCCGGGCGGCACCGTCCGCGCCGTGCTGGACGACCGGCTCGACCGGCTGCCGCCGGGGTCCCTGGCCTCCGAGGTCATCGCCGACGCACAGGTACGGAACAAGGAGGGCGGCTTCTTCACCGCCGCGGCCGACCCGGCCGTCGCGGACCGCGCGGTCACCGGCCGTACGCCGCGCGCCGGGGTGCGGGCGGTCGCCGCGATGACGGACGGGGCGAGCCGCTGGACGGAGATGTTCGGCGAGGGCGACTGGGCGGACTGCCTGGGGGTGCTCCACAAGGAGGGCCCCCAGGGGCTGATCGACCGGGTCCGGGCCCTGGAGAAGGCGGACACGGACCGTACGTACCTGCGGCGGAGCAAGCAGCACGACGACGCGACGGCGGTCTACGCGCAACTGTGAACCGCCCTGCGCGCAGGGCGGCAGGTGATGCGTCCCACGCGCGGCGGGTGTCGTACCGCGCGCAGGAGGTGAACCGCCCTGCGCACGGCGGGTGAAGCGTCCCACGCACAGGAGGCGAACCGTCCCACGCACAGGAGGTGAACCGTCCCGCGCACGGCAGGTGCCGTCCTGCGCGCAGGTGAAGCGTCCCGCGCGGGGCGGTCCGGTTCAGCTCTCGGCGCGGGCGTTCAGCTGGTGCAGCAGCCGGGCCAGCTCCGCGACCTCGGTGCGGTCCCAGTCGGCGAGCTTGCGCACATAGCGGTCGCGGCGCGCGTCCCGGACACTGCGGAAGCGGGCGAGGCCCTCGTCCGTGAGGTGGACGAGGAAGGCCCGCCCGTCGGCCGGGTCGGGCTCGCGGGCCACCAGGCCGAGGTCTTCCAGGGCGCGCAGTTGACGGCTCATGGTGGCTTTGCCGACGCCGAAGTAGGAAGCGAGGTCGGTGGCCCGCTGACGGCCGGCCGATTCCAGGCGTACGAAGAGCCCGTAGGCCGCCGCCTCCAGTTCGGGGTGCACCTCGCGCGCCATTTCACCGGAATTGGCCCGGGCGCGGCGCAGGAAGACCGCCAACTCCAGCTCCAGGGCGAGAAATTCGTGGTCCACACCATTTCCTGCGGTTGCGCCGGGTTCACTCCCGCGTTCGCTCCCGTGCACGTCAACACCCCTCATGAGCTTTCCCGCCACTGAAAGTTTCTTTCACCGCTGGTCATCGCCGCAGCTCCACCAGTATTTCGCAGGAGTAGACCAACGGCACCGCCCAGGCCCTCTTCCGCCACCCGGGTCTACGTGCGTAGCGTCATGCATGGCATGTTCACACCATGGCATGCCGCAAGGGGTGCGTCCGTCGTGCCCCGGGTCAGCAGATCCCCCCACTGAGGCCTCGGAGGCACGCAATGCCCGTGCACAGATCCGGCTCCACGACAGTCCGTCGCTCGCGCTTCGCCGCGGCGGGAACTCTGCTCGCAGCTCTCTCCCTCCTCGTCGCCCTGCCCGGCGCCGCCGGTGCGGCTCCCACCGCCGGGGACCCCACCGCACCCGCCCGGGGCACGGCCACGATGGGCATGGGCGTCGTCGCCCACGACGGCCAGGGCGGCCTGCCCACCACCCGCGCGGTCCAGACCGAAGGCGTGGACGTGAGCGGCCACCAGAACGCCGTGGCCTGGTCGACGCTCTGGAACAGCGGGGTCAAGTGGGCCTACGTCAAGGCCTCCGAGGGCACGTACTACACGAACGAGGACTTCGCCCAGCAGTACAACGGCTCGTACAACGTCGGGATGATCCGCGGCTCGTACCACTTCGCCACCCCGGACACGACGAGCGGCGCCACCCAGGCCAACTACTTCGTGGACCACGGCGGCGGCTGGTCCAAGGACGGCAAGACGCTGCCCGGCGTGCTCGACATCGAGTGGAACCCGTACGGCGCGCAGTGCTACGGCAAGACCGCGGCCGGGATGGTCTCCTGGATCCGTGACTTCGTGAACACGTACAAGGCGCGCACCGGACGCGACGCGGTCATCTACACGGCGACCAGCTGGTGGCAGTCCTGCACGGGCAACAACGCGAGCTTCGGCGCCACCAACCCGCTCTGGGTGGCCCGTTACAACACCACGGTCGGCACCCTCCCGGCCGGCTGGGGCTTCTACACGATCTGGCAGTACACGTCGTCCGGCCCGACGGTGGGCGACCACAACCACTTCAACGGCGCCCTCGACCGCGTACAGGCGCTGGCCAACGGCTAGCCGCCCCGCACTTCATCTCCACGGAGCCCGGTGACGCACCCTGTCACCGGGCTCCGCCTCGTTTCATCACTCCGACCAGCGACAATGCGCCTCGAACGGGCCCCGGCACCCCCTATACACAGTATGTATACGCGCTATGTATAGTCCTTGCAGTGCGCACATAAGTGCGACGTATGCATGAGGGAGTGACCTGCCTTGCCCAGTAGGACGAAGTCGATCGGCACGGGGTTGGCCGTCGCTCTTGTGACGGCGCTCACGCTGACGCTGAGCGGCTGTTCGATGGAGACCACGGCCCCCGGATCCGCCCGCGGCGACGCCGGCTCGGACGCGAAGGGCTCGTTCGGCCCGGTCGACTGCCGCAAGGCGAAGTGCATAGCCCTGACCTTCGACGCGGGCCCGGCCGAGGCCACCCCCCACCTGCTGGACATCCTGAAGAAGGAGAAGGTCCACGCGACGTTCTTCCTGCTGGGCAAGAACCATGTGAAGAAGCACCCCGAAATCGTCCGCCGGATCGCGGCCGAGGGCCACGAGGTCGCCAACCACACCTGGTCGCACGAGATCCTGACGGACAAGAAGCCCGCGGAGATACGCGCCGAGCTGAAGAAGACGCAGGACGCGATAGAGGCCATCACCGGCAAGAAGCCCCGGCTGATGCGTCCGCCGCAGGGCCGCACCGACGACACGGTCTCCGGGATCAGCAAGGACCTCGGGCTCTCCCAGATCCTGTGGAACGCCACCGCCAAGGACTACTCGACGACGGACTCCGCGCTCATCAAGAAGCGGATCCTCGACCAGGCGACCAAGGACGGCATCATCCTGCTGCACGACATCTACAAGGGCTCGGTGCCCGCGGTGCCCGGCATCATCGAGGAACTGAAGAAGCGCGGCTACACCTTCGTCACCGTCCCGGAACTGATGGCACCGGCCGAGCCGGTCCCGGGCACCATCTACCGCCCCTGAGCCACCGCCGCTCACGCGGAACGGCCCGCCTCCCCGCGAGGGGGAGAACGGGCCGCCCGTCCCGGCCGTGTCCGTGGTGCCACGTCCGTCACGCCGTGACACTCACGCCGCGGCCGGAATCCTCCGCTCCGCCGGGGCCGAGGCCGGGGCGAGGGCGATCTCCAGGACCTGGCGGACGTCCGTGACCGGGTGGACCTCCAGCTTGTCGAGCACCTCGGCGGGCACGTCGTCCAGGTCGGCCTCGTTGCGCTGCGGGATCACCACCGTGGTGATGCCCGCGCGGTGGGCGGCGAGCAGCTTCTGCTTCAGGCCGCCGATGGGCAGGACGCGTCCGGTCAGCGACACCTCACCGGTCATCGCCACATCCGTACGGACCAGCCGCCCGGAGAGCAGCGAGGCCAGCGCGGTCGTCAGGGTGATGCCCGCGCTCGGGCCGTCCTTGGGGACCGCGCCCGCCGGGAAGTGGATGTGCACGCCCCGGTCCTTGAGGTCGGCGACCGGCAGTTCCAGCTCCGCGCCGTGCGAGCGCAGGAAGCTCAGCGCGATCTGCGCGGACTCCTTCATGACGTCGCCGAGCTGACCGGTGAGGGTCAGGCCGGACGCCCCGGTCTCCGGGTCGGCGAGCGACGCCTCCACGAAGAGCACGTCACCCCCGGCTCCGGTCACCGCGAGCCCGGTGGCCACGCCCGGCACCGCGGTACGGCGCCCGGCCGGGTCCTGGGCGGACTCGGGGACGTGGTGCGGCCGGCCGATGAGCCCGCGCAGGTCCTCGTCGGTCACCGTGAACGGCAGTTCCCGGTCGCCGAGCTCGTGCTGGGCCGCGACCTTGCGCAGCAGCCGGGCGACGGCCCGCTCCAGGTTCCGGACCCCGGCCTCCCTCGTGTACTCGCCGGCCAGCTTCCGCAGCGCCGACTCGTCGAGAGCGACCTCGTCCTCCTCCAGACCGGCCCGCTCCAGCTGGCGCGGGAGCAGGTGGTCGCGGGCGATGACGACCTTCTCGTCCTCCGTGTAGCCGTCGAGCCTGACCAGTTCCATCCGGTCGAGCAGTGCCTCCGGGATGGCTTCGAGCACATTGGCCGTGGCCAGGAAGACGACATCGCTGAGGTCGAGCTCGACCTCCAGGTAGTGGTCGCGGAAGGTGTGGTTCTGGGCCGGGTCGAGCACTTCGAGGAGGGCCGCGGCGGGGTCGCCGCGGAAGTCGGAGCCGACCTTGTCGATCTCGTCGAGGAGGACGACCGGGTTCATCGAGCCGGCCTCCTTGATGGCCCGGACGATGCGGCCGGGCAGCGCGCCGACATACGTACGCCGGTGGCCCCGGATCTCCGCCTCGTCCCGGACACCGCCGAGGGCGACCCGGACGAACTTGCGCCCCATGGCGTGCGCCACGGACTCGCCGAGCGAGGTCTTTCCGACCCCGGGCGGCCCGACCAGGGCCAGCACCGCGCCGCCGCGCCGGCCTCCGACCACACCCAGTCCGCGGTCGGCACGCCGCTTGCGCACCGCGAGGTACTCGGTGATGCGCTCCTTCACGTCCTGGAGGCCCGCGTGTTCGGCGTCGAGGATCTCCCGGGCACCCTTGATGTCGTAGGCGTCCTCGGTCCGCTCGGTCCACGGGAGTTCGAGGACGGTGTCGAGCCAGGTCCTGATCCAGGGGCCCTCGGGGCTCTGGTCGGAGGCGCGTTCCAGCTTGTCGACCTCCTTGAGCGCGGCCTCGCGGACGTGCTCGGGAAGGTCGGCGGCCTCGACGCGTGCCCGGTAGTCGTCGGACTCGTCCTCCGGATCGCCGTTGAGCTCGGAGAGCTCCTTGCGTACGGCGTCGAGCTGGCGCCGCAGCAGGAACTCGCGCTGCTGCTTGTCGACGCCCTCCTGGACGTCCTTGGCGATGGACTCGGCGACGTCCTGCTCGGCGAGGTGTTCGCCGAGCCACTGGATGGCGAGCTTCAGACGGGCGACCGGGTCGGCGGTCTCCAGGAGCTGCACCTTCTGGGCGGTGGTCAGGAAGGGGGAGTAGCCGGAGTTGTCGGCGAGCGCGGAGACGTCCTCGATCTGCTGGACGCGGTCCACGACCTGCCAGGCGCCGCGCGTCTTCAGCCAGCTGGTGGCGAGGGCCTTGTACTCCTTGACCAGTTCGGCGACGGCTCCGGGAAGGGGTTCGGGGACGGTGCCGTCGACCCGGGTCCCCTCCACCCAGAGCGCGGCACCGGGCCCGCTGGTCCCGGCCCCGATCCGTACGCGTCCACGACCGCGGATGAGGGCACCCGGGTCGCCGTCCGAGAGCCGTCCGACCTGCTCGACGGTGCCGATGACACCGATCCCGGTGTAGTTCCCGTCGATGCGCGGAACGAGCAGCACCTCGGGCTTGCCGCCGCCCTCGCGGGCTGCGGCCTGCGCGGCCTCCACCGCGGCCCGGACCTCGCTGTCGGACAGGTCGAGAGGCACCACCATTCCGGGCAGCACGACCTCGTCGTCGAGCGGCAGCACAGGCAGCGTGAGCGGTGTGACCGCATTGGACTCAGTAGCCATGATCTCCCCTTCGGCAGTCAAGTTGAGTTATGCAGACTCAATGCTTCTGAGCCGCTCAATGTTCCCGGGGGTGCGTTCGCTGTGAGCGATCACGTACGACTGCCGCCTCATGCCCTGGTCCAACGCCGGGCCCGGGCGCCTTAGTCCCTCCGCCCGCGGACCCGGGACCGCGCGAAATCCCGTGGAACGCGAAGTCGCCGCCGGACACGATGACCCCATGACCGATATCGCGCCTCCCTGCCAGGCCCTGCTCGTCGTGGACGTCCAGAAAGCCGGAGTGACCGGAGGCCGGGCCGTGCCCGGCGCGGCCGGGCTGCTGGAGCGGACGGCGGACCTGATCGCCCGCGCACGCCGGAGCGGTGCGCTCGTCGTGCACTTGCAGAACGACGGCGCCCCGGGCTCGGGCGACGAGCCGCACACCCCCGGCTGGGCGCTCCACCTGCCGGTCGAGACGGGTCCCACGGAGTTCGTGATCCGCAAGACGCGGGACGACGGCTTCGCGGAGACGTCGCTGGGCTCCGTCCTGAGCGCGGCGGGCGTCGGGGCCGTCACCGTCTGCGGCCTGATGTCGGAGATCTGCGTCCAGGCGACGGCCCGCACGGCGCTGGCCCTGGGCTACCGGGTCGTCCTCCCCCACGACGCGCACGCCACGCAGGACATCCCGGCCGCCCCAGGAATCAGCGAGTCGGTCCCGGCCGCCGTGGTCTCCCGGGTCGCGGCCTGGGCGATCAGCGCGGACGCCGATGTCACGGCGCGGGCCGCGGAGGTGACCTTCGCGGCACCGGGGCCGCTGCCGCGGGGCAGCAAGTCCTCATGAACAGCGATCGACGGCTCAACGAGGACGGCATGAGCGGCGATCGAGGACTCGACGAGGACGGCATGAGCGGCGATCGGGGGCTCTACGTGGAGGGCATGAGCGGTGATCGAGGGCTCAACGAGGACGGCACGATCGCGCGGGAGGGCTCACTGGACCGGGTGCGGCCCGCGTTCGCGCCGGTCGTGTCCGCGGCCCGTTCCCGGATCGCCGAGGTCTTCGGTCCCGCCCGGCTGGACAGCGCCTACATCTACGGCAGCATCCCGCGCGGCACGGCCGCGCCCGGGGTCTCCGACCTGGACCTGCTGCTCGCCCTGCGCGACGAGCCGACCGGGGCGGACCGCGCGGACGCCGATGCCGTCGAGACCGCCCTGGACGCGGCGTTCGACGAGATCGACGGTGTCGGCATCCTGCTCTCCGGCACGGCCACTCTGCTCAGCGCACTCGAACGCCATGACGGGGGCTTCTTCGTCGCCTGCCTGTGCACCCCACTGCTCGGCGACGACCTCGCCGCCCGGCTGCCGCGCTACCGCCCGACCTCGCTGCTCGCCCGCGAGACCAACGGCGACCTGTGCCTGGCGCTCCCCCGCTGGCGCGAGCGGGCCGCCGCGGCGACCACGGACACCGCGCGACGCACCCTGAGCCGGGGGGTCGCACGCCGGATCGTGCGTACGGGCTTCACCCTGGTCATGCCGCAGTGGGGCGGCTGGACCAGTGACCTGGCCGAGTCCGCCGAGCTCTTCGCCCACTACCACCCGCACCTCCCCGAACGGACCGAGCAGATGCGGCTGGCCGCGCGCACCGGCCGCACCCCGAGCGCCGACCCGGCCGTCCTGTCCCTGCTCGTCGACGATCTCGCTCCCTGGCTGGCGGCCGAGCACATCGCGGTGCACGGCGAGAAGGCGCCACGCCCCTGACCGGGTCCGCCAGCGACGCTCACGAGCGGGAGCGATTCCGCGGTGGGCCGCGAACGCGGCTGATCCCGCACCCCGTTCGGGTAAACCGCCGGCCCGGCCGCTGCGGCACGCGACAGGATGGCGGGAACAGCGACCGCCAGCCACCGGAGACCATCGCCATGTCCCTCACCTTCGGCCCCGACGCCCTCGCCCCCGTCACCCTGGACCGCCGCGAGGGACCGTACGGGGAGGTCGTCCTGCGCAGGCGCGGCGACGACTTCGAGATCATCGCCAACGGGTGCTTCCTGATGGACACCTCGGACGGGCGCTCCGAGCGGCTGCTGATCGACGCCGCGCTCGACGCGCTGCCCGCCGGCCGCCCCGGCCCCGCGGTGCTCATCGGCGGGCTCGGCGTCGGGTTCTCGCTCGCCCGGGCCGCCGCCGAGCCGCGGTGGGGGCGGATCGCGGTGGCCGAGCGGGAGCAGGCCATCGTCGACTGGCACCGGGACGGGCCGCTGGCCGGGATCTCGGGGGCGGCGCTGGCCGATCCGCGGACCGTGGTCCTGACCACGGACCTCGTCGCCCACCTCCGTACGACTACGGACCGTTACGACGCACTGTGTCTGGACATCGACAACGGGCCGGACTGGACCGTCACCGACGACAACGGAAATCTGTACTCCCCCGCCGGGCTCGCCGACTGCCACGCGCGGCTCACGCCGGGCGGCGTGCTCGCGGTGTGGTCCGCACAGCCGTCCAAGGAGTTCGAACAAGCCTTGCGGAATGCCGGATTCCGTGGGGTACGGACGGAAGAGGTAGGCGTTGCCCGAGGTGTGCCCGACGTGGTCCATCTCGCAATTCGAGCAGCCTGATAACCCCCCGCCGGGTATGCGGGACCCCGGGACGCCCGGGGGCCAAGCGCCACAAGCGCGACACTCCGCCTCCGCTGCGCCCCCGACCCGCCCCTGCGGGCTTGCACCCTGCGTAGCCGGGAGCCCTCTGCTGCCTTTACGCTGCTGACCGATAGCGGGATCACCCACGAAATTCACGAGCGAAGACCGTACGTCCGGGGGAATGGCCTCCGTGAGAACGGGCAGGGGCGGGGCGATGGAACAGACACACACCACCCACACAGGTGTCGCGGCCACCCCGGGCGCGCAGCGCCGCGTGCTGGTGGTCGAGGACGACGCCACGATCGTCGATGCCATTGCCGCCCGGCTTCGGGCCGAGGGCTTCCTGGTGCAGACCGCACTCGACGGCCCCGCGGCCGTGGACGCGGCCGAGGCCTGGCAGCCGGACCTGATGGTGCTCGACATCATGCTTCCCGGCTTCGACGGCCTGGAGGTCTGCCGGCGTGTGCAGGCCCAGCGCCCGGTGCCGGTACTGATGCTGACCGCCCGCGACGACGAGACCGACATGCTCGTCGGCCTCGGCGTCGGCGCGGACGACTACATGACCAAGCCGTTCTCCATGCGTGAGCTGGCGGCCCGGGTCCACGTCCTGCTGCGCCGGGTGGAGCGGGCCGCACTGGCCGCCGTGACGCCCCGCAGCGGAATACTGCGCCTCGGCGAGCTGGAGATCGACCACGCGCAGCGCCGGGTGCGGGTCCGCGCGGATGACGTGCACCTGACGCCGACCGAGTTCGACCTGCTGGTCTGTCTGGCCAACACCCCGCGCGCGGTGCTCTCCCGGGAGCAGCTGCTGGCGGAGGTCTGGGACTGGGCGGACGCCTCGGGCACCCGTACCGTCGACAGCCACATCAAGGCGCTGCGCCGGAAGATCGGCGCGGAGCGGATCCGGACCGTGCACGGTGTCGGTTACGCGTTGGAGACCCCCGCGCCATGACCGCGCCCGGACCGGGGCTCCGGCCGTTCTCGATCAAGGCCAAGCTGGGCACCCTGGTCGTCGTCTCGGTGTTCATCACGACCGGGCTGGTCATGGTGGCCATGCGCACGCGCACGGAGCTGCGGTTCATCACGGTGTTCTCGGTGATCGCGACGCTCCTGATCACCCAGTTCGTGGCGCACGGCCTGACCGCGCCGCTGGACGAGATGAGGGCCGTCGCCCGGTCGATCTCGCACGGCGACTACACCAGACGGGTGAGCGGCGCCGACCGGCGCGACGAGCTCGGCGACCTGGCGCAGACGATCAACCTGATGGCCGACGACCTGGCGGCCGTGGACCGGCACCGCAAGGAGCTGGTGGCGAATGTCTCACATGAGCTGCGCACACCCATCGCGGCGCTGAGAGCCGTGCTGGAGAACGTCGTGGACGGGGTGTCCGCGGCCGATCCGGAGACGATGCGCACGGCCCTGAAACAGACGGAACGGCTCGGCAGGCTCGTGGAGACGCTGCTGGACCTGTCCCGGCTGGACAACGGCGTGGTCACGCTGAAGGCCGGCCGTTTCGAGGTGTGGCCCTATCTGTCGGGGGTCCTCAAGGAGGCGAACCTCGCCGCCGCACACCGCCGGCTGTCCTCGGGCTCCGGCAACCACTCCCGTACGGACGTGCATCTGCACCTGGACGTGTCGCCACCGGAGCTGACCGCGCACGCGGACGCCGAGCGGCTGCACCAGGTCGTGGCCAACCTGATCGACAACGCCGTGAAGCACAGTCCGCCGCACGGCCGGGTCACCGTGCGCGCCCGGCGCGGCGCACAGCCCGAGTCGCTGCACCTGGAGGTCACGGACGAGGGCCCCGGCATCCCGGAGTCCGAGTGGCACCGGGTCTTCGAGCGGTTCAACCGGGGCGACGTGTCCTCTCCGCACGGTCCGGGAAGCGACGGCGGTACGGGACTGGGCCTGGCGATCGCCCGCTGGGCGGTGGATCTGCACGGCGGCCGGATCGGCGTGGCCGAATCCGCTCGCGGCTGCCGCATACGCGTCACTCTTCCGGGGATCCGTCAGCCGCGAGGTTGACATAGGGTTCGAACCGGAAGGGCACGTTCTACGTGTTCTGTTCAAGGGGTACGGTCCAAGGGGCCGTAACTACGGTCTCGCGTACCCGGAGCTAAGCGGAACCAAGCTTGTTTCCCGCCATTTCCTGCCCCGAAACCCGACTTTCGATGTGACTTGCACGACGAAGACCGGCCCGGCCTGCATGGAACGGCCGGGGAGGCGTAGCCTTGATTTCCGCTGTCCATCACCTTGTGAAGCGGAAGAGGGCGGTTGCCGCCGTGTCGTCTCAGTCCCCCAGTAACTCGAGCATCTCCACCGACCAAGCCAGCCCGGGTACGAACCCGGCTGCCGCTTTTGGCCCCAATGAGTGGCTCGTCGACGAGATCTACCAGCAGTACCTCCAGGATCCCAATTCGGTCGATCGCGCCTGGTGGGACTTCTTCGCCGACTACAAGCCGGGTACGTCCGGCACGGCGGACAAGCCCGTTCCCGGCGCCGCAGCCGCGGGGGCTGCGGTGCCCGCGGCGCCGGCCGCCACCGCACCGGCTCCGGCCGCGCCTGCCGCACCCGCGGCCAAGGCTCCGGCCGCACCCGCTGCTCCGGCGCCCGCTCCGGCCGCATCCGCACCTGCCGCCCCGGCGGCTCCGGTGAAGGCCGCACCGGCGAAGGCCGCACCGGCTCCGGCCGCGAAGGCTCCCGCCGCCCCGGCCACCGAGGCCCCGGCCGGTCCGGAGTACGTGACGCTGCGCGGCCCCTCCGCCGCTGTCGCGAAGAACATGAACGCCTCGCTGGAACTGCCGACGGCCACGTCCGTCCGCGCCGTCCCGGTGAAGCTGCTCTTCGACAACCGCATCGTCATCAACAACCACCTCAAGCGCGCCCGCGGCGGGAAGATCTCCTTCACGCACCTCATCGGGTACGCGATGGTGCAGGCCCTCAAGGCCATGCCGGCGATGAACTACTCCTTCGCCCAGAAGGACGGCAAGCCGACCCTGGTGAAGCCGGAGCACGTCAACCTCGGCCTCGCCATCGACCTGGTGAAGCCGAACGGCGACCGCCAGCTGGTCGTCGCGGCCATCAAGAAGGCCGAGACGCTCAACTTCTTCGAGTTCTGGCAGGCCTACGAGGACATCGTCCGCCGGGCCCGCAACGGCAAGCTCGGCATGGACGACTTCACCGGCGTCACCGCCTCGCTGACCAACCCCGGCGGCATCGGCACCGTTCACTCGGTGCCCCGCCTGATGCCCGGACAGGGCCTCATCATGGGCGTCGGCGCGATGGACTACCCCGCGGAGTTCCAGGGCACGTCGCAGGACACCCTGAACAAGCTGGGCATCTCCAAGGTCATGACGCTGACCTCGACGTACGACCACCGGGTCATCCAGGGCGCCGCCTCCGGCGAGTTCCTGCGGATCCTCTCCCAGCTGCTGCTCGGCGAGAACGAGTTCTACGACGAGATCTTCAAGGCGCTGCGCATCCCCTACGAGCCGGTCCGCTGGCTCAAGGACATCGACGCCTCGCACGACGACGACGTCACCAAGGCCGCACGGGTCTTCGAGCTGATCCACTCCTACCGGGTCCGCGGCCACGTCATGGCCGACACCGACCCGCTGGAGTACCACCAGCGCAAGCACCCCGACCTGGACATCACCGAGCACGGCCTCACCCTGTGGGACCTGGAGCGGGACTTCGCGGTCGGCGGTTTCGCCGGCAAGACGATGATGAAGCTCCGCGACATCCTCGGTGTGCTGCGTGAGTCGTACTGCCGCACCACCGGCATCGAGTTCATGCACATCCAGGACCCGAAGCAGCGCAAGTGGCTCCAGGACCGGGTGGAGCGTCCGCGCCCCAAGCCCGAGCGCGAGGAGCAGCTGCGCATCCTGCGCCGGCTGAACGCCGCGGAGGCGTTCGAGACCTTCCTGCAGACGAAGTACGTCGGCCAGAAGCGGTTCTCGCTGGAGGGCGGCGAGTCCGTCATCCCGCTGCTCGACGCGGTCATCGACTCCGCCGCCGAGGCCCGCCTCGACGAGGTCGTCATCGGCATGGCCCACCGCGGCCGGCTGAACGTGCTGGCGAACATCGTCGGCAAGTCGTACGCGCAGATCTTCCGGGAGTTCGAGGGCAACCTCGACCCGAAGTCGATGCACGGCTCCGGCGACGTCAAGTACCACCTGGGCGCCGAGGGCACCTTCACCGGCCTGGACGGCGAGCAGATCAAGGTCTCGCTGGCCGCCAACCCCTCGCACCTGGAGGCGGTCGACCCGGTCCTGGAGGGCATCGCCCGCGCCAAGCAGGACATCATCAACAAGGGCGGCACTGACTTCACCGTCCTGCCCGTCGCGCTCCACGGCGACGCGGCCTTCGCGGGCCAGGGCGTCGTCGCCGAGACGCTCAACATGTCGCAGCTGCGCGGCTACCGCACCGGCGGCACCGTGCACGTGGTGATCAACAACCAGGTCGGCTTCACCGCCGCCCCGGAGTCCTCGCGCTCCTCGATGTACGCCACCGACGTGGCGCGCATGATCGAGGCGCCGATCATCCACGTCAACGGTGACGACCCCGAGGCCGTCGTCCGTGTCGCACGGCTGGCCTTCGAGTTCCGTCAGGCGTTCAACAAGGACGTCGTGATCGACCTCATCTGCTACCGCCGCCGCGGTCACAACGAGGGCGACAACCCGCAGTTCACCAACCCGCAGATGTACACCCTGATCGACAAGAAGCGCTCGGTGCGCAAGCTGTACACCGAGTCCCTCATCGGTCGTGGCGACATCACGCTGGAAGAGGCGGAGCAGGCGCTCCAGGACTTCCAGGGTCAGCTGGAGAAGGTGTTCGCGGAGGTCCGCGAGGCCACCTCGCACCCGGCGCAGCCGCATGTGTCGGACCCCCAGGCCGAGTTCCCGGTGGCCGTGACCACCGCGATCTCCCAGGAGGTCGTGAAGCGGATCGCCGAGTCGCAGGTCAACATCCCGGACCACATCACCGTCCACCCGCGCCTGATGCCGCAGATGCAGCGTCGTGCGGCCTCGGTGGAGGACGGCACGATCGACTGGGGCATGGGCGAGACCCTGGCCATCGGTTCGCTGCTGATGGAGGGCACCCCGGTCCGGCTCGCCGGCCAGGACACCCGCCGCGGCACGTTCGGCCAGCGCCACGCGGTGCTGGTCGACCAGGTGACCGGCGAGGACTACACCCCGCTGCTCTACCTCACCGACGAGCAGGCCCGTTACAACGTCTACGACTCGCTGCTCAGCGAGTACGCGGCGATGGGCTTCGAGTACGGCTACTCGCTGGCCCGCCCGGAGTCGCTCGTCGTCTGGGAGGCCCAGTTCGGTGACTTCGTCAACGGCGCGCAGACCGTCGTCGACGAGTTCATCTCCTCGGCCGAGCAGAAGTGGGGCCAGACCTCCGGCGTCACGCTGCTGCTGCCGCACGGCTACGAGGGCCAGGGCCCGGACCACTCGTCCGCCCGCCCGGAGCGCTTCCTCCAGATGTGCGCGCAGGACAACATGACGGTCGCGATGCCGACCCTGCCGTCGAACTACTTCCACCTTCTGCGGTGGCAGGTGCACAACCCGCACCACAAGCCGCTGATCGTCTTCACCCCGAAGTCGATGCTCCGCCTCAAGGCGGCGGCGTCGAAGGCGGAGGAGTTCACCGTCGGCGGTTTCCGCCCGGTGATCGGCGACGACTCGGTCGACCCGAGCGCGGTCCGCAAGGTCGTCTTCTGCGCCGGCAAGGTCTACTACGACCTGGACGCCGAGCGCCAGAAGCGCGGCGACACGGAGACCGCGATCATCCGTCTGGAGCGCCTGTACCCGCTGCCGGGCGCGGAGCTCCAGGCCGAGATCGCCAAGTACCCGAACGCGGCGAAGTACCTGTGGGCCCAGGAGGAGCCGGCCAACCAGGGCGCATGGCCGTTCATCGCCCTGAACCTGATCGACCACCTGGACCTGGCCGTCGGCGCCGACGTCCCGCACGGTGAGCGCCTGCGCCGCATCTCGCGGCCGCGCGGCTCTTCCCCGGCGGTCGGCTCGGCCAAGCGCCACCAGACGGAGCAGGCTCAGCTGGTCGCGGAGGTCTTCGAGGCCTGACCGGCGCATGTACGAAACGAGGGCCCGGCTCCGCGAGATGATCGCGGGGGCGGGCCTTCGGCGTGGGTGCGAGGGGCCGTCTTCCCCTCAGATGATGAGCGGTTCGAAGGGCCAGAACACGGGGTCGCCGTCTGCCGGCCTGGTCGCGATCGCGGCGTAGCAGGCCACGGAGAGCGGATGGCGGGACGTCAGCGTGGCATTGGCGCGCTCGCACGTGACCCGGCCCAGCTCGCGCGCGGCGCCGAGCCGTCCTGTGCGGGCCCTCATCACGACCGTGTTCATCGCGCAGCCGATCGTCCAGGGATGCTCCTCGCCGACCGCGCCCGCCATCGCGATACGGGCCCGCTCGACCCGCTGGGAACCGAGATCGCGGTCCCCGAGCGACCAGTGCATCAGCCCCAGGTTGCCCTCGACGCCGATCGTGTACGGATGCCGGTCGCCCAGCATCCGCCGGTAGCCGTTCGCCACGTGTTCGTGCAGTTCCAGGGCCTGTCGGGGTTCGCCGGCCTCCCTCTCCGCCGTGGCGACGGCCGTGGTGATCAGAAGAGTGAGGGGGTCGTCCTCACCGAGGAGCCGCAGGGCGCTCTGCCTGGTCGCGGCGAGCGCCGGAAGCGCGGACACGGCTCCCTCCAGCGCGTACTGGCAGAGCGTCAAGTGGTATTGGGCGCGCAGCGTCTGCGGGTTGTTGCCGCCCATGCCCCGCAGATGGCGCCCCACCGTCTCGCGCAGGGCCAGTTCGGCCTCCCGGTGCCGGCCGAGGAGCCGCAGGTCCATGGCGAGGTTGATCTCCGAGTAGAGGGTCGGCGGCGCGTTCGGCGCCAGGACGGACCGGCGCAGGGCCAGGGTGCGCTCGTCCTGTTGCCTCGCCTCTTCGTACCGGCCGAGCAGCCGCAGCGATACAGCGAGGTTGTTCTCCGCGTTGAGCGTGCGGGAGTCCTCGGGTCCGAGCAGTCTCCGGTCACGCTCCAGGATCGAGGCGGAGAGGTCCAGGGCCTCCTGATAACGTCCGAGGCCTCGCAGATCGGCGGCGAGACCGCCGGCGGCGCGCAGGTGGTCGAGGTCCAGCTCACCGCGCTCGACGGCCAGGAAGTCGGCGGTGGCACGCTCGACGCTCTCGCTGCCGCGGTAGTCGCCGAGGGCCCGCAGCAGGTTGGCGTAGTGGTGGCGCAGCGCCCAGATCCGGGGGTCGGCGGGCCCGAGCAGTGCCTCCCAGGAGTCCATCGCCGGGCGGGCGAACCGGACACCGCTTCCGTACTCCCCCGAAAGGTACATATAGCGAAGGCAGTTGAGGGCCAGCTGGTGCACCGCCGCGTCCGTACCGTCCAGGATCTCCGCCCATTCGAGGTGGGGGGTGAGTGCCGCGTAGACCGGCCAGCGAGTGGTCTCCGACGGGTCACCCGGGTCGGCGGCGGCAAGGGCACGGCGCGCACCCTCGGCGAATACCGGCCGTTCGCGCTCGGGCATGTCCTTGCGGACGATCTGGTGGACCATGCGGTGCAGGTAGATCGACTCGCCCGAGGTCAGATCCCCGGCGACGGATTCGTGGGCCTCCACGCGGACCACGGAGTACTGGCGCAGTTGATGGATCGCCCGGTCCCACCCGAGCCGGTCATTCATCCGGCCCCGGAGCCGTTCGGGCAGTTCGTCCAGCGGAATCGCCTTGAGCAGCCGTACGGGAATGGACCCGGGTGCGAAGAAGCTGCACAGGCGCAGCAGGTCGACGGACTCGGGGACGGTCTCCCTGAGCTTGTTCAGCAGTATCGACCAGGCGGTCTGGAAGGCCAGGGGGAAGTCCGCGGAGACCTTGATGACATCCTGGTCGATGCCGCCGCCGAGGAGTTCGATGTACTCCTCGACCGACATGTCGGAGTCGTTGAGCCAGCCCGCGGTCTGGTCGAGCAGCAGCGGGAGGTCCTCCAACGCGCCGGCGAGCCGGTCCGCCTCGGTGTGGGTGAGGCGGGGGGCGCGGCGGCGGATGAAGGCGACCGACTCGTCACGTTCGTAGACCGGTACCTCGACGAGGTGGCTGTTGTGCTCGCTCCACTCCGGATTGCGGGAGGTGATCAGGACGTGTCCGGGGCCGGTCGGGACCAGGTCCCAGATCTGGTCGGGTTCGTCCGCGCCGTCCAGGACCAGCAGCCAGTGACGATGCGGCTCACCGCGGCGCAACGCGTCACGGACCGCGCGGAGGCGTTCGCCGTACTCGGCGCCGGTGGACAGGCCGAGTTCCGGGGCGAGTTCGGCGAGTCTCTGCCGGTAGAGCGCACGCCGGTCCGCGGGCACCCACCACACCACGTCGTACTCGGAACCGAACCGGTACACGTACTCGGCGGCGAGCTGCGTCTTGCCTACGCCGGACATGCCGTGCAGCGTGACGCTGTCGTGCCGAGGCCCTCCCGCGCGCAGTGTCCCGTACACGGAGGCGAGCAATTCCTCCCGCCCGGTGAAGCGGGTGTTGCGGCGTGGGACCCCACTCCAGACCTCGGGAACGTCGGCCGGGAAGCGAGGTCCCGGCAGCGACGCGTCATGGGCGGGCAGCGGGTCGGTGGGCAGCCCCAGCCCTGCCAGCAGCCGTCGTTCCGCCTCGTCCGCGCCGACGCCGGTGAGGTCCGGCGCGGCGAACACCGATGTGGCGCCGGGCAGGGCCGAGGTCGTGATGGAGACCGCGGCAAACCGGCGGGGGTCGGGGGCGACCACCGCGCGCAGGGCCCGGTTCCACTCCTCGTGGCTGCGCGGGCCGAGCTGGAAGTACCAGTCGCTGAGCAGGATCAGGACCCGGCCCGGGGAGAACGTGAGATCGGTGAGGGCTTCCGTCAGCGGCAGTTCGGCCGGAGGATCCCAGCGCTGGTGGATGAGGGTCACCCCGCGCCGCTCCAGCCGGTCCGCGATCCACGCCGCCCAGGCCCGGTCGAACCCCGCGAAGCTCACGGTGATGCTCGAGTCGAGGCGGCCGGGAGGCGCGGGTCTTCCGGGGCGGGCGTCGCGCCTCCCCGGAGCGGGAGCGGACGTGCCGGGCCACCCGTGCCCCCCGCCGTCGCCGCCCGCTCCGTCGCCGGGGTCGTCCGGACCGGCACCACCGGCGGGGGCGCCCGGAATGCTGCGAGCGGCGGGCAGCCTCCCGCCGGACTCGGCCGGCTCCGTGATGACGCAGGGAAGTTCGGCCTTGCGTACCGTCGCACCCCACTGGTTGAAGATGGTCAGCCGCAGCACGGCGTGGCCGGTGGAGGGTCCCGCGGTGACGAGGAACGTCGCCGGACCGTACGTACCTCCGAAGCGGTGCAGGACGAGCCCCGGGTCGTCGAGCACCTCGCAGACGAAGTAGGGGGAACCGTCCAGCGAGGCGCTGAAGGCCAGCTCCTCCTCGTCGTACGGCCACGCGTCGGCGTCGGTCTCCCCCCGGTCGTCGAGTGGGCCGCGCAGGTCCACGCTGACGCACTGGACGAGGCCGGGTTCCACCTCGGGCAGCCAGCCCACGACGGGCTCGATCAGCAGGGGGCGTTCCTCCTGGGTCACGGCGCGCCCGCCTCCGTCCGGTCCGGGCCGCCCTGGCTGCGCCCGCTGAGGCGCACGGTGCTGAGGGGGTGCCCGTAGTACTGGAACATCAGGCTGTACAGCAGTCGCAGCACGCTCCGCTGCCGGTCCGTGTCGAACGTCCCATCGTCTCTGACCATCATCGGGACGTCGCCTTCGGCGGCGAACGCCGTGTGGACATCGGCTCGGAAGGACCGCAGTGCGCGGGCCACCGGCCGTTCGGGGTCCTCGGTGACGGTGTCGACGATCCGGCGGATCATGACGCGGGCCTCGGCGTCACCGACCTCTCCGGCCGAGACGATGCAACCGCCCGCGCCCTTCTCCAGAAAGACCTGGGTGAAGCCCCGCAGTCCCTGCCTGCCGTCCCTGTCGTAGTCGAGGAGGCGACCGGAGTGGCAGGCGTTGAGGCAGACCAGCGCGTGCTCCCGCCCCAGGACCTGCATGCCGTGCCTCTGGTAGTCCGCCCAGGTCGCACCGGCGAGGGTGAGGTTGGCGAGTACCTCGTGGTCGAACGTGCCGTGGCAGCCCATGTAGACCATGCCGGTCGGCTTCGCCGGGAGGTCGTCGAGGCTCTTGAGGAAGGTCTCGATGCCGAAGTGCGGCCGGTGCTCATAGCTTTGGAAGAAGTTCTGGTCACTCATCATGTCGGAGTGGAAGAAGCCCACGACCGCGCCGCTCGGCGCAGCCACATCGACCGGGAATCCGCCGAGCCAGCGCGCCATGTCGACGAGTGCTCCCAGCGGCCCCTCCGGAAGCCCTGCTGCCGGCACGGCGGGCAGGATGAGTGCCTCCCACGGCAGATCGAAGCCGGTCTCGTCCAGGATGACGAGCTGCAGTGCGTCGCCGTGGGCCTGCCGGCACCGGTTGATCCATTCCGTCAGCGGGTGCTGGTACCCCGACCAGCGCTCGATGGACTTGAACAGTTCGGACGGGGCCGTGCCGCCCCTTCGGGCATGGCCGAGGCTGATGTCGTACGGCCGCAGAAAGTCGTCGCCCGTGGTGTACGGCAGTGTCTCCACACCCTGGCACCAGGCCTCGACCCCGAACGCCTCCCGGCCCCCGTTGCTGTGGCGGTGGACGAGGACGCTCGCGTACGTCGTGTCGGGTGCCCGGCCGGTGCGGGCAGGGGCGGGACCGAGGCGGCGTGGCTCCGCCGTACGCGCCCCTTCCGGTACCGGGGTGCGCTGCCCGGGCAACGCCTGCACGGCCGACGCGACCAGCTTCCCGATCAGGCGCCGGCGGTCCTCACCCACGCTTCGCCCCCTGCGACGCCGTCCACGGACTCCGCCCCGCCGGGGCCGTCCGTCCTGCTACGACCCCGCAGCCCAGGGCTTCGGCCAGCATGGCCGGCAGACGGGTGTACGGGTGGCGGCCCGGGTCGACGACCACACTGTGCAACCGGCTCCGGCCCAGGGCGCGGATGCGATCGGCGACGGCCAACGCGTCGTCCACCCCGGCCCGTTGCACCGGGCCCCGAGAAGGGACGCCGGAGCGGCTCACTGCCAGCGGAACGTTGCCGCGGCCGTCGGTGACCACGACCAGCAACGCCTCGACGGGACCGGCGCGGTGATGCCGGAACGCGCGGCGCAGTGCGTGTCCGGCCCGGTCGAGGCCGTCCGCGAGCGGGGTCGCGCGGCCGGGCCCGCGGGCCAGCGCGGCAGCGATCCTCGGGTCGCGGGTGGAGCGGGCGGTGAACGCCCCGGCCCGGAGCTCGTTCGCCTCGCCCTCCCCACCGACCTCGACGACCTGGACGGACGCCCGGGTGACGTAGGCCCAGTGCAGGAACGGCTCAAGCGTCGCCGACCAGTCCCAGTCCCCGCGACAGGTGTGGTCGAGGAGGAGGGTGAGCACGCGGACAGGTTCGGGCGCCCGCACGTAGCCCCGCAGGTCCTGCGGGTAGATCTGCAGCGGGCCGCTGCCGCCCCGGTGCGCCCGGTACTTCGCGGCCTCCATCGCGGTACGGGACGGAGCCAGGTCCCACAGGTCACGGGCGCGCCGCACCCCCACCACCGGGCCCCGTGCGGCACGGGCGCCCGCAGTGCGCCGGGCGGGGGCCCGGAGGGCGGCCCGGTCCGGGCCGGGGCCCACGTTGTCCTCCGGGTAGGGGTTGCCGGTGGCCGGCCGTCCTTCGGTCACCGGGCCCAGTCCGAGCGGGACTTCGGACTGGGGGTCGTGCACTGGGATGCCCGGTTCCGTACCGCCTCCCGAAGGCCGCACCGACCCAGGGCGGAGAGGGTCCGGGGCTGTGTCGGGGCGCGCACCGGCCTGCGGCTCCGGGCTTCCTTCCGGGGGTGGCTCAGAGCGGTCGACGGTACGGAGGCGAATCAGCCGGGCGGCCCGGCCGACGTGGGCTGCGGTGCCCCGGAGCGGGCCGCCGAGGGGTGCGCCGCCGTCCAGCCGGGCCAGGGCGCGGGCGATCCGGGCCAGGGCGAGCGCACGGCGGTGCCCGTCGCTCTCGTGGTCCTCCAGGTGTTGCAGCACCGCGGGGGCGAACGAGTCGGTGAGCGTGACGCGGGTGCGCGGGGTCGCCGGGTCGAGTGCGGCGGACCATTCCGGGGGCAGGCTGCCGAGGGGGTCGGGGCCCGGCCGCGGTTGCAGCCCCGGGACGGCGAGGCGGACGGGGAAGCGGTCCAGCAGGTGCGGCGGGATGAGCTCGGCGTCCTCGGACCGGCAGCATGCCAGCCATCGGGCGTGCGGCCGCCATCGGTTCCGGATGCCGGAGTGTTCGAGCGTGGCCGTGTCCGCCCCCAGGAGCTGCACGGCGGCCCGCATGCCCGGCACGCTCAGCCGGGCCAGGTCGGGCACGACGACGACCTGCGGCCCCTTCCCCGTCCCGGCCAGCGGCCCGGGCCCGAAGGTGAACTCGATGCCTCCCGGACCGCGGTGCGCGCGGGGCCGTACCCACAGGTCCTCGTCGACCGTGGCCGCGTCGAGCACCGTCTGCGGCACCGTGAGACCCGAGGGGTGTCCCGCGGCCCGGCCCAGCACCTGGGCGAACGCCTCGCGGACGGAGGCGAGGTGCTGGGGCGGGCAGTCGAAGAGGAGGACTCCCGTCAGGGACGGTTCCAGGGCGGAACAGACCAGCGCGGCCAGAAGCCGGAGGGAGTCGTCGTCCCCCTCCCCGGGGTCCTGGGTCTGCACAGGCCGTCCGGACATCCGCGACTCAGCCGAACAGCTCGTCGAGAGCGGCTTCCTCGTCCGGCCCCCAGGCGGGCTCCGAGCCGTGAACGGAGTCGGGCCTCCGGTGGCGCAGGGCGAACGGCAGCACCCGGCGCACCTGCCCGGGCTCCACGCTCTGCGTCCCCTCCCTGGCGGCCAGGGCCCGCGCGGCCTTGGCCATCACCAGGTCTCCGCGCTGCCCGACCGCCTTCGTCCGCGCCGCGGCCTGGGCGCACAGCCTGCTGATGTCCGTGTCCAGCCGGACGGCGGGCAACCGGTTCCGCGCTGCCAGCAGCTCTTCGCGCAGCTGCCGGTTGTCCTCCTCCGCGGACCGGATCCAGTCGGAATCGGGGACCAGCCGTTCCTCCTCGAAGGTGAGCACGGTGGTGATCATCAGGTGCCGTTCCTCGATGCCGAGTTCGGCCGGGGCCACCATCAGCCCGAACCGGTCGAGCAATTGGGCACGCAGGCTGCCCTCCTCGGGGTTCATCGTGCCGACCAGCCCGAAGGAGACATGGGACCTGGTGTCGATGCCTTCGCGTTGGACGGACAGCACGCCCGTCGAGGCCACGTCGAGGATGATGTTGACGATGTGGTCGTCCAGGAGGTTGACCTCGTCCACGTACAACAGCCCCTTCTCGTGGGCTTCTTCGAGCAGTCCCGGCTGCCGCTTCGCATCGCCGCGCATCAGCGCGTCCAGCTGCCAGCCGCCGAGCACCCGGTCGTCGGTCGCGTTGATCGGCAGGGTGACGGGGAGCCGGTCGCCGGTCATCAGCGCGAAGGCCCGCACCACGGTGGACTTGGCCGTGCCGCGTTGCCCCGCGATGAGGACGCCGCCGATGCCCGGAGCGATGAAGTTCAGCTCCAGGGCCAGCTTCAGATCGTCCTGCCCGACGACACGGCTGTACGGGAGGATCGCCATCGGCGACCCCTCCCCGGCCGCCCCGCTCACGACGGGGCCACCACCGCGGTCGCCTGCTCCTCGCGCCCCGGCTGCCAGCGGAAGGTGACCTGGATCTGCGCCTCCGCGCCGGCCTTCACCACGGCGGCCATGCCCGCCTCGAAGGTGATGCCGACCTGGAGTTCGACCTCGTCGGGCCGCAGACCGTCCCCGAGGTCGCCCAGCCTGCGCATGGCCTGCGAGGCGCAGCGCCGGGCGAGGTCGAGGCCGTCCCCGTACAGATCGCCGGCCGCTCCCAGCGCGCGCCGGGCGGCACCGGCGCCGTCCCGGGTGTCCACGCTCCCGTACAACGAGTCGGCGTCAGTGACGGGCGCCTGGGGCGTGGTGTACGCCTCGGCGTCCACCACGACCGGTATCGGACCGTCCTCGCCGGGTACCACCGTACCCACCACGACTGTCATGCGCCCCCCTGGATGCTCAACCCCCTTATAAAACAAGGGTACTGACGTTGCATCAATGAATCTACGAGATCAGATCATCTGTGGCTCGAAGTCCCAGTAGGGCCGGATGCGGGACCGTGCCGACACGGTGTGGACGTGTTGCGCACCCAAGGTCTTCCCCAGGTCGTCCAGCGCCTCCGACTCGATCTTGTCCGCGTGCCGCAGGTCACGGAGGCCCCGCAGATCCGCCGCGTGTGCGATGCGGGCGGAGAGCGTCAGTGGGTGGGTCCGGCCGAGCACCTCGATGGCCCGAGTGCTGATCGCGTCCGTCAGCGCGGCGGCGGACTCCGGGTCACCCACGAGATTCCGCAGGGCCGAGGCGTTGATCGCGCAGCCCAGGGTCCAGGGGTGGTTCTCGCCCACGGCCCGGCCCATATCGGTGAGCGCTTCCTCCAGTAGATGGTGCGCGTGGTCCCGCTCGCCGACGTTACGCAGGATCAGCGCATGGTTGGCCCGGGTGCCCGCGACATACGGATGCTCCTCACCGAGCATGTCGACATAGCCACTCACGACCTTCTCACTTATGGCCCGAGCCTGGTCGATGTCGGCGTGTTCGCGAGCGAAGAAGCTCTGACTGGCCGCGAACATCATGGTCAGCGGGTCCTCCTCACCCAGAACCCGCTCGCCCCGTTCCAGCACCCGGGTGAACAGCTCCGCGGCCTCGGCCCGCTTGCCGGTGCGGTACAGGCAGAGGGCGAGGTTGTGCTCGGCCCGCAGGGTCTGCGGGTTGTCCTGGCCCATCACGATGCTGTGCACCCGGGCGCTCTGGGTCTGGAGTGATTCGGCCTCGTCGTACCGGCCGAGCAGACGCAGGTCGGTGGCGTAGTTGACCTCCGAGTAGAGCGTCCAGCTGTGGCGGTGGCGGAGCAATTGCCGACGTGCTTCCAGCGTGCGCCTGTTGAGCTCCAGCGCTTCCTTGTACCGGCCCAGGAGACGCAGGGACGTACCCAGGTTGTTCTGCGCGTTCAGCGTGCGCGAGTCCTGCTCCCCCAGCAGCTCCCGGTAGGCACCCAGGATCCACTCGGACATCTCAAGGGCCTCTTCGTACCGCCCCAGCCCCCGCAGATCGGCCGCCAGACCGCCGGCCGCGCGCAGATGCTCCAGGTCCTGCGCGCCCCGCTCCGCCCGCAGATGGTCGACGGCGGCCCGCTCGATGGCCTCCGTTCCGGCGTAGTCACCGACCGCCCGCAGCAGGTTCGCGTAGTGGTAGCTGAGGTCCCACACCCGCGGGTGGTTCTCGCCCAGCAGTTCCCGCCAGGCGTCCATGGCACGCGCGCCCAGCTTGATCCCGGCCCGGTACTCGCCCGAGAGGTACATGTAGCGGAGGCAGTTGAGCACCAGGCTCTGCACCGCGGGGTCCGTGCTGCGCAGGACGTCGGCCCACTTCAGATGCGGGGTGATCTCCGCGTACGTGGGCCACAGCCGGGTGTCCGTGGGGCGGCCGGGGTCGGCGGCCGCCAGGGCTCGGCGTACGACATCGATGAACTCCCGGCGGTCCTGGTCCGGCATGTCCTTGCGGACGATCTGGTGGACCATGCGGTGCAGGTAGATCGACTCGCCCGAGGACGCGTCGTCGATGATCGAGTCGTGGGACTCCAGGCGGACCACGGAGTACTGGCGCAGCTGACCGATCGCCTTGTTCCACAGCAGCGGGTCGTTCATCAGGCCCGAGAGCTGTTCGGGCAGCTCCCCGGACGGCATTTCCTTCAGCAGCCGTACGGGAATGGATCCGGGCGCGAAGAAGCTGCACAGGCGCAGCAGGTCGACGGACTCGGGGACGGTGTCGCGGAGTTTGTTGAGCAGTATCGACCAGGCGGTCTGGAAGGCGAGAGGGAAGTCGGCGGAGACCTTGACGACGTCCTGGTCGATGCCGCCGCCGAGGAGTTCGATGTACTCCTCGACCGACATGTCGGAGTCGTTCAGCCAGCCCGCGGTCTGGTCGAGCAGCAGCGGGAGGTCCTCCAGCGCCTCGGCGAGCCGGTCCGCCTCGGTGTGGGTGAGGCGGGGGGCGCGGCGGCGGATGAAGGCGACCGACTCGTCGCGTTCGTAGACCGGTACTTCGACGAGGTTGCTGTTGTGCTCGCTCCACTCCGGGTTGCGGGAGGTGATCAGGACGTGCCCGGGGCCGGTCGGGACGAGGTCCCAGATCTGGTCGGGTTCGTCCGCGCCGTCCAGGATCAGCAGCCAGTGGCCGTGCGGGTCGCCGCGGCGCAGTGAGTCGCGGACGGCGCGCAGGCGTTCGCCGTACTCGGCGCCGGTGGACAGGCCGAGTTCCGGGGCGAGTTCGGCGAGCTTCTGCCGGTAGAGCGCACGCCGGTCCGCGGGCACCCACCACACCACGTCGTACTCGGAGCCGAACCGGTACACGTACTCGGCGGCGAGCTGCGTCTTGCCGACGCCGGACATGCCGTGCAGCGTGACCACACCGGCGCCCGCCCCGGCGTCCTGGAGCGCCTGGTAGGCCTTGCTGAGCAGTTCCTCGCGGCCGGTGAAGCGGGTGTTGCGCCGCGGGACGCCTCCCCACACCTCGGGGGTGTCGAACGGGAAGCGGGGACCGGTCCTGGCCTCGGTGCCCTCGGGCAGTGCGGTCGTGGGCAGGCCAAGGCGTACGAGCAGTCGCCGTTCGGCCTCGACCGCGCCGACGTTGGTGAGGTCGGCGGCACCGAACACCGATGTGGCGCCGGGCAGGGCCGAGGTCGTGATGGAGACCGCGGCGAACCGGTCGGGGTCGGGGGCGACGACCTCGCGCAGGGCCCGGTTCCACTCCTCGTGGCTGCGCGGGCCGAGCTGGAAGTACCAGTCGCTGAGCAGGACCAGGACCCGGCCGCGGGAAAGCGTCAGATCCTGCAACGCGTCCTCCAGCGGGAGCTCCACCTGGGGGTCCCAGCGCTGCTGGACGACCGTCACTCCGCGGCGCTCCAGACGGTCCGCGATCCACGCCGCCCAGGCCCGGTTGAACCCGGCGAAACTGAGGGTGACGGTCTGCGCCCCGATTGCTCCAACTTGCTTACGCGTACCGGGCATTCAACCGTCTCCCTGACATCGTTGCGAGCCTTTTCAAGATACACCGGGGCTTGCTCGCTCCGGCCGGAATCACCTGGCTGCTCAGGTCCTGGGTGATCCGTTCCTCTGCTGCCATATCACCCTCGTGGTGTTCACGTACGCGTCCGCGCGCGCGAGGTGACCCGTGGGTGGCGGCGAATCCTCCAGACGGTGGTAGAGCGTGATCATCTCGTTGACGAGCACGCGTCCCTCGGTGGTCAGCTGTGCCGACCCGGCCAGTACGGGCAGTACGGCCCCGACCTGCTGGCGGCAGCGGGCGTGTTCGGCCCAGGCCAGGTCGCGATGGGTCACGCGTCGGGCGCCGAGCGCGAATCGCTGCCAGTAGTCGGCGAGCGCGAGGTGCGAGTAGGCGCCCTGGAACAGCCCGTCGAAGGGCCTGGGATCGGTGCGCCAGGGGGCGAAGTGGCGTGGCGTGGCGTCCTCGTGGTGCAGCGGGACGAGGGCGCCGAGCGCGGCGAGCTTGGTGTGCTGGAGCTCGTGGACGAGCGTCGAGGCGAAGTAGGCGGGGGTGGCGGGCTTGCTGCTGAGGACCGCGCCGAAGGCCTCGCGCCGGGTGCCGCTGCAGTGGGCCGCCGCCTCGCCGGTGGGTCCCGAGCCGGGTGGCGGGCCGAGCGGGACGAGGCAGCGCAGCAGCACGGCCGCTTCGGTGAGCCGGTGCTCGCCGCCGAGCCGGAGCAGCGGTTCGACTCCGGCCCAGGACGCGATCCAGGCCTTGCGTTCCTGGTCTTCGACATGAGTGGCCGCGCTCAGTCCGTGCCGTTCGAGGCCCGTTCCGCGGGTGCGGTACGGGTCGACGTCGTCCAGGGGCACGGGGCCGGTGCCGGGCAGTGCGGGGTGCAGCATGAGCACGGGGAGCCAGCGGGGGTCGGCGGAGGTCAGGGTGCCGTCCGGCTGGGCACGTACCGTCAGCGCTGGCCCGCCGACCGGATGGGCGGTCATCTCGCCTTCCTCGAAGGCGACGTCGGCCGGTCCGTCCTCGGCGCGTACCGCCCCGAGTGTGGGCAGGGAGAGCTGTCCGCCGCGGGCCGTGAGCCGGACGGTGACGGGCATCCCGGCGCGGATCGCGGCCGCTGCGGCGAGGGCGGTCAGATGGGCCAGGCCGGCGAGGAGGTCGGGGCCCGCCGCGGTCCGCGTGGTGAGACCGGCCAGGAGGCCCTCCGCCCAGGGGCCCGTCATGGGGTGGAACAGCACGGTGCGCACCGCGGCCCGATCGGTGCGCTCGGCGGCTTCGAGCAGCGCCCAGTCCGTGTGCAGCCGGTCGAGCAGTGGGGGTGGGCACAGGGTCACGGGCGCTGCGGCTGCCGCGTCGAGCAGGGCACGGAGGAGGACGAGGCGGCGGGTGTCCTGGTCGCGTACGAGCAGGCCGAGGGTGTCTGCGGTGCCTTCGGTGCGGCCGAGTTCGCGCAGGGCGCGGTCGGGGACGGCGGAGCTCATGGGGGGTCTCCTGCGGTTGCGTCGGCGAGCCGGTCCGCCACGTGGCGGACCAGCCGGTCGAGGTCGGCGCAGTAGACGGACGGATTGACGAAGCCGTTCTCTGCGCGGTACCGGTGGGCGTAGTGGCCGCCGCCGCAGACGTTCAGCAGCGGGCAGGCGCGACAGACGGCGGCGAGTGCACCGGCCCCTGCCTGACGTGCGACGACGCCGGGGTGGCGCAGTGCGTCGTCGAAGGTGTGGCGGAAGACGTCGAGTCCGGTGGCGGCCGCGGTGTCGTAGGCGGACTTGAGGGAGTCGACCTGTTCGATCGATCCGTCCGTCTCGACCACGACCGCGTTGACCGGGTCGAGCCCGAGGGACTCGGTGGCAGCCGGCAGTCCGAGGAGCAGGGCGATGCACTCCTCGAAGAGCCTGATCCGGGTCTCCCGCCGGGGGGCCGGCCACCAGCGGTCGAAGACGGCACACAGCCAGTCGCCGTACGGGGTGGCGCTGCCCGGCCGCGGCCCGGTGGGCGGACCGGCCCGGTCCGCCAGGCCCGGCGGCGGGCTGGTCCAGTTGCCGTGCGGCAGCAGGAGGTCCAGGGCCGGGGGGCGCAGGGCGAGCAGTGACTCGTACATCTCCAGCGGGTCGGTGCGCGGGTCGACGACGGTGAGGATGCCCGCGTACGCCTCCGGGTGGCGGTCGGCGAGCAGCCGGGCGCCGCGCGAGGCGGCGGGCCAGGAGGGGCGGCCCGCGTGGTCGGTGCGCAGGGTGTTGTGTGCGGCCAGGCCGCCGTCCAGGCTGATGCCGATGCGGATGCCGTGCCGGGCGAGGGTGGCGGCCTTCGCGTCGGTGAGCAGGGTGGCGTTGGTCTGCACGGTGGCGTGGACGGTGCAGTGGCCGGGTACCCGCTCCCGTACCCGGTCGGCGAATGCGGCGAGCCGGTCGGGTCCGGCGAGGAGGGGTTCGCCCCCGTGCAGGACGAGGGCGGCATGGCGCAGCCGGTGGGTGGCCGCGTGTTCGGCGATCCGCTCGGCGGTGTGGTCGAGGACTGCGGGCGAGGCGGCGGCGGGCCTGGTCCGCCAGGTCGTGTCGGGGCCCTCGTAGAGGTAGCAGTAGCGGCACGCCAGGTTGCAGCGGCCGTGCACCTTCACGATGAACTGCCCGAAGGGCACGGGGGTCGCCGCGGCGGAGGACGGCGCCGGTTCCGGGCGCGGCGCCTCCTCCGCGCGCCGCGGCGTCGTTGGTCGGGCCACTCGGGCACCCCCGTGCTGTACGTCTGCCGGGACGGAGCCCGGAACCGGCTGCCCCGGGCCACAGGGCCCCGCGTCGCACGGCGGGGGCCGGCCGGTCCCGGGCGGTGAGGTCGTGGTCGTCGGCGCACCGGACCGCGTGGCCGCGGGGCGGCGCCCCGCCTCAGAAGGCGTTGTTGAATCCCCAGAGCATCTCCCGCGGCTGTTCGACGCGGCCACGCAGATCCGCGACCACCTCGGACAGCACGGGATGGTCCATGGTCCGCAGGGACTCCAGATCGAGGCCCAGCAGATCCGGCAGCCCGCCGGCGGCACCGGACGAATCCGCCGCTCCCGCTCCGTCCTCACGTGTCGACTCGCTCATCACGCCTCCCCGTAGTGCAGCACCGGGACCGCCGTGCCGCGCTCGCCGTTGAGCGCACACCGCCGGTCCCGCGTCCCTGACCCGCCTCGGGCCCTTCGTGTGGATCACACCGGGCGTCACCGGTCGCGCAACGCCCTGTGCTCGTCGTTGAGCACTCAGCGCTCCAGTTCGGCCAGCCGCCCGGCGGTCGACTCCCCCGCCGCGCCGCCACCGTCCGGCAGTTTCCGCCACTCCTGACGGGCCGCCCGGTACGCGTCCCGCGCGGCCCGGGGGCGCCCCGCACTCTCATAGGTCTTACCCCGCCAGTGGTTGGCTGTAGCACCCAACTCCACTGACTCTTGAAGCTGTTGTGGACTCGTCTGCTCCGCTTCTGCCTCCGCGGCGGACTCGGCAGCCGAGCGGAAGGCCTCGGCGGCGTCGTCCCGCCGGGCCGGACGGTCCAGTACGTCGGCGGCTTCCAGGCAGGCCCGGCCCAGCTCCAGCCAGCAACGGGCCGCGGTCAGCGGGGCCGTCGCCTCCTGCGCCGCCAGCCTCAGGAGATGCTCGGCCTCCCGCAGGTCGACCCGGTCCGCGGCGGCCCGGTGCCGCAGCATCAGGGCCCGGCCGAGCATGAGCAGCCGCTCGGACTGGTACGCACCGCCCGCGGGCGTCTCGGACCGGCAGTCGCGCAGCACCCGCACGGCCGCGCCGACGTACGCACCGCCGTCCGGCAGTTCGGCGCGGCGCAGCAGCGTGGCGCCCCACTCGGCGAGCAGGTCGGTGTGGGCCCGTGAGTCGCGCGGGGTGCCGCGGGCGGCGCGGGCGAACCACTCGGCGGCGGACACGAGTTCGGCCGGGTCGCCGGTGTGCTCGTAGCGGGCCGCCCGGACCCGTCCGGCTCTGGTCTGCAACTGCGCGCGCTGCCGCCCCTCGCGTACGGTCTCCAGCGCCTGGCCGGTCAGGACCGCTGCCTCGTCCGGCTCCTCGCCCGAGGCGAGCAGGGCGTCCACCAGATCCAGCACGATGCGGTTCTCGGTGCCCGTGGTGTGTCCGCCGCCCTGGGTGAACGCGGTGCGCAGGGAGCGGGCGGACTGCCGTGCGTACTCCTGGGACTGCTCCGGGTCCTCGGTGGCGCGGGCCAGTTTCAGCAGCGTCCGGCCGTGCTGCAGCGGCAGGGCGGCCGGGCGGTTCTCCTGGTCTGGCCAGGAGTCGGCGAAGGCCTCCAGCATTCCGCAGGCGCCCTGGAGCAGAGCGCTGTCGCCGTCCAGCCGCCACTGCGCCTCCAGGGCCCGCACCCGCTCCAGGGTGAGCCGGAGGGCTTCGGCGGGCTCCATTCCGGGGGCCGCGCAGGCGAGGATGTACTCGCGCTCGGCGCGCCGCAGGAGGTCCAGGGCGCCGCGCCGGTCCCCGCGCCGCCGCCCGTCGTCGGCCGCCGCGTGCAGCACCTGGGCCAGCACCGCGCGTTCGCGTACGGCACCGGGGTGGGCCGCGGCCCGTTCGGCGGCCCTCCTGGCCTCGTCGAGGAGTTCGTCGCCGCCCCGCACCTCCCAGAGCCTCAGCGCGCACCGCGCGTACTCGGCCCAGAGCTCCGGGCCCGCGGCGGACCGCGGGGCGTTCCCGGCGGCTCCTCTCAGCAGCTGGACGGCGTCGATCAGGCGCTGCACCATCTTGTCCGCCTCGAACTGCCGCACGAGCTCGCGGGCCTGTTCCACCGCGGGGCTCGTAGCGGCTTCCGGGAGGCCCGACCCGTCGGTGGGCTCCTGGCTCACGAACCCGGGGGGCACGGGCATGAAACGCTCCAGCACGCGGGCCGCGACCTCGGCGAACGCGTGGGGAACGCCCCGGCCGTCGCCGGGCTCGTCCTCCTCGCCCTCGATCCCGTCCGGCTCACCGCCACCGTTCTTCTCGCCCTGGCCGGCGTCCCACGCCCCGTCACCGGGCCGGGTCCGGGTGGTGGCCTCGGGCCGTGCACCGCGCAGCGTGCCGTCCCCGAGCTGGGCGAAGGCCAGGGCAGGGAAATTGGGGCCGCCCTTGCCGAACCGCTGCTCGATGTACTGCGAACAGTGCTTCAGCACGAGCAGGGCCTCGTCACGGCCGAGCGGTCCGAGGAGTGCGTCCTGGACGCCGGGCTCGAACGCGTACCACTGCCCGCGCCCGCCACCGCCGTCGGCACGGGTGAGTAGTCCGCTGAGCAGCACCTCGGCCAGTTCGGAGGGTCCCGAGTGGGGCAGCATCGTGCGCTGCACGAGCTGCATCACCGGGAGATAGAGGGGGGCGGCCGCCAGATGGACGGCCAGCTGCCCGGCGGCCGGTGAGGCCACCGAGCGGAAGCGGCTGACGAGCTGGAGCGAGGAGAGCGATCCGCCGGACCGCTGGGCCGCTGCCGCGGGCTGGTCGGCCCGCACCCAGCCGACCGCTCCGTCGATCCTGGCCGCACCGGTGCCGGAGAGCAGCCGGGCCCAGGCCCCGAGCGCGTCCGCCGTCGGCGGGAGGACCGGGACGGCCAGGGCTCCGGGGTGCACGGCGGGGCCGGTTCCGGCGTCCTCGGCGACCTTCAGCTGCGCCGCTCCGGCCGGGCCGTCGCCCCGCGAGAGGGAGCCGAAGGTGACGGGCAGCCTGGTCCGGCTCCACATGCGCTGCGGCAGCGGTTGCAGGACGGCGACCGGGGACTGGCAGGCCAGCTGGTGCAGCAGCCGGTGGGCGCGTCCGCTGTGCCAGAGCGGTCCGGCGCAGTCGCTGATCACGACGGTGACCCGGCGCCCGGTCGGATCGCTGAGGCGGTCCGCGGAGTGCAGGGGGCCCGCGGCCGGGTCGGAGCTGCGGCTGACCGCGCATCCGCCGTCGGGCCCCTGATGCAGATAGCGCACCTGGACATCACGGAAGGCACCCAACTGGGCGAATATGCGTTGGAGTTCGTGAAACATCCGGTCCCACACCAGCATGGAGGAGGAGGCGTCCATGACGCACTGGAGGATGGCGTCGCCCCGGCGGATGCCACGGAACACCGGCATGATCATGCCGCCCGCCCGAGCGCTGCGTTCCGCGGTCGCCGTCTCGTCCAGGGCGCGTCGCAGCGGTGCGGAGGCCGGGTGGTAGCGCTGTAACGGGCGCAGGGCGCGGGTGAGTTCGAGAGGGGCGGGCAGCACGGGGGTGGCGGGCACACCGAAGGTGAGCGCGGTGTCGGGGGCGCCTGCCGGGGGCCGCCGGCTGGATCCGCGGTCGCCGTCGCGGGACGCGGGCGCCCGGCCCGGGAGGGGGTAGAGGGAGATCTTCCCGTCGCCGCTCGGCCCACGCGGCACCTCGGGTGCGGCCTCCTCGTCCACGTCACGGTCATCGCTCTCCGGCGTGGCCCCCGTTCCGGTACGGGTGGGGGGCACGGGCTCCGCGGGGAGCGGTGCCGTCGAGGGCTCGCCCTGCCCCTCGGTCCCGGCCCGGTCCGTTGCGGGCTCGTCGGCGCTGCGGGTCCACCGGGCCAGCCAGAGCGCGTCGCACAGCTGCTCCACGTCGGGGTCGAGCCCGGCTCCGCGCAGGCGGGCAACCAGGGTCGCCAGCTGCCCCTCACCGGGCGCCGCGCCGTCCGGACCCGCGCCGGGGGGCACGCCGCCCGGACCCGCGCCGTCCGGGCCCGCGCCGGGCGCCACGCCGCCCGGACCCGCACCGGATACCGAGCCGCCCTCCCTCGCGCCGGATACCGAGCCGCTCATGCCCTCACCGGGCGCCACGCCGTCCGGGCCCGCGCCGGGAGCCGTGCCGCCCAGGCCGGGCGCCCCACCCGGCCCCGGGTCCCCTGGGGCCCCAGGTGCTCCACCCGACTCCCGGCCCCCTGGGGCCCCAGGCGTCCCGTCCGCCGCACGCATCAGCGCGTCACCTCGGCCGGTCGAGTCGCTGGATGAGCAGGTCGGCGAGCCGGTCGCGGCCGGTCGGCGCCGCTGCCTGGGTGAGGTAGATCGCGTTCAGCAACTGGTCGGTGGCCAGGAGTTCGCTGCGTGAGCGCTCCAGGAAGAGCGTGATGAGGTCCTCGCTGGACCGGGCCGCCTCCTCGCCCAGGTGCGCCTTGACGAACGCGGCCAGCCGCTTGTGATCGGGGCGCCCCAGCTCCAGGTGAATGCAGCGGCGCATCAGCGGGGCGGGGAAGTCCCGCTCACCGTTACTGGTGAGCACCACGAACGGGAAGGCCCGGCACTGCACCCGGCCGCCCTTGATCCGCACCTTGTTGCCGTCGTGGTCGAGCACGTCCGCCTCGCCGTCGGGCAGCCGGTCCGCGATCCGTTCCAGCTCGGGGATGGCGAACTCGCCCTCCTCCAGCACGTTGAGCAGGTCGTTCGGCAGGTCGATGTCGCTCTTGTCCAGCTCGTCGATGAGCAGCACCCGCGGCCGGTCCGACGGCAGCAGCGCGGTGCCCAGCGGACCCAGGCGGATGTAACTGCCCACGCTCTGGGCCGAGTCCGCGCCGGCCCCACCGCCGCCGGCGGCGGCGTGCGAGGCGATCTGCACGTCCTGCAGCCGGGCGATGGCGTCGTAGTGGTAGAGGCCGTCCAGCAGCGTGGTGCGGCTGACGACGGGCCAGCGCAGCACCTTGCCGAACTCCAGCTCCCGCGCGACGGAGTGGGCCAGGGTGCTCTTCCCCGCGCCCGGGTCGCCGGTGACCAGCAGTGGACGCCGCAAGTACAGTGCGGCGTTGATCATTTCGAGTTCCTCGGCCCCGGGCCGGTGCTCATCGGCGATGCGTCCGGGAATGCCGAGGCGGCGGTCGGCCGACTCGGCCCCGCCCGACGCACCGGCGAAATCGCGCCAGGGCGGAGGCGGCGGCAGCTGCGCCACCTCGTCGTGCGGTTCGCCGATGCCTCGGTAGATAAGCCACTCGCTGGGTTCACTCATAGCGTGTTCCTCGTTGTCACTCGCCTGCGGGCGGCCGCCGTCGAACCTGCCTTACCGTATCGATCCGGAGTAACCCCCGTAAGGGGCAGGCCTCTTGGGCTCCGGGTGCTCGGTGGGAAACTTCGCGTCACGGCGCCTCCAGGAACCCGTCGGAATCCGGCAGTGCATGGTTCGGGTCTTCGCAGTACAGGGCGACTCCGTCGGACCAGAACATCTCCGTACGTCCCGCCCCCACTCCTCTTCTCAACTCATGGATCTTCCACGGCAGCCGGTCCCGGGCGCCGGCGTCCGACACCGCCTCGGCCACGCGTCGGTGGAATTCCCTGCAGACCGTGTCGGCCTCCGCGGCCCTTCGCTGCAGCAGGACGGCCCCGAAACCGGCGTCGATCAGCCGCACCACACCGGCGGTGGTGTCGGGGTCCGGCCGGCTGCCGTAGCGGCAGAGGACCGGCACGGTGTCGTGCGCCAGGGTCCGCAGCCGGGTCACATCCGGTACACGTACCCTCAAATCGTCCTCGCAGTCGACCGCTTCGGCACGGAGCCCGGGCGCCGGCCCGGGCTCCCAGCGCGCCCGTCGCTCGTCGGCCGGCCCCTGGTACGAACTGCGCAGGACCACCGGACGTACGGCTCCGAGCGGCAGCCCGTTCGACGGGAGCACCCAGTCGTCGACCGCGAGTCCGAAGAGCGCGGGCGCCACGACGACCTGGAGCATCGCCGGACTGCCCGGCTCGTCGCACCGCCGGAAGGCCTCGGCGAGCGCGGCGGCGAGCCGGTCGGGAACGGTGCCGAGCGGGGCGCCGCGGCTGTCCTCGTCGATGGGCTCCGCCCCCGAAGCCTGCCGGTCGACGGCTACCCGCCAGTCGTACTGGTCGCGGGCCCAGCCCTGGAGGTCCACGTTCAGCACGACTCCGTCGCGGTCCCCGTACAGGACGGGTTCGCTCACGGACGGGCGCACGGCCTGCTGACGGTTCTGCTCCAGGCGCAGCCGGATGGCCGCCCACTCCATGTCGAGCTGCCCGCGCAGGTCCCGGGACAATTCGACGTCGGCGATCCGTTTCACCCACCCCCACAGCGCCTTGGCGTTGGTGACGGAGAGCTGTCCGCAGGGCCGGTCCGCCGTGAGGACGCCCATGCAGTAGCGCACGATCAGTTCGAAGCGGGCCTGCCGGTCGCGGACGCGGGTCTCGTACAGCACCCCCAGACCGTCCCGCCAGCCGCGCGGGGCCGGCCGGTGGTCACGGGAGTAGACGCCGGGCAGGCGGTCGAGGAGGGCGAGCAGACTGCGGGTGCTGGCCGGTGGCGGGAGCTCGGCGAGCCGCCCGAGCAGATCCGCGCGCAGCCGCGGGCCGAGGATGCCGGCGGGGGGTCCCGGCAGTTCGCTCTGCACGTCGGTCCAGGTCCGCTCGGTGCCGACCGCGACGTTGTGCCGGTCCGCGTGGTAGCGGTCGTGGGCGTGGAACACGGCCTGATAGGTGTCGTCGGTCTCGGTCTCGATCGGCGTGGACGGCACCTCCAGCGTGCGCAGCCGCTCGATCCCGACGGCCGTGCCGCCCTGCTGCCTGTCCAGCCGCGACTTGACCACCCCGACCACCTCGCCCCGGGCGAAGTCGATCACGGGCCCGCCGGACATGCCCGGCTCCAGCCAGCCCTCGTCGAGGAGGACGACCTGCTCCACATCGTCGGCGGCACCGTAGGAACCGTTCACCCGGTAGGTGCCGTTGCGCAGCTTCAGGCCGCCGCCGGGCGAGTTGACCCACCCCACGCAGCGGATGTCGCCGCCGCGGAGCAGGGCACCGGAGCGCTCGGCGACGTACACACAGGCGTGCTCGACGGGCCGTCGGAGCTGGATGAGCGCGAGGTCGGGGGCCGGCCAGCCGGACGTCCCCGGCGGCCGGGCGCCGGGCATCGCGACGACGACCTTGCCGGGGACCTCGGCGAGCTCGCCGGTGTACCGGTCCCCCTTGAACACGACGTTCACCATGCCCCCCTCCCCCCGCATGGCCACATGGGCGCACGTCAGGATCCAGCTCGGAGCGATGAAGAACCCGCTCCCCAGGAACTCCCCTCCCGGGGCCTGACCGCCCGGTCCGTCAGGGTCATACCCGGACGCCGGTGCATGGATACGTACGGTCGCGTCCTCCACGAGGCCCAGAAGAGCAGCGTCCGACTGTCCCTGGCCGCCCTCTGCGCCCCCGTCGGGGTCCGAGGTCATACCCCGCCGCCGTCGGTGTCGTCCGCGCCGTCGGGGTGTGCCGGTGCGCCGGGGGCTGCCCCGGCGTGCGGCGACGGGGGCACGGGCGCCGGTGGTGCCGGGGGCGCGAACGGAACCGGAGGCGCAGGTGCCTGAACGGGCACGGGTACGGGTGCCGGTGGGGGCGGATCGACCGGTGGCCCGCCGCCGTTCCAGGTGAGCGTGACCTTGATCGCGCCCTTGGCCTCGCCGTCCGCGAGCAGTCCGACGACCTTGCCGGACTTGGCGGTGAGCTCGATCCCGAACTCGACGCTGACCTCGTCCGGCCGCACCGCACGCAGCGGCACGGCGAGCGAGCGCGCGACGCTGGTCACCACGGAGTGCAGGCTCTCCACCCGGGCCTGCACCTGGTCGGTGAGATTCCCGAATCCGGTGTCCGTGAAAGTCAGTCCACCGGGCTCCGGACGGTCCAGTTCCTCGGCTCCGGAGATCCGTGCCCAGACCGGTGTGCCGTCCGGCATCTCGATGCGCGTAATACGGGTCCCGCTGTCGTCCATGAAGCCCCCCGTTCCCCAACTACCCGCAGGCTAACGGCCGTAGGCGGCCGATGCGAGGTACATGGACCAGGACGCAGACACGCGCCGGCCCGGTTCTCGTCCGGCGCCCCCGTTGCCGGACCCTCCCGGGTGGGCCGCGGGGCACGGAGCCACCTCGGATCCGTGAGGACCCGCACCCGGTCAACAGCGTGCGGCCTGCTGACAGCCGTAGCGTGGAGCCCTGCCGACAGCCGTAGCGTGCGGGAGTCGTCGCCGGCACCGGGTGGCCGGTCGGTCCGCATGACCGGAAGGGGAGGGGGCCCGCCGCTCAAGGAAGCGGCGGGCCCGGCACATCACCTCTGGTTCCACCGGACGAAGCCGGTCACGACAGCCCCGCGGCTGCTGACGCCAGGCCATGGACCAGTCCATGGCTGCCGGTGCGGGCCAGGGATCGCAGTACACGGTGCCGCCTCACTGGGACGTCCTCGCCGGCGAAGGACCCCGCAGGGAGGGCACCGGACTGCTCCGGGCGCCGCACAGGGACGGTCGACGTGTGTTCCGGGTCGCCCGTAGGCTCGGGTGTGCAACCCATGGTTCTCTCCTTCAGTCGGTGGAGCTACTGGGCAAGGCACGCGGTCTCCTGTTCGCAGCAGGGGACCGCAGCGGTTTTCGCACGCCTCCTTTCGTCATCGCTCTTCCGTCATGGACCCGATCCGTCGAACCTGCGTGACCGTATCGGCGTCCGCAACGGGCCGTAGGCGCCGGTGGCGGTGGCGGAGCATCGCAGAAGAAGAGGGCAGCGACGCTTGGGCCCGCGCCCCGACGGCGCATCTCAACCCGCCGGTGGAACTCCGTGCAGAGGGCGTCGTGTGTTCCGGCCGGAATGTCGCCGACGTGGAAACTCCCGCCATACGCGAGACGCGAGACGCCGTGCGAGCAGAGCGGATCGTTCGAAGCGGTGGCCGCCGTACCGGCAGAGCACCGGCACCGTTCTCGCCTCAGCCCGCGCGGTGGCACGGCACACCGTCCGCCGGAGGTACTCCGGGAGAGCGCCACCGCCTCGTCAGCGGCGCCTGACGTGCCGGAGCCCCGCTCGACCTCGCAGACCACGGCAGCCTCGCCCCCTCTCCGCTCCGCGACACCTGCACCACAGGTGAGAACCCGGTTCGGAGCCGTGAAGAAGCCGCTCCCCCAGAAACCTGCCGGGTTCATCGAGGGCTTACCCGACCCCATGAACATGGATGCGTACGGTGGCGGCCATGACGCGTTCCCTGAGCGCACGGTGGCGGCCATGACGCGTTCGCCGAGCGCACGGTGACGGCCATGACCCGTTCGACGGCCGCACGGTACGCGTTCACAGAGCCGCCCCGTGCGCCTGGACGACCTGGGGCATCCGAAGCAAAGCCCTTCACTAGACTTGCCCCATGTACTTCACCGACCGCGGTATCGAGGAGCTGGAGAAGCGGCGAGGCGAGGAAGAGGTCACTTTCGAGTGGCTCGCCGAGCAGCTGCGCACCTTCGTCGATCTCAATCCCGACTTCGAGGTGCCGGTCGAGCGCCTCGCCACCTGGCTGGCCCGGCTGGACGACGAGGACGACGACGAGGACTGATCGCCCCCGGGCGCTCAGAGCCCGCCCGGCTCCTCGGGCCTTCCGTTCGGACGAGGCCGGCCCCCGCGAGCCAGGCCTGAACCGGACGAGGCTCCAGCCCCCGATCCGGCCGTAGGCGCTCCAGCCCCCGATCCGGCCGTAGGCGCTCTAGTCCCTGATCCGGTCGTAGGCGAGGCCGAGCGCCCCGTGCACCATCAGCAAGGCCCCCGCGAAGACCCATCCGCCCCTGCGCCGGCCCGCTCCCCAGAGAGCCATCGGGAGTCCCGCCGCCAGCTGGGCGCCCGCCAGGGCGCGAGCCCGGGGGCCACGCATCCAGGGTCCCAGGCGGCTGCTCTCGACGGCGTCGAGTTCGACCCTGACCGCGTCCCGCCAGCCGGTCCACGTGATCCTCTCGGTCTCCGGCCGCAGCCCGGCCCCCGCGGCCAGCCGGTCCGAGGGTTCACCGGGGTCCAGGCCCGCCGGGAGTTCCAGACCGATGCGGGTGAGGACGGCGAGCAGTCCGCGGAGCCGGGCCCGGGCGTCCGTCTCCGGATCGGGGCGGGTCAGGGCTTCGAGGGCCTGGACGTCCAGCACGGGATCGAGGCCGAGCCGTTCGGCGAAGGTACGCATCGCCTCGTCCTCACCGGCGGGGGTCCCGTCGGCGAGCCAGACGTAGCCGACCGGACGGCGGAATCCCGCGGCGAGCGTGTATCCGGCCCGGTCGCCGTCCCACCACAGTGCCAGGACCGGCCAGGTGGAGCCGACCGCGAGCGCGGTGGCCCAGCCCCCGAGCACCCGGTCGACGGGTTCGGCGGTCTCTCCCTCCGCCGGCGGCCCGGCGTTCCCGCCCATCCAGGGTGTTCCCTCCGGCACGAGGACGCTCCAGTCCTCCCCGGCGGGCGCGAGCAGCATCCGCTCGCGCAGCAGATGGGCGACCGGCCGCACGGTGTCCGGTTCGGCCCGGCACAGCAGCACGGCTCCCACGGGTGATGTCGCGTCCATGCCCCACACCGTAGGGCAGATTGCCCGGTTTTGATGCATTTTGCCCCAACCGTCATCCCGCCCGCTTCCCCAGCTCCGGCCTTGACTTCCCCTATCCGCGATATATCGTGTTCTGGAAGAGACGCGATATGTTGCGTCATCCGCGCTCCCCAGGAGGTCAGATCCATGCCTGTGTCGACGTGGGCCATCGCCGAGCCTCGCAAGCTCACCTTCGACGAACCCGTGACCGCGCTGAGCGTGCGCATCGTCAACGGAACGGTCAACGTCGTCGGCACCGACGAGCCGACCGCCAGGCTGGAGGTCTCCGACATCGAGGGACCACCGCTGATCGTCACGCAGCAGGACGGCGTCCTGACCGTCTCGTACGAGGACCTGGCCTGGCAGAGCATGCTCAAGTGGCTCGACCGCAAGGGCTGGCACCGCCGTGCGGTGGTCTCCCTCGCGGTCCCGGCCGGGTCGGCGGTGGAGGTCGGCGTGGTCGCCGCGGGCGCGTTCGTCTCCGGAGTCCGCGGCCGTACGGACGTACGCGGCGTCACCGGCGACACCACGCTCGTCGGGCTCGCCGGGCCGGTCGGCGCGGAGACCGTGTCCGGCAACGTGGAGGCCCAGGCCGTCACCGGCGATCTGCGCTTCCACTCGGTCTCCGGCGACCTGACCGTCGTCGAGGGCGCAGGCGCCTCCGTGAAGGCGGAGTCCGTCAGCGGCAGCATGGTGCTCGACCTCGACCCGACCGGGAGGCCCACCGACGTCCGGCTGGCCACGGTCTCGGGCGAGCTCGCCATCCGGCTGCCGCACCCGGCCGACGCGAAGGTCGAGGCGAACACCGCGAGCGGCTCCGTCTCCAACGGCTTCGAGGACCTCCGGGTCAGCGGCCAGTGGGGTGCGAAGAAGATCACCGGCACGCTTGGCTCCGGAACGGGGACACTGAGGGCGACGACGATCTCGGGATCGATCGCCCTGCTTCGCCGCCCACCGGCCGAGGACGAACCGCACGACGCCGAGCCGACCGGAAAGGTGCTCTGACATGCCCCCCGTTTTCGCCCACGGCCGCCTGCGCCTCTACCTGCTGAAGCTGCTCGACGAGGCCCCCCGCCACGGCTACGAGGTGATCAGGCTTCTGGAGGAACGCTTCCAGGGTCTGTACGCCCCTTCCGCGGGCACCGTCTACCCGCGCCTGGCCAAGCTGGAGGCGGAGGGTCTGGTCACGCACGCCACCGAGGGCGGCCGCAAGGTCTACTCGATCACCGACGCCGGGCGCGCCGAACTGGCGGGCCGCACCGGCGAGCTCGCCGATCTGGAGCTGGAGATCAGGGAGTCGGTCTCCGAGCTGGCCGCCGAGATCCGCGACGACGTCCGGGGCGCGGCGGGCAAGCTGCGCAGCGAGATGCGCGCCGCGGCCGACGAGTCGCGGCACACGGGCCCTTCCCGGCCGGGCGGCAGGACCACCAAGGAGCCCCCCTTCGGCGGCTTCGGGGACTTGGGGGACTTCGGCGACAAGGAGGCCTGGCGCACCGCCAAGGAGGAACTGCGCAAGGCGAAGCAGGAGTGGAAGGAGCAGGCCCGCCGGGCGAAGGACGAGTCCCGCCGCGCCCGCGAGGAGGCCCAGCAGGCCCGCCGCCAGGCCAAGGAGGCCCAGGACAGGGCGCGTGAGCAGATGCAGAACGCCGCCCGCCAGGTCCAGGACCACTTCGCCAGGGGCGACTGGCCGGCAGGCGTACGGGAAGGGCTGGCCGAGATCACCGGCCAGCTGGGCGGCTTCGCCCGTACCGGCAACTGGCCGCCCTACGTGAAGCCGGACGCCGCCGGAACCGACCCCGAGTGGGGCAAGGACGCGGGCAGCACCGGCGACCCTGCCCGCGACCTGGACCGCCTGCTCGACCGGTTCCGCGACGACATCCGCGACGCGGCAAGGGACCGGGGGGTGACGGAGGAGCAGCTCACGGAGGCCCGCCGCCATCTGTCGACGGCGGCGGCCCACATCGGGGCGCTGCTGCGGAAGGACTCCGACGGCACCGCGAAGTAGGACGGAACGCGAAGCAGGACAGAAGCAGAGCCGAAGCATGACCGCTGCGGGGCCGCAGCAGGCCAGGACCGGCCGGGCGACCCGGGGAGCGGCGACACTCCCCGGGCCGCCCGTCGTTCAGCCCGCCTCGCGGTCCTGGCCCGCTCCCCCGTCCCCGTACAGCGCGCGGCTGACCGTCTCGTACGTCGCACCGTGCTCGGCGAGCACGTCGGCGACGACTCCGGGGGACGCGGTGAGAGCCAGCAGGAGGTGCTCCTCACCGATGAAGCGGTCGCCGCGGCCGACCGCGATCCGGAGCGACCGCTCCAGGATCTTCTTGGCCCCCGGGGTGAACGGGCGATGCCCCGTCCACCGACGACGACCGCCACGGTCGCCCCCAAGAGCCCCCTCGCCGTGCGTCTCCTCGACACGGGACACGATCGCGCCGAGATCGATGCCGATGTCCGCGAGGGCGTCGGCGTCGGCCCTCGTCATACCGCCCCGCCTGCGCGCCTCGGCCAGGGCCGCCTCGACGGACACCCTGCGGTCGGTGAGGCCCAGCGCGGCCAGGGCGAACGGCGCCCGGCCGCCCTCCTGGTCCAGCAGCGCGAGCAGCAGATACTCCTCGGAGACCGTACCGGCGTCCGTCCGTTCGGCATGGGCCACGGCGCCGCCCACGGTGGCGCGTGCGCCCTTGGTGAATCGCTCGAACATCAACGCCTCCCGTACTTCTTGTGCACGGCCTGCCGGCTGACGCCCAGTTCGGCCGCGATCTCCTGCCACGACCAGCCCTGCACGCGGGCACTTCTGACTTGTACGGCTTCGAGCTGCTCCAGCAGCCGCCGCAGCGCGGCTACCGACCGCAGCCCCACGCGGGGGTCGCGGTCGCCGGCGCGCTCGGCGAGATCCGTTGCTTCGGTCATGGCGTCAACTTACATTGACACCATGACGCACGTCAACTCTAGTTGACAGTCAGCACGATCTTTCCGAACTGGTCACCCGAGGAGAGCCGCTCGAACCCCTCGCGGGCTCGCTCCAACGGCAGCACCTCGTCGATGACGGGCCGCACCCCCGTGGTCGCGCAGAAGGCGAGGAGGTCCTCCAGCTCGTCCTTGGACCCCATGGTCGAGCCGACGACCTTCAGCTCCAGGAAGAAGATCCGGGTCAGTTCGGCGTGCGAGGGGCGGTCACCGCTGGTGGCCCCGGAGATGACCAGCGTGCCGCCGGGGCGCAGGGACTTGACGGAGTGCGACCAGGTGGCGGCGCCGACCGTCTCGATGACGGCGTCGACCCGGTGGGGCAGCCGGACGCCGGGCTCGTACGCCTCGATCGCGCCGAGTTCGACGGCCCGCCTGCGCTTGGCCTCGTCGCGGCTGGTGGCGTAGATCCGCAGCCCGGCGGCCCGGCCGAGGACGATCGCGGCGGTCGCGACACCGCCACCGGCGCCCTGGACGAGGACGGAGTCACCGGGCCGCACACCGGCGTTGGTGAAGAGCATGCGGTACGCGGTCAGCCAGGCGGTGGGCAGACAGGCGGCCTGCTCGAAGGTGAGCTCCTTCGGCTTGGGCAGCACGTTCCAGCTGGGGACCGTCACCTGCTCGGCGAACGTGCCCTGGTAGCGCTCGGTGAGGATGGAGCGGGGCTCGTCGGGGCCGACCCCGTGCCCGGTCTGGCCGATGACGGAGTGCAGGACGACCTCGTTGCCGTCCTGGTCGGTGCCCGCGGCGTCGCAGCCGAGGATCATCGGCAGCTTGTCCTCGGTGATGCCGACACCGCGCAGGGACCAGAGGTCGTGGTGATTGAGGGAGGCGGCCCGGACGTTGACGGTGGTCCACCCGGGACGCGCCTCGGGAGCCGGGCGTTCGCCCAGCTCAAGGCCGTTGAGGGGGTGGTCGCGGTCGAGGCGGGATGCGTAGGCGGCGAACATGGGCCCGACGATAGGCGGGGCCCCGGCCGGGCGTAACCGGCTGCGGGTGTGACACGCGCCGCGCGTGTTCAGGCTCTTGGGGCGGGAATCCCGCCCCCTCCGGCCATGGAGGAGCGGGGCTCCGGGGCAGCGCCGCCGAAAGGCGCCGCGCCCGGACCCCCGCGCTCATTCACCTCAACGCCGGGCGACGCCCTCCGCCCGCGCCGCGGCGGCCACCGCGGCCGTCACCGCCGGGGCGACCCGCTCGTCGAACGGCGACGGGATCACGTAGTCGGCGGCCAGCTCGTCGCCCACCACGTCGGCCAGCGCGTTCGCCGCGGCGATCTTCATGCCCTCGGTGATCCGCGACGCCCGCACCTGGAGCGCGCCGGCGAAGATCCCGGGGAACGCCAGCACGTTGTTGATCTGGTTCGGGTAGTCCGACCGCCCGGTCGCCACGACCGACGCGTACTTGTGCGCGACGTCGGGGTGCACCTCGGGGTTCGGGTTCGCCATGGCGAAGACGAAGGCGCCGGGCGCCATCGAGGCAACGGCCGGCTCCGGGACCGTACCGCCGGAGACACCGATGAAGATGTCCGCACCGGCCAGCGCGTCCGCCAGGGAACCCGAGATCCCGGCCTTGTTGGTGAGCTCGGCCAGCTCCCGCTTGACGTCGGTCAGGTCCTCGCGGTCCCGGCTGACGATGCCCTTGCGGTCGGCGACTGCGACATCGCCGAGCCCCGCCTCCAGCAGGAACTTGGCGATGGCGACCCCGGCCGCACCCGCGCCCGAGATGACACCGCGCAGCTCGCCCAGGCCGCGCCCGGACAGCTTCGCCGCGTTGCGCAGGGCTGCGAGCGTGACCACGGCCGTGCCGTGCTGGTCGTCGTGGAAGACGGGAATGTCGAGCCGCTCCTGGAGCTTGCGCTCGATCTCGAAGCAGCGCGGCGCCGAGATGTCCTCCAGGTTCACACCGCCGAAGGACGGGGCGAGCCTGACGACGGTCTCGACGATCTCGTCCGCGTCGGTGGTCGCGAGCGCGATCGGCACCGCGTCCACGCCGCCGAACTGCTTGAACAGGATCGCCTTGCCCTCCATCACGGGGAGGGAGGCCTCGGGGCCGATGTCGCCGAGACCGAGCACCGCGGTGCCGTCCGTCACGACGGCGACGACCTGCGACTTCCAGGTGTAGTCGTGGACGAGCTCCGGATTCTCGGCGATCGCGCTGCACACCTTCGCCACGCCGGGCGTGTACGCGAGGGACAGGTCGTCCTTGTCCCGGATCGGGACGGTGGCCTGCACGGCCATCTTCCCGCCCCGGTGGAGCGCGAAGGCCGGATCGAACGGCTCGTCGGTGGTGCCGGCTGTCGTGCTGTCCGTATTGCTGTCGCTGCGAGGATTGACGATCTCCGCTGCCATGGTGTTGACCCCTTAAGTCTTCATCGTTCGAGGGTGGCCACTCCTGGTTGAGGAGGGGTGGGTGGGCACCGCGTACGTTCCCCGCACTGGGCGATTGGTCCGCCCGGCGGGGAGGGATTCATACGCGCGGGCGCGCCGCACACGCGCCCTGAGCCCCGGATGAGGGGTGTAAACGTCCTTCTTACCGGACAGGCCGCACCGCGGACGAGTCGGTATCCCCACGGTGACGCGTCTCATAGTGGGACATACACACAAGTCGGCCAGGCGACACGAAATCCGCCCAGAGCAGGTCCAGGGCGGTGGATCTTCCGGCAGGAAGAAGCGATTCCAGGGAAAGGTCCGGCCTTGATGTGCCGGCCCACTGGGTTCGGGGGTGTCCCGTTACCCGATTTTGACATGCGGTGCCCCCTGATTGGGCTAGTCCGAATGGCAAGATGCCGTAATCACACAAGGCGGCGACACCCGACGCCGTGTGCCATACCGCCTGGCAACACCACCTTCACCTGCCGGAGGAACCCCGACATGACCGCACGTACCACGCGTCGCACGACCGCGAAGTCCCGGATTGCCGCGGTCGGCGCCATCGCGGTCGCCGGCACCATGCTGCTGACCGCCTGTGGCGACCAGACGAAGAGCAACTCCAGCGACTCGGCCTCGGCCAAGACCAGCGACGGCGCGTCCGCCGCGGCCTCCCCCGCCGACCTCCTCCCCGCGGACATCAAGTCCAAGGGCGTCATCAAGGTCGGTTCGGACATCGCGTACCCGCCGGTCGAGTTCAAGGACGGCTCCGGCAAGACGGTCGGCATCGACCCGGACCTGGCCGCCGCACTCGGCAAGGAGCTGGGCGTGGAGTTCCAGTTCGAGAACGGCACCTTCGACACCCTGGTCACCGGTCTGCGCGCCAAGCGCTACGACGTGGCGATGTCGGCGATGACGGACACCAAGGACCGCCAGGAGGGCATCGACCCCGAGACGAAGAAGAAGGTCGGCGAGGGCGTCGACTTCGTCGACTACTTCACCGCCGGCGTCTCGATCTACACCAAGAAGGGCGACGACCAGGGGATCAAGACCTGGGCCGACCTCTGCGGCAAGAAGATCGCCGTCCAGCGCAACACCGTCTCCAACGACCTGGCCAAGGCCGAGTCCAAGAAGTGCACCGGTGGCAAGAAGATCGCCATCGAGTCGTACGACAACGACCTCCAGGCCCAGACCCGGCTGCGCTCCGGCGGGGCCGACGCCGGCTCCTCCGACTTCCCGGTCGCCGCGTACGCGGTGAAGACCTCGGGCGGCGGCAAGGACTTCCAGATCGTCGGCGAGCAGGTCGAGGCGGCCCCGTACGGCATCGCCGTCGCCAAGGGCAACGACCAGCTCACCAAGGCCATCCAGGCGGCCCTGGAGGCGATCATCAAGAACGGCGAGTACGAGAAGATCATCGCCAAGTGGGGTGTGGAGGCCGGCGCGGTCACCGAGGCCAAGCTGAACGGCGGATCCTGACCGGATCCGGCGCTGAAAGGCATCAGCCGTGACTGACATCGAGAAGACGGGCCCGGCCGAACGGTCGCCCGCACCCCCCACACCGCCGGCCGGCCCGGAGGCGATCAAGGCCATTCCGGTCCGGCACTACGGCCGGTACGTCTCGGCGGTCATCGCCATCGCCGCGCTCTTCGCCATCATCTACGCCTTCAGCCAGGGCAAGATCAACTGGGGCGCGGTCCCGGACTACTTCTTCGACGACCGGATCATCAAGGGCGTCGGCCAGACGCTGCTGCTGACCGTCCTGTCGATGGTGATCGGCGTGGTCGGCGGCATCCTGCTCGCCGTGATGCGCCTGTCGAAGAACCCGGTGACCTCGTCGATCGCGTGGTCCTACATCTGGTTCTTCCGCGGTACGCCGGTCCTGGTCCAGCTCTTCGTCTGGTTCAACCTCGGTCTGGTCTTCGAGTACATCAACCTCGGGCCGATCTACAAGGACTACTGGTCGAGCTTCATGACGCCGCTGCTCACGGCGCTGCTCGGCCTGGGCCTCAACGAGGCCGCGTACATGGCGGAGATCTGCCGTGCCGGTCTACTCTCGGTCGACGAGGGCCAGACGGAGGCCTCGCACGCGCTCGGCATGAGCCACAGCAAGACGCTGCGCCGGGTCGTGATCCCCCAGGCGATGCGGGTGATCGTGCCTCCCACGGGCAACGAGGTCATCAACATGCTGAAGACCACGTCGCTGGTGGCCGCCGTCCAGTTCTACGAACTGTTCAAGTACGCCCAGGACATCGGGCAGGCCTCCGGGGCCCCGGTGGAGATGTACTTCCTCGCCGCGGCCTGGTACCTGGTCATGACCTCGGTGCTGAGCGTCGGGCAGTACTACCTGGAGCGGTACTACGCCCGCGGCTCCAGCCGCAGCCTGCCGCCCACACCGATGCAGAAGATCAGGACCAATCTGCTGTCGCTGGGCCGCCCGAAGGGAGGCATGGCATGACCGCCATGGTGAAGGCCGAGGGCGTCCACAAGTCCTTCGGCGCCGCGCACATCCTCAAGGGCATCGACCTGGAGGTCGCCCCGCGCGAGGTCTTCTGTCTGATCGGCCCGTCCGGTTCCGGCAAGTCGACCTTCCTGCGGTGCATCAACCACCTGGAGCAGATCAGCGCAGGCCGGCTGTCCGTCGACGGTGAGCTGGTGGGCTACCGCCAGAAGGGCGACAAGCTCTACGAGCTCAAGGACAGCGAAGTCGCCCTGAAGCGCCGTGACATCGGCATGGTCTTCCAGCGCTTCAACCTGTTCCCCCACATGACGGCGATCGAGAACGTCATGGAGGCCCCCGTCCAGGTCAAGGGCGAGTCCCGGGCGGTCGCCCGGGCCCGCGCCGAACGCCTCCTGGACCGCGTCGGCCTGTCCGACAAGGCGAAGAACTACCCCTCGCAGCTCTCCGGCGGACAGCAGCAGCGGGTGGCCATCGCCCGGGCACTGGCCATGGAGCCGAAGCTGATGCTCTTCGACGAGCCCACCTCGGCACTCGACCCGGAGCTGGTGGGCGACGTCCTCGACGTCATGCGCGGTCTCGCCGAGGACGGCATGACGATGATCGTCGTGACCCACGAGATGGGCTTCGCCCGTGAGGTCGGCGACGCGCTGGTCTTCATGGACGACGGCGTGGTGGTCGAGTCGGGCCACCCACGCGACGTGCTGACCAACCCGCAGCACGACCGGACGAAGTCGTTCCTGTCCAAGGTGCTGTAGCCGCGAGCACGAGCACACGAGGGCGGTACGGGCCGACGGGGCCCGTACCGCCCTCGCGTGCGTACGGACTACTTCACTTCAGCGGCAGCAGCTCCGGGCTGAGCATCAGCGTCCGCAGCTGCGCCCGTGTGAGCGGCGGGGTCTTGAGCAGAGGCCCCAGCGCGGCATCGCCCTCGTAACCGGTACTGTTCCGCACGGTCAGCTGCTCACCGTCCTTGAGCGTGAGCTGGGCCCCCATCTCCGGGCCCCACTGTGCGACGCTGCTGCGGATGACGGTCATCGGGTCGTTCCAGATGGTCAGCACCCGCCCGTCCGGCAGCTCTTCCCGGACGCAGTCCGTAATCCGCAGCACCCCTGCCCTTGCGCACACGTCCTTGCTCAGGAGGCCGCCCGCAGGTGCCATCACCCCTATTTCGAGGAAGCCGACGCCGCCGTCCCTGCGGACCGTGTAGAGCCCGCCGAGCGGCCCACCCGGAACCTCCACGATGTGCTCAGCCTCCGCGCCATCCTCCACTCTGCCGGCCCTCGGCCTCTCCTCGACCGAGCCGACCCCCTCGGGCAGCAGCTTGATCAGCGCGCGCGCCCGCTCGGTGTTGCCGGCGAGCTTGCCGGGCGCCGCGACCGAGGACGCCCGCGGCGCCTCTCCTCCTGCCGAGATCCCCGGCACCACGAACGCACCCGCCGCCACCGCGCACACCGCCGCCGCCGACACCGCCACCCGGCGGCGCCTGCGTACCCGCGCCGCCCGCGCGTAGACCTCCTCGGTGCTGAGGACCGGACGCCCCGCGGCCTCGGCGGCCCGCCCCAGCAGCTCCCGCACGTCGTTCATACCAACTCCCCCGCCATCTCGGCGCGCAGCGCCGCAAGCCCCCGAGCCGCGTGGCTCTTGACCGTGTTCTCCCGCATCCCGAGCAGTCCGGCCGTGGCCTCGACACTCAGGTCCTCCCAGAAACGCAGCACCAGTACGGCCCGCTGCCTGGGCGTGAGCCGGGCGAGTGCCGCCCGTAGCGCGAGGCCGGTGTCCGTGTCGGGTGCGTGGACCGCCCGTTCGGGCAGTTCGCCGTAGGACTGCTCGCGCCGCCAGAACCGGCGGCGGGCCGCGATGAAGGTGTTGACCAGCGTCTTGCGCGCGTACGCCTCGATGTTCTCCAGCCGCCCGTGCCGCCGTCCGCCGAGCACCACCTTGACCAACGTCGCCTGGACCAGGTCCTCGGCCTCGTGCCGGTCGCCGCAGAGCAGATACGCGCTGCGGAAGAGTGCGGTGCGTCTGCTCTCGACGAAGGCGTGCAGCGCGTCGTCGTCATCGCTCCGCATCGTTACCGTCCCTCCCCCGGCCCGCGGGCGCGGACCGTCTCACCCTTCCAGTGCGGTGGGACGCAGGGCGGGTTGCGGTAACGGACCGGAAAAAGTTGGCGGGGCGGTCCGGACCGTCGTCCGTACCGCCCCGCCACGCATGGTGCCTCTACTTCACCGCGAGCACCAGACTGTCCGAGGGGGAGGACCAGACGGGCCGTGCCTCGGCGAACCCGGCGGCGCGCAGGGTGTCCGCATGCCATGCGGCGGACGGCATGTCGCCGTCGGCGTGCTCGCCGTAGATCCCGAACCGCTCGGCGGTGGGCCCGGCGAGCACCGGGTCCTTCGCGGCCAGCGCCCACCACTGCGCCCAGTCCAGGACCCCGGCGGCCTTGGCCCGGTCCATACCTGCGTGCCGGTGGGCGCGTTCGGCGGCGTTGATCCGGGGAGTACCCGTCTCGATCATGCGGTCGGCGTTCATGAACACGCCGCCGTCCCGGACGAGGCCGCCGATCTGCCCGTACAGCGCGGCAAGCGGCTCACTGTGCAGCCAGTGCAGAGCCGTCGCGGTGAGGACGGCGTCGTACGAGTCGTGGGGCAGCCGCTCCGTCCACCGCGGGTCCTTGAGGTCGGCGGTCACGAAGCTGACGCGCTCGTCGCCGGCGAAGGTGCCGCGGGCGATGGCGAGCAGCGCGGGGTCGAGGTCGACGCCGGTGCTGGTGGCGTTCGGGAACCGCCGCAGCAGCCTGTCCGTAATACTTCCCGTACCGCACGCGAGGTCGAGCACCCGCGGTTCCGGGCCGGTGAAGGCCTCGACCATGTCGAGCATGACCCGGAAGCGTTCCTCGCGGTCGGGCAGGTACCACTCCTGCTGCCGGTCCCAGCTTTCCTGCCAGGCCTGCCAGTCGGTGCCCGTAGCTGTATCCGTCACCTGAAACCCTCCCATGTAATACCCTGGACCCGTAGAAGCCCATTACTTCATCGCTGCACCGACCCTAGACCGACGCCGTAAGGACTGCAAGTGGAACTGGCCTATTACTCGGACTACGCCGTGCGTCTGGTCAACACCGAGGAGCCGGCCCGCAACAAGGACGCCCTGACCTCGGTCGACGCGGTGCGCGAGCTCTTCGGCGCCAACGGACAGGCCGCGCGGCGGGCGACCGACGCGGACGTGACCCGCTTCCGGTCCGTACGGGCCCGGCTGCGCGCGGTCTTCGAGGCGGCCGACGGCGGCGACGAGACACTCGCCGTCGACCTGCTCAACTCACTGCTGCTGGAGTTCCCCGTCAGCCCGCAGATCTCCGGGCACGACATCCGGGACGCGGACGGCAAGCCGGACTGGCACATGCATCTGACCGACCACCCGTCCAACGCCACGGCGGGCTACGCCGCGATCGCGGCGATGGGCCTCGCCTTCCACCTGACGTCGTACGGCGTGGACCGGCTCGGCCTGTGCGAGGCGGCACCGTGCCGCAACGCCTACCTCGACACCTCGACCAACCGCTCCCGCCGCTACTGCTCGGACCGCTGCGCGACGCGCGCCAACGTGGCCGCCTACCGGGCCCGGAAGCGCCTGGAGACGGAACGGGCCGCGGAGACCGGCCGCAGCGCGGACACGGCCCAGCCCGCCACCCCGAGCACCGAGCGCTGATCCTTCGCCAGCGGCCGGTACCGGGCCCGGACCCTGGCCAGTACGAGCTCCTCGGGCACGGTCCCGTAGTCCGTGCTGTCCCCGCCCGCGAACCGGTTGTCACCCAGCACCCACCAGCCACCGGCCCGCCGCTCCACGGCCCGCTTGACCACCAGCAGGTCCTGCTGGAACGGATGACGCAGAATCACCACGTCACCGGGGCGCACCTGCGCCCCGTACTGCACGAGCAGCCAGTCCCCGTGGTGGAGCGTGGGCACCATCGAAGGCCCCGTCACCTCCACCACCTGGAACGGCACTCTCGCCGCCGGCCCCCGTCGGGGCTGGTCATCGGTCAGTTCCGGCACCTCCGGTACCTCCCGCATCTCTCCGGCACCTCCCCGGTCCGTCCAGTACACCGTCCCGCACGGGCTTCCGTACATTCGGCCACTGGTCTCATCCTCACCCTGGACTTTTGGCCTAAGCCCATGGGGGCACCCGCAAAAACACGCTTCTCACGGAGTAATGTCCCACCTGAGAAGACGATCACGAGGAAGGACAGCTCAATGCTTTCCCGCCTGTTTGCCCCCAAGGTGAAGGTCAGCGCCCACTGCGACCTCCCCTGCGGCGTGTACGACCCGGCCCAGGCCCGCATCGAGGCGGAGTCCGTCAAGGCCGTCCAGGAGAAGTACCAGGCCAACGAGGACCCGCACTTCCGGGCCCGCGCGGTGGTCATCAAGGAGCAGCGCGCCGAGCTCGCCAAGCACCACGTCTCGGTGCTGTGGAGCGACTACTTCAAGCCCCCGCACTTCGAGAAGTACCCGGAGCTGCACCAGCTGGTCAACGACGCCCTCAAGGCGCTGTCGGCCGCGAAGGGCTCCACGGACCCGGCCACGGGCCAGAAGGCGCTCGACCTGATCGCCGAGATCGACAAGATCTTCTGGGAGACCAAGAAGGCTTGATCTCTGGTTAGGCCGCCTGACCTGCGGTTTCGCTGGTCATGTCGCCTACCGGTCCGCACCCGGTCCGCAGGCCGCCAAGAACGGCGTCCATCACGGACCGGGTGCGGTCTTCTTCGCCCGGCCACAGGTGCGCGTAGATCCGCAGCGTGATGACGGCGGACGCGTGGCCGAGGACCATCTGGACCTGCTTGACGCTCGCCCCGCCCGCGATGAGCGCGGAGGCGTAGAAGTGCCGCAGGTCGTGGGTCACCATGTGCGGCAGCTCGACGGGTTTGCGGCCCTCACGCTTGGCTGCATCGCTCTCCGCCGCCTGGAGCGCCCTACGTGCGCAATTCCACTCGGTTTTCCAGCGGCGGTAGTTGAGCGGTTCCCCCTCCTCCATCGTGAACAGCCACTCCGTGGAGGGGCGCGCGGCGAGGTGCCCGAGGAGCGCGTCGGTGACGACCTCCCCGACCGGAACCGTACGCCGGGACTTCGCGGTCTTCGGCGGGCCGATCTTCCCCGACTGGAGCCGCTGCCGCTCCACGCGAATGCTGCCGGCCTTGAAGTCGACGTCCGACACCTTCAGGCCCAGCAACTCACCTATGCGCAAGCCTGACCCTGCGAGCACGACGACGGCTGCCCGGATGTACGGCGGCATCACGCGTGCCATGTCCTCCACCTGGGCGACGGTGGGCGGAGTGACCTCCTCGTCCGGCATGACCGGAAGGGTGATCCGGCGGCACGGAGTGGATGCGATGACCTTGTCGTCCACGGCCGCGGTCATGACGCGCACGAGGACGTCGTGGACGTTCCGGACGCTGCCGGGGCCGAGCTGGTCGGACAGGTGCTTGAAGAGCACCTGTATGTCATTACGGCGTATCGCCGCCAGTGAGCGGGCGCCCAACGCCGGTACGAGGTGGAGCCGGAGCGCGTTGTCGGTGATGCGCTCACCCGCCTCGCTCGCGATGAGCGAGCCCTGCCACCTCTCGGCGTACTTCTGGAACGTGATGCGACCGGCGCGCGGGTCGACGTACTGACCGGTGACCACGCTGGTCGTGACCTCGTCGAGCCAGCGCTGGGCGTCGAGCTTCCGGTCGAAGTGGCGAGCGTGTTCCTTGCCGTCGAGGTCGCGGTATCGGGCACGCCATTTGCCGTTGGTGCGCTTCTGGATGTTCGCCAAGTGGCCTCTCCTTGATGTGAGTTGTCAGTAGTGCCCCCCGTCCTCGATGTCGCCGCTGAGGACGCGGGCGTCCCGCTCGTCGCCCATGAGGCGGAGGCACTGCTGGTGGATCGCCCGCGAGCTGTCGGGGTGGGCCTTGATGTGACCGGCGACGGCGACCACGGCGCGGTGCAGGCGATCGCGGGCGTCGCGGGTCTCGTAGAACGCCTCGACGGCTTCCTGGACGAGCCGTCGGCTGTCGATGTCGAGCCCTTCGAGGGGCGGGGACATCAGCTCTTCGAGGGGGAGCTCGAAGACGCGGGAGAAGGCGAGCGCCTCATCGAGGTTGATCCGCCGGCGGGGTGAGCCGTTCTCGATGCGCCACACGGCCGTCTGGTTCATCTTCACGCCCGCTCTGGTCACCCGCTCGGCCAGCTCGGTCGTGCTCCACCCTCTGACCTCGCGCTCCAGGGCCACGCGGCCCGCCACGTTGCCTTCGCTGTAGAGCAGCGGCACCTCGCCACCCTCGGCCTTCTCGCCTGCCATCGAACCTCCATCGCGACCATCGCTATCCAAATTGAAACATGAGCTTCCCGGTTTGGCTAACCGCCGATCATGAGGTACTGATTATGCAGATCGAATCGCTATCTAGCCGAATGGGAACGCATGCGATACCTGACCACCGCCGAGGTAGCCGAGCGCTACCGCACCGCCGAGAGCACCGTCCGCTACTGGCGCCAGCTCAAGAAGGGGCCGCGCGGCATCAAGGTCGGCAAGCGAGTGCTCTACCCCGAGGCCGAACTGCTGCGCTACGAGCGCGCGCTGATCGACGGCGGAGACGAGTGGGGCCTGGCCTCATGAGCCGCCGGACCGCCCGGACACAGCAAAGGCCCTCGGCGCGCCTACGCCGAGGGCCGGAGAACCCCTTGCACCTCGCCCATCCCTGAACGAACTGGTCGGGGGCGAGACCTTGCCCGTCTCGCCCCCACCCGAGAGGAACATCTATGAAGGACCCTACGTCCCCCGCCACCTCGAAGGCATCCGGTGTTGCCTGGCCACCGATCGCGATCCCGGGCCAGGGGCTGCCCCGCGACCGAGAAGCACGCCCCGCCATCGGAGGCCCGCCCGCCGATGCTCCGAGCCGGAGCTCACGCGACTCGCGACCTGCCGAAACTACTGCCCCGACAACAGCGTCGGACAGCGCAGGCGTTCCTGCTCCAGGCGGACCAGAGTCCCAAGATAGCGGCGGGCCGGCAGGCGAAGGCAGCGCGCTGCTGGACGATCT
>NZ_JAELVH010000089.1 GCF_019399235.1 Streptomyces poriferorum | reverse complement strand
ACGTCCACGGGCTGCGCGCGACCCGCCTCCGCCGCCGACGCGCGCAGCCCGTGGACGTGCAGCGCCTGCTCCTCAGGGCTCCACGACATGATCCGCTCGACGTCCCGGTCCTGGATGACGTCCTCCTCGGCAGCTGTCGCGCCGCTCCCGCCGTCCAGTGCCCGGGCAAGCGCCCGCGCCGACTCGGAGGGCGCGACCGCACCGTCCGGGCCCTGGTCGATGAGCATCGCCACCCCGGAGAACAGGGCCCTGAGCCCGAGCGCCGCCGCCGCGACGGCCCCGTCCGGCCGTAGTTCCGGATCGAGTTCGGGGAGCACGCTCAGCCGGCGGTGCATGGCGGCCGCCGCGCTCCCGTCCGGCGGCGCGATGTCCCACAGCAGCTCCAGGGCGGCCACGCAGCTGTCCTGGTCCTCCGGGCGCCCCTCGTCGGCGAGATACCGCAGGAGTACTCCCGCGGTGCGCTCGGCGCAGGCCGCCGAGAACAGCCTCGCCTGGGCGAAGGTCCCGAGGAAGGCCATGCCCCGGACGCTCTCCAAGATCTTCACGCTCGCTCGCTCCTGCTGGTGCTCGTCCTGTGTACGCCGATGCCCGTCCGGTGCCGGACACCTTCCGCACGGTACCCGGCGCAGGCCCGGTCACGGCCACCAGAACGTCTTGTACTTGCGTCCGCCCCGCCCCGTCACATTGCCGCTGACCACACCCTCGGAACCCTTGATGAGCGGTCCGCAGATGTCCTGGCAGACCTCGCGCGACGCCCCGCCGGCGATGGGCTTGCCGCCCAGCTTGTCGATCTCCAGCAGGGCGTTCTGCTCGGCGTGCGTGGCGCCCTGCACGTTGACGCGGACCGGGACGTCACCGCGTTTGGCGATGGCGCTCAGCTGCGCCGGGGACAGACCCTGGCCGCTGCTGGAGACCACGTTGCGCTCCACCCACTGTCCCGGCTTGCCGGGTACGGGGAAGCGCGCCCGGACGACGGAGGTGGTGTTCGTCTTCTCGGCCCACTCGACCGCCTTCTCGATCTCCTCCGGGCTCTTGCCCTTGGCCTTCGCCTCGCGTCGCACCTCGTCCAGGAAGACGTCCTGGTAGTCGCGGGCCGCCTGGGCGTTCTCCTCGGCGAGCTTCTTCAGTTCGGCGGGGGTCCGCTTCTTCGGGCCGCAGTCGTTGTTGTGGACCAGGACGTTGCCCCGGCCGACGGCCACGTAGTAGGTGTGCGTGGTGTCGACCGTCAGGTCGTGGGTGCGCTGACGCCGCGTGTACCGGCTGACCGAGGTGACGGCGAGCGTGCCGCCGTCGGACAGCCGCAGTGCGTCGCCGGCGGCGATCCGGCCCGCGTCGGCCCAGCGTCCCTCGTTCGCCAGCCAGAACGGGTGCGTGTCCGTGGCGGTCAGGGTGGCCGTACGGCCGTTCTGCTCCACCGTGAGCCGGGTGAAGTGCTTGTCGCCCTCGGTGGTGATGGTGTCCGTCACCGTGCGGGCCGCGCTCCGGCCGCCCGCCGGGTCGGTGGCCAGGACACGGTCGCCGGCCCGTATGTCCTCGATGGCGCGGCGGGTGCCGTCGGCGAGGAGGACGGGGGTGCCCGCGAGGAAGCTGTGATTGACCGGGCAGTCCGGCTTCTTCTCGGGTTCGTCCTTCTTCGGCGGGTTCTTCTTCTCCCCGTCGACCTTCTTGCCGGCGTTCTCCAACGCCTTCTCGGCGTCCTTGACCTTCTTCCGGCTCTTGACGAGGCCCTTCAGGCCGTCGTAGAGGTCACCGCCGTGCTTCTTCAAGCTCTTGATGAGCTTGTAGGCCTTCTTCCACTTCCAGGGCGCCCCGTACTTGGCCCCCAGCTTCGCGACCGCACCGCCGACCAGGCTCAGGAGGACGTTGATCAGGGTCTCGGTGCAGGCGCCCATGTCGCCCTTGGTGACGCAGTCCAGCGCGTCGGTGATGCCCAGCTCGTCGGCGAGGATCTTCGCGAGTTCCTTCGCGGCGTCGACCGCCTTGTCCGAGTTGGACTTCTCCTCCGCTTTCGCGTCCTGGAGGTCCTTCAGCGCCTTGTCGTACTCGATCTGGGCCGGAGTCTTCGGGGAGCCGTCCCCGTTCCTCTCCGAGGCCGGATCGCCCTGACCGTTGCCGGGCGTGTCCGAATCGCCCTGTGCCTCGGCGCCGCCGTCGTTCCCGCAGTTCCCGCCGCCGCCGATCCGGCAGACCTGGACCCCGATCTTCTCCGTCAGGTCCGCGCCGATCCCCGTGGCGACCAGGGCGCCGATGACCGCCACGACGACCAGCGTCAGACCCAGGTACTCCAGCGCACCCTGGCCCCGGTCACGCCGTCGGCGCAGCCCCAACACGCGTGCCTGTGTGCGCGGCACACCGCGCCGCACGCGGCGCCGTAATTCCCCCATGCGTGGCATGAGGAGACGTTAACGGGCATACAGGGGCCGCGTCTTGGGCCCGTGGACCCAATGCGCGACCCCCGCGGCAACCCCGGCGGGCTCGTCAGCCCGGACGCACGCTCCCGTAGATCGGCATGTAGTAGATCGACTCCTCGCGCACGTTCGCCCCCGGCTTCGGTGCGTGGATCATCATGCCGTCGCCCTTGTAGATGCCGACGTGACTGATGTCGTCGTAGAAGAACACCAGGTCCCCGGGCCGCAGATCCTCCGTGGCTATCCGGGTGCCCACGTTCACCTGGTCCCAGGTGGTCCGCGGAATGTCGACACCGGCCGCCTTCCAGGCCGCCTGGGTGAGCCCCGAGCAGTCGTACGAGGCCGGGCCGGTCGCCCCCCAGACGTACGGCTTGCCGAGCTGCGCCCTGGCGAAGGCCATGACCTTCTCGGCCTTGGTCGAGGCGTCGGCGTCCGAACCCGAACCGGAGCCGGTCCCGGTGCCTGTCCCCGTACCGCTGCCGGTCTCCTTGGCGGCCTCCTCGGCCGCCGCGGCCTTGCGGTCGGCCTCGGCCTTCGCGGCGGCCTGCTTCTTCGCCAGCTCCGCCGCCTTGCGCTTGGCCTCCGCCTCCTTCTTGCGCTCCAGCTCGGCCAGGCGTGCCTTCTCCTCGGCGGTCAGCCTCGAGAGCAGGCCGCGGGCCTCGGACAGCTTCGTCTGGACGTTCTGCTTGCTGGTGCGCAGCGTCGCCTGGGACTCGGTGAGCGTCTCCAGGCTCGCCACGGCCTCGGCCCGCTGCTTGGACGCCTTCGCCTGCTGCGTACGGAAGTCCGACACCGCCCGTGTCTGGCGCTCGGTCATCCGGTCCATGAGGTGGGTCTGGTCGAAGAACGACTGCGGGTCGTCGGCCAGGAAGAAGGTGGCGGTCGGGGCGAGGGTGCCGCCGCGGTACTGGGCGGCGGCGTAGGTGCCGAGCGTCCTGCGGGCCTCGTTCACCTTCTCCGTGCGCTTGGCGACGTCGTCGAGGAGCGTGTCCACCTTGGAGCGCTGCGCGGTGGTCGCTTCCTTCGCCTGGTTGTACTGCTGGGTCGCGGTGCCCGCCTGCCGGTAGAGGTCGTCGACCTTCTTCTGCACGTCCTCGATGCTGGGCTTGGGAGCCGGAGCGGCGAGTGCGCTCTGCGTGGACAGCAGAGTCACCGACGCCAGTGCGGCCGTCGTGATCCCGACGGCCGGGCCGGTATTGCGCACACGGGTGCGCGGTTTGCGATGCGACGCCAAGGCCGGCATCTCCTTCCGTGGACCGCCTACCGGGTTAGCTGTCGGGTTCGGGCGGAACGGAAGGCTGCCCTACGGTCCTGGTGGGGGATGCGGACCGATTCACCCCGGTGATGCGTGTGGGTCCCCGGTTCCGGACTCCCGTGACGGGCAGCCCGGATTCGGCGTGGACGCCCGCTCGGCGTGGATCGCCTCTGGGGGTACGGGCCGCCCGAACGAGCACGCTAGCCAACTCATGGTGTCGCTGTGAAGGTTGATGTTCGATATGCCCGATACATTTTCGTGACCTCACCGGATCGGGGTGCTGCGGGGCAGGTGGAGCCCGGGGTCGCTCCACACAGCGACGTCCTCTGCTCGCTCTGTGTGTCCGGTCGGGGGTGCGTGGTTGGTCACTCGGGCCCGGAGTGTCAGTGCGCACGCCTAGACTCGGGAGGCGATGAGCAGCCTCTTTGACGACAGTTTCCTGGCCGGCCTCCAGCACACGGAGGAAGGGCCCCCGCCGCCCCCCGAGGACTCCGCACCCGAAGCGGTGCCGGAGGACCTCTTCGCGGGCGTTTTCGACGGGCCCCCGCCGCCCCGCGAGGCGTACTACCGCGACGGGGCCCACCGCCCGGTCATCGACGCGGCCGCGCTGCTGGACGGGCTGAACACCGAGCAGCGCGCAGCCGTCGTGCACGCCGGGTCCCCGCTGCTCATCGTCGCCGGTGCCGGTTCGGGCAAGACCCGCGTACTGACCCATCGCATCGCCCATCTGCTGGCCGAGCGCGGCGTGCACCCCGGCCAGATCCTGGCGATCACCTTCACCAACAAGGCCGCCGGCGAGATGAAGGAGCGCGTCGAGCAGCTCGTCGGACCGCGGGCCAACGCCATGTGGGTCATGACCTTCCACAGCGCGTGCGTACGGATCCTGCGCCGCGAGTCGAAGCGGCTCGGCTTCACCTCCTCGTTCTCGATCTACGACGCCGCCGACTCCAAGCGCCTCATGGCCCTGGTCTGCCGCGATCTCGACCTCGACCCGAAGCGCTATCCGCCGAAGTCGTTCACGGCGAAGGTCTCGAACCTGAAGAACGAGCTGATCGACGAGGAGACCTTCGCCGGACAGGCCTCCGACGGCTTCGAGAAGACGCTCGCCCAGGCCTACGCGCTCTACCAGTCCCGTCTGCGCGAGGCGAACGCGCTGGACTTCGACGACATCATCATGACGACGGTGCACCTGCTCCAGGCGTTCCCCGACGTCGCGGAGCACTACCGCCGCCGCTTCCGCCACGTCCTCGTCGACGAGTACCAGGACACCAACCACGCCCAGTACACGCTCGTACGGGAACTGGTCGGCCCGGCCGGTCCGGAGGACGCCCCCGCCGAGCTGTGCGTCGTGGGTGACGCGGACCAGTCGATCTACGCCTTCCGCGGCGCGACCATCCGCAACATCCTCCAGTTCGAGGAGGACTACCCGGACGCGAAGACGATCATGCTGGAGCAGAACTACCGCTCCACGCAGACGATCCTGTCCGCTGCCAACGCGGTCATCGAGCGCAACGAGAGCCGCCGCCCGAAGAACCTCTGGACGAACGCTGGCGCCGGCACCCGGATCACCGGCTACGTCGCCGACACCGAGCACGACGAGGCGCAGTTCGTCGCCGACGAGATCGACCGGCTGACCGACGCGGGCGACGCCAAGGCGGGCGACGTGGCGATCTTCTACCGGACGAACGCGCAGTCACGTGTCTTCGAGGAGATCTTCATCCGCGTCGGCCTGCCCTACAAGGTGGTCGGCGGCGTGCGCTTCTACGAGCGCAAGGAGGTCAGGGACGTCCTGGCCTATCTCCGGGTCCTCTCCAACCCGGAGGACACCGTCCCGCTGCGCCGCATCCTGAACGTGCCCAAGCGCGGCATCGGCGACCGGGCCGAGGCGATGATCGACGCCCTGTCGATGCGCGAGAAGATCTCGTTCCCGCAGGCGCTGCGCCGTGTCGACGAGGCGTACGGCATGGCCGCCCGTTCGTCGAACGCGGTGAAGCGGTTCAACACGCTGATGGAGGAGCTCCGCACGATCGTGGAGTCCGGCGCGGGACCGGCGGTCGTGGTGGAGGCCGTCATGGAGCGGACCGGCTATCTCGCCGAGCTCCAGGCGTCCACCGACCCGCAGGACGAGACCCGGATCGAGAACCTCCAGGAACTCGCCTCCGTCGCCCTCGAGTTCGAGCAGGATCGGGCCGAGGACGAAGGCGCGGGCACGCTCGCCGAGTTCCTGGAGAAGGTCGCGCTCGTCGCCGACGCCGACCAGATCCCCGACGAGGACGAGGACGGCTCCGGCGTCGTCACGCTGATGACGCTGCACACCGCCAAGGGCCTCGAATTCCCGGTGGTCTTCCTGACCGGCATGGAGGACGGCGTCTTCCCGCACATGCGGGCGCTCGGCCAGGTCAAGGAGCTGGAGGAGGAGCGCCGGCTGGCCTACGTCGGCATCACGCGCGCCCGTGAGCGGCTCTACCTCACCCGCGCGGCGATGCGCAGTGCCTGGGGCCAGCCCTCGTACAACCCGCCGTCGCGGTTCCTGGAGGAGATCCCGGACCAGCACCTGGAGTGGAAGCGCAAGGGCCCCATGGCGGCGCCGGCCGGGCCGACGTCGGGCATCACCTCGTCGCTCTCCGCGTCCCGTGCACGCTCCGGTCCCTCGGGCTTCGCGACCCGGCGGACCTCGGACAAGCCGACGATCACGCTGGTGGCCGGTGACCGGGTCACCCACGACCAGTTCGGTCTGGGCACGGTGACGGCGGTCGAGGGCATCGGGGACCAGGCGAAGGCCACGGTCGACTTCGGGGACGAGCGGCCGAAGAAGCTGCTGCTGCGGTACGCCCCGGTCGAGAAGCTGTAGGAGTACCAGCCCCTGCGGGTGGGCGGCCGCGGCCGCCCACCCGGTCAGTTCGGGTTGACGTTGTGGCTGCGGAGCCAGGGCAGCGGGTCGATCGCCGCGCCGCCGCCGGGCCGGACCTCGAAGTGCAGGTGCGGGCCGGTCGAGTTGCCGGAGTCGCCGGAGTGCGCGATGACATCACCGGCCTTGACCGAGCCGGAGCGGATCCGGGTGCTGCTGAGGTGGCAGTACCAGGTCTCGGTGCCGTCGGCCGCGGTGACGATGGCCATGTTCCCGTAGGCGGTGTTGAACTGCGTGCGCACGGTGCCGTCGGTCGCCGCCATCACCGGCGTGCCGTAGTCGACGGGGAAGTCGATACCGGTGTGCACGGACATCCAGTTGACGCCCGCCTGGCCGAAGTACGCGCTGAGCTGGTGGTCCTTGACCGGCATGACGAACTTGGGGCGCAGAGCCTCCTTGCGGGCGGCCTCCTCCGCGCGTTTCTTCTTCTCGGCGGCCTGCCGCGCCTTCAGGTCGATGCGCTCCTGGGTGCGGCTGGCGCGGTCGGCGAAGTTCTCCGCGTCGGCACTGAGATTGGCCAGCTGGGTGTCCAGCTCGTTGTTGGCCGCGACGGGCTTGACCGTGCCGGGGTCGGCGGCCGCCATCGTCGTGGTCTCGTCCTTCTTCTCCTCGCCGCCGCCCATCCCGCCCACGGAGGCTGCGGCGATGCCCGCCACGCTCATCACGCAGGCGGACGGAACGGCGACGGTGAGGAGCGCGGAACGCTTCGCGGGGGAGCGCCGGCGGCTGCGGCTCCCGCCACCACTGCGGGTGACGGGGCGGCCCGCGGGGCGATGACCGGCGTCCGGGGCGGCGTCCGGGGCCGAGTCGGGTGCGGCTGCGGAATCGTGGTCGCGGACGTGGCCGCGAGTGTGGTCCTCCGGCTCGGACGCGGTGCCGTCGGTGGCCACGGCGCCGGGATCCGTCTCCGCGAGGCTGAACTCGGCGGTCCGGTAGGGCTCGTACGGATCGAAGGACGCCTGCGGCTGCTCGTAGGGCGTCTCGTGGGAGCTCTGCTGCTCGTACGTCTCGTCGGTCGCGTACGGATACTGGGCCGTTTGTTCGGTTGCGTCGGGCGCGGCCGCGGTGTGCGCGGATTGCTCGGCCTGCTGTGCGTACTCGGGCGTGGCGCCGGTGTTCCAGGCGGTCGCGTCGTAGGCGCCGGTGTCGTAACCCGTCGTGCCCGTGCCGGTCCACTGGCCGGTCTGCTGCCAGGTGGTGGTGTCCCACTGGCCGGAGGTGTCCGGGGCGTCGTGCTGGGCCGGGACGGTGTGGCCGTAACCGCCGTCCGCCGGGATCCAGGTCGAGCCGGTGTCGTACTGCGGGCCGGGGTCGTACGGGTGCTGCTGCGGCTGCTGCGGCTGCTGCGGCTGCTGGGGCTGCGCGGTGTAGGCCGTGTAGTCGGCGGAATGGCCGTACTCGGCCGTGGGGTGCGCGCCCGTGTCCCACGAGGATGCGTCGTACGTGCCGCTGTGGTCGGCCGTGTTGCTGCCGTACGGGGCGGCGTAGCCCGTCGTGGTGTCGTACGAGCCGTCGTAACTGCCGGGGAGGGAGCCGAAGAGCGGGTCGCTGTCGAAGCCGCCCGTGGAGTGGCCGTCATATCCGGCGTACCCGGCGTGGGGGTGCTGGTCGTTCACCAACGTCTCTCTCGCCTCGGCAGCAGGACCAGTGTCTCCGGGGTCCGGTGGGGACTCCGGGGAAAGCAGTGGCCGCGACTGTACCCGGCGGTACGCGACGCCGACAATCTTCGACGGCCTCCGGCCGCTCAGGAAACGGGCAATCGGCCGTCTTTCGCCGGGCTGCTCACACAGCCTTGGCTCTATGTTCGAAACCCGTTCTATTTGTGGCCGGGGTGGTGCGTTGACGGAAGGGTGCTCGGCTGCCGGATTCCGGCCGATTCGGTCGTCCTCAGGCCACGGAGGCGGCGCCCGCGGGCCCCTGGGCCGACGCGTGGGCGTCGAGCGCCTGGCGGATGCCGGCCGCCACGGCAGGGTGCACGGGCAGGGCGAGATGGCCGACGCCGGTGACGCGCACGTTCACCACGTCCAGGTCCGGATGGTCGATGCAGGCCGCCTCGACCGGGACGATCACCTGGTCCAGCTCGCTCCAGAAGCTGACGAACCGGGTGCGGCAGCCGGGCGCGGGGAGCCGCAGCTCCTCGATCGGCGCCGAGCCGCTGCGCATCTGGCGCACGATGGGGTGGGCGCCGGCCAGCGGGGCGACGGCGGTGCCGCCGTGCGGTGTGCCGAGGGTGACCAGGGTGCGGACCCGCCGGTCACCGCCGAGGCGCTGGACGTAGTAGCGCCCTATCAGGCCGCCCAGGCTGTGGCCGACGATGTCGATCTCGCGGTGGCCGGTGCGGGCGCAGATCTCTTCGATGTGCCGGCCGAGCAGTTCGGCAGCCGTACGGATGTCGCAGGTCAGCGGGGAGTAGTTGAGCGACTCCAGGTGGTGCCAGCCGTGCCTGGCCAGCGAGCGTCGCAGCAGGACGAAGACGGAACGGTTGTCGATGAACCCGTGCAGGAGCACGACGGGCGGCCGGTCGGGGCGCCCGGTGGGCAGCGCGGTGGTCCCTGCGGGAGCGGATGCGGGGGCGGACAGGGGAGCGGATGCGGGAGCTGGGCCGGGGTGGCCTGCCGTTCCGGTTGCCGTTCCCGTTCCCGTTCCCGTCCCCGTTCCTGTTGCCGTCCCCGTTGTCGTTCCGGCTGCGGGGTGCCGCTCGCCGGTGATGCCGGTGGGATACAGAAGGGCGTGCCCCGCGAGCACCACCAGTTCGAGCGCCGTCGCCCTCAGCAGGGCCGCGGACAGCCGGGTGGACGGCATCCGGACGGACGGCAGCCAGGTGGTGCCCGTGCACAGCCGGCGCAGCAGGAGGGGAAGGAGGGGCAGGATCGGGGCTTGCGCGGTCTTGGGGGTATGCGGGGTCCTCACGGTCGACCTCCTGCTCCGGCACCCGGGGAGGAGCGGCTCGCTGCCCCGTCTGCCCTCATGGGGCGCCATCTCGGAGGTCCGGGCCGGCCGGTCGCCGTCCGGGACTCGCCGCCCGCCGTGTCCTCCGGTCCACCATCGGTGACCGGCGGACAGGCGGGTGATGAGCCGTACCACCGTGCCGTGCGGCTGACGGCGCGGTGGTACGGCGACCTCGTTGCGGCTCCCCGGCGGCCGGTCCCGCACGGCATGACTGCCGCGTGCTGCGGGAACGGTGCCCGGTGAACATGTCCCACGTGTGATTTCCCCCTCCCCGCCCACCGCGAAACTGCGGCTTGCGGGATGCTGGGGATAACGTTCGTTCACATTCCCTGGCCTTCAGGCACGGGAGACGCATGTGGAGGCAGTGATGGGTGTGACCGGTCCGATCCGTGTGGTGGTGGCCAAGCCGGGCCTCGACGGCCATGACCGCGGGGCCAAGGTGATCGCGCGGGCGCTGCGCGACGCCGGTATGGAGGTCATCTACACGGGGCTCCACCAGACGCCCGAGCAGATCGTGGACACCGCGATCCAGGAGGACGCCGACGCCATCGGGCTCTCGATCCTCTCCGGCGCGCACAACACGCTCTTCGCGAAGGTGATCGAGCTGCTGAAGGAGCGCGACGCTGCCGACATCAAGGTCTTCGGCGGCGGCATCATCCCGGAGGCGGACATCGCCCCGCTGAAGGAGCAGGGCGTCGCGGAGATCTTCACGCCGGGCGCGACGACCGTCGCGATCGTCGAGTGGGTCAACGCGAACGTCCGCCAGCCGGCGGAGGCCTAAGGTCTCCCGTTCGGGCCATGTGGATCATGCCGGGCTCGCTCGCGGGGCCCGGTGCGCGCCCGAGGTCTCGGATTCGTCCGACCAGGGAGACCCTGTCCGGCGTCGTCGTCGGTCGCCGATGCTCCGCAGCGACCCCCCTCCTCCGTCTTGCAGCCGCATGTACCGGACCCGCTCCCTGATCCGGGCTGATCCATACGAAAGGCCCGAGGACGCGACGCGACACGGCACGACACGACCCGGAGTACGGTCCGGGTCGCCCCCCAGGGTTGCGGTCCGGGCCCCCAGGGTTGCGGACCGGGCCCCAGGACTGCGGTCCGGGACCCGATCCACGGCTGTGGTGCTGTGCGGCGCCGCTTCGTCCACTGGTTCCGTGCGTTCGGCGGGATGCGGTGCGTCGGACGCCGGACGCCGGACGCCGGACGCCGGACGCCGGACGCCGGACGCCGGGCGCCGGGCGCCGGGCGCCGGGCGCCGGGCGCCGGGCGCCCGGCACCGCTCGACGCCCGGCGCCCGAGGCACCGCCCGGCCGGCCCGCCGGCCGTATCCGCCGGCCGCTGCCTCAGCGGGCCGGTATCAGCTCCCTGTCCATCGCCGCGCGCAGCCGCAACGTGGAGACCAGCCGCTGGAACGCCTCCGACCAGTAGCCGTTGGCGCCCGGTGAGGCGTCCGCGGGTTCGTCGGGGGTCGTGGTGAGGACCTCCAGCCGGTCCGCCTCGGCCGGGTTCAGACAGCGTTCGGCGAGGCCCATCACCCCGCTGAAGCTCCACGGGTAACTGCCCGCGTCCCGGGCGATGTCGAGGGCGTCCACCACGGAACGCCCCAGCGGCTCCGCCCACGGCGTCGGGCAGACCCCCAACAGCTGGAACGCCTCCGAGAGGCCGTGGGCCGCGATGAACCCGGCTACCCAGTCGGCCCGTTCGGTGGCGGGGAGAACGGCCAGCAGCTTCGAACGCTCGGCGAGCGACGCCGTGCCGGGGCCGTTCGACGGTGGTGTGGAGGGGGTGCCGAGCAGTGCCCGCGCCCACTCCGCGTCCCGCTGGCGCACCGCCGCCCGGCACCAGGCCGCGTGCAGTTCCTCGCCCCAGTCGTCGGCCACGGGCAGTGTGACGATCTCCGGGGCACCACGGCCGCCGAACCGCGCCGGCCAGACGGACAGCGGGGACGACTCCACCAACTGGCCCAGCCACCAGGACCGTTCGCCCCGTCCGGACGGCGGTAGCGCCACCACCCCGTCCCGCTGCATCGCCGCGTCGCATTCGTGGGGGGCCTCCACGGCCACGGACGGCCCGGTGCCGGTGAGTCCCGGGCTCACGCAGGACAGGGCCCGCGCCGCCATCCGGTGGGCCAGCGCCGATCCGGGCAGCGCGGACAGCAACTCGGCGGCCGTGGCACGCACATTGCGGCTGCGGTCGGCGAGGGCCTGCTCCAGGAACTCCTCGTCGGCCCCGGACAGCCCGGTGCGCAGAGAGTCGATGAACATCAGCCGGTCCTCGGCCCGCTCCGTGGACCAGGTGGTGGCCAGCAGCGCGAGGGCGGCTTCCGCCTCATGCGCCCGTACGGCGGACAGCAGGGCCACGCGTTCGGCGAACAGGCCTTCCTCCCACAGGCGGCGCACAGCATCGAGGTCCGTCACTTCGGGCAGCAGCGCGCTGCCGGACGCGCCCCGCAGCGCGAACTTCCAGTCGGGGTTCAGCCCGGCCAGCCACAGCCCGCGCGGCCCGGCGAACGTCAGGGCCTGGGGCCGCAGATCCGTACGCGCCCGGGCCGCGTCCAGCAGGGGCGGCAACGCGGCGTCCGGGGCCCGGTAGCCGTGCAGGTTGGCGGTGGCGAGCCACTGCGGGATCAGTTCCGTGAGGTCGGGCGCCGTGCCGCGCCTGCCACCCGAGCCGCCCGGCGCCGCCCGGTCCGCGAGCAGTTGCGCCAGCCGGCTCCGGGCCGCCTCCGGCAGCGCCGGCCGCGGGTCGGCGGGCGCGGGGCCGGGCCGCGGCGCGGCGGGTGCGGGCAGCAGACCCGCCCGGCGGCGCACGGTGTGCAGCGCGGCCGCGTCCAGCAGTGCGGCCGCTGCGGAGTCCGGACCGGTGCCGGGGGCAGCCCCGGGCGGACGTCGGTCCGTGCCGAGCAACGCCGAGGTGACGAGTTCCTCCCACGGAGGGGACACCGGCCCCCCGGCGGGTGCGTCGGAGGATGAACCGGCGGGGGGCACGGGCCCGGTCGTGGTCGTGGGCGGGGTGGTACGAGGCATCGCTCCTCCTCCAGGGTCAGATGAGCGGCACGGTCTCGGCGGCGGGGACGACGGCGTCCGGCCGGTTGCGCGACGAAGGATCCGCCGACGTGGCCCCGCCACGGCCCTCGCGTCCGCCCTCCCTTCCGGGAGACCACGCCGCGAGCGGGTCGAAGCCGCGGTGGCCGCACTCCCCGAAGACGGTGACCGGGCCACCGCCGGAGAGCGCGACGAGCTTCCACAACGCCGGACGGGACAGCGCGGCAGCGGCGACGGGAAGGGCGTCATCGCCCTGCGCGTCCACCAGTTGCCAGCCGTCCGCGGACGGCACGGGTATGACATCGCGCAGCGTCACCGGCCAGGACTCCAGCCACGGGTCGTCGCCCAGCGCCCTGCCGTACGCGGCGATCGCCCCGCCGACCGTGACGCCCGGGGGTGGTGGCCCGGTCGGCACGGGAGGGCCGAACTGCTCGCCCAGCTCCGCCCGCAGCTGTCCGGACCCCGGAAAGTGTGTGACCCCGGCATCGAGCGTGACACCCACCGGCAGGGCCAGCGCGGGGGAGCGGCCGGCAGCCCCGAAGGACAGCAGCAGCGCGATACGGCCCGACTCCCTGCCGTACAGCCAGACGCGACGCGTGACGATCTTGCCCTCGGGTGTGTCGTACTGCGCGAGGACCAGCCAGTGGTCACGGACCGGTGGTCCCTCCGCGGCGGCCGTCAGACCCACGCGGGTACGGACCGTCGCCGCCAGCGGCTGCGGAAGCCGGTCGATGCCCAGCCACGCCGTGTCCAGCAGATGGAGCAGCGCGCACTCCTCCAGCAGCCGCACCGGCCAGCCGGGACCGGAGGCCGGGATCGCACCCAGCTCCCGGACCCGGCCCGCCAGACCGGGCGCCTGCGCGTCGACCATGCGGGCGGCCGTCTCCTCCCACAGCCCGTACCCCGACTGCTCGGCCGCGGCCAGCCCGCCGCGCAGCAGGTCGGTCAGGCGCTGCTCCAACTCCTGCGCACCACCACCGATCCGCTCCGCCCTGCGCTCGGCGCGGCGCCGGGCGGCCTCGGGATCGGCCGGGCCACCGCCCGGAACCTCTTCCTTGGCCCGGGCGCGGGCGCGACGGCCCGTCAGCCATTCGTCGGCCCAGCCGGGCGGATCGCCGGCGGGCACCGCCGGTCCGCCGGACGCGAGGAGCAACAGCAGGCCCAGCGCGTGCTTGCACGGGAACTTGCGGCTGGGGCAACTGCACTTGTACGCCGGGCCCGTGGTGTCGACCACCGTCCGGTAGGGCTTGCTCCCACTGCCCCGGCACAGCCCCCAGACCGCGCCCGAACCGTCCCCTCCGGTGTCCGACCACGGACCGGCCGAACCCAGCTTGTTCCCCGCCTTGCGCGAGGCGTCGTCAGGAGCCAGGGCCAGGACCTGCTCCACCGTCCAGCGCGCCGCCGGAGCAGCGGCGCCCAAGGGTTCTCCCCCGTCAGTCAGCAGCATGGGAACGACGTTAGGCCGCACCACTGACAACTGCCCCTGACCTGCGGGAAGGTCGATTGTCAGTGCCATGGTGCACCGTGGGAACCACACCAGGCCGACCGATCTGGAGGGGGATCCATGACCGTGTCCGAAACCATCGCAGCGACCGGCGCCGAAGTCCTGCGCCCGCATGCCGAGGACGCCTTCGCCGACGAGCTGAAGGCGCTCGCCGCCGCCGACGACCGCCCGCGGCCCGAGCGTTGGCGCCTGTCGCCGTGGGCCGTCGCCACGTACCTGCTCGGCGGCGTCCTGTCCGACGGCACAGTGATCACACCCAAGTACGTGGGCCCACGCCGCCTCGTCGAAGTCGCTGTCACCACACTCGCCACCGACCGAGCGCTGCTGCTGCTCGGGGTGCCCGGCACCGCCAAGACCTGGGTGTCCGAGCACCTCGCGGCCGCCGTCAGCGGTGACTCGACCCTCCTCGTCCAGGGCACGGCGGGCACACCCGAGGAAGCCGTCCGCTACGGATGGAACTACGCACAGCTGCTCGCGCACGGCCCCAGCCGTGACGCGCTGGTGCCCAGCCCGCTGATGCGGGCCATGTCCGAGGGCATGACCGCCCGCATCGAGGAGCTCACCCGCATCCCCGCCGATGTGCAGGACTCACTGATCACGATCCTGTCGGAGAAGACCCTGCCGCTGCCCGAGCTGGGCCAGGAGGTCCAGGCCGTCCGCGGATTCAACGTCATCGCCACGGCCAACGACCGCGACCGCGGGGTCAACGAGCTGTCCAGCGCGCTGCGCCGTCGCTTCAACACCGTGGTGCTGCCGCTGCCCGCCACCCCCGAGGCGGAGGTCGACATCGTCTCGCGCCGCGTCGACCAGGTCGGGCGCTCGCTCGACCTGCCGCCCGCGCCCGACGGCCTCGCGGAGATCCGCCGCGTGGTCACGGTCTTCCGCGAACTGCGCGACGGGGTCACGACCGACGGCCGGACCAAGCTCAAGTCCCCCTCGGGGACGCTGTCCACGGCCGAGGCCATCTCCGTCGTCACCAACGGACTCGCTCTCGCGGCCCACTTCGGCGACGGCGTGCTGCGGCCCGGGGACGTCGCCGCCGGCATCCTCGGCGCGGTCGTCCGCGATCCGGCGGCCGACCGTGTGGTCTGGCAGGAGTATCTGGAGACCGTGGTCCGCGAGCGGGACGGCTGGAAGGACTTCTACCGCGCCTGCCGTGAGGTCTCCGTATGACCGCGCGCCCGGCGGGGCCGCTCCTGCTCGGGGTGCGGCACCACGGCCCGGGGTCCGCCCGCGCCGTCCGTGCCGCCCTGGACGCGGCCCGCCCGCAGGCGGTGCTCATCGAGGGCCCGCCCGAGGGCGACGCGCTGCTGCCGCTCGCCGCCGACGAGCAGATGCGGCCGCCCGTCGCCCTGCTCGCCCATGCGGTGGACGACCCGGGCCGGGCGGCGTTCTGGCCGCTCGCCGCGTTCTCGCCCGAATGGGTCGCGATCCGCTGGGCCCTGGCGCACGGTGTCCCGGTCCGCTTCATCGACCTGCCCGCAGCACACTCCCTGGCCATGGCGGAGGAGGGCGAGCGGGAGCGCCGCCCCGGGCAGGACGACGAGCCCCGGCCCGGGCAGCAGGACGAGCGCCGCCCCGGGCAGGAGCAGGACGAGCGCCGCCCCGGGCAGGAGCAGGACGAGCGCCGCCCCGGGCAGGAGCAGGACGAGCGCCGCCCCGGGCAGGACGGCGAGCCCCGGCCCGGACAGGAGGCCGAGCCCCGGCCCGTTCCCGTCGACCCGATCCGGGTGCTGGCCGAGACGGCGGGGTACGACGACCCCGAGCGCTGGTGGGAGGACGTCGTGGAGCACCGCGTCCCCGGCCTGCCGGGCGCCGCGGCCACCGACCCGCTGGCCGCCTTCGCCGCGCTCGGCGAGGCGATGACCGCCCTGCGCGAGGTGTACGGGGACGGCGGCCACCCCCGGGACGCGGTCCGGGAGGCGTACATGCGCATCCAGCTCCGCGCCGCGCGCAAGGAGTTCGGCGGCGCCTTCGCCGTGGTCTGCGGCGCCTGGCATGTTCCCGCACTCGAAGCCAGGACGACGCAGACCGCCGACCGGGCGCTCCTCAAGGGCCTTCCCAAGGTCAAGGCGGAGCTGACCTGGGTGCCCTGGACCCACCAGCGGCTCGCCCGGCACAGCGGATACGGGGCGGGCATCGACTCGCCCGGATGGTACGAGCACCTCTTCGCCTCCCCGGACCGTCCGGTCGAACGCTGGATGACCAAGGTCGCCGGACTCCTGCGTGACGAGGACCGGTTCGTGTCCTCCGCCCATGTCATCGAGGCGGTCCGGCTCGCCGACACCCTCGCCGCCATGCGGGGCCGGCCGCTCGCCGGACTGAGCGAGACCACCGACGCCGTGCGGGCCGTGATGTGCGAAGGCTCCGACGTGCCGCTCGCCCTCGTCCGGGACCGCCTGGTCGTCGGCGTGACACTCGGCGAGGTGCCGGACACCGCCCCCGCCGTGCCCCTGCAGCGCGACCTCAGCCGCCGGCAGCGCACCCTCCGCCTCAAACCGGAAGCCTCCGAAAGGGAGTTGGAGCTCGACCTCCGCAAGGACACCGACGCGGCGCGCAGCCGGCTCCTGCACCGGCTGCGCCTCCTCGGAATCGACTGGGGCGAACCCGCCGCCGGCCGGGGGAGCACCGGCACGTTCCGGGAGAGCTGGCGGCTGCACTGGGAGCCCGAGCTGTACGTACGGGTCGCGGAAGCGGGCGTCTGGGGCACCACCGTGCTCTCCGCCGCCACGGCACGGGCGGAGTCGGACGCGCTGGCGGCCACCGCGCTCGCCGAGGTCACCGCTCTGGCCGAGCGGTGCCTGCTCGCGGGACTGACGGAGGCGCTCCCCGTCGTGATGCGGGTCCTCGCCGACCGGGCCGCGCTCGACGCCGATGTCGGCCACCTCGCGGACGCCCTGCCGGCCCTGGCCCGCACCCTGCGCTACGGAGACGTCCGCGCCACGGACACCGCCGCGCTGGGGGAGGTCGCGGCCGGGCTCGCGGAGCGGATCTGCGTCGGACTGCCGCCCGCCTGCACCGGGCTCGACGCGGACGGGGCCGCCGCCCTGCGCCGTCAGGTGGACGGCGTCCACACGGCGATCGGGCTGCTCGCCGGTGCCGTACCGGTCAACGCGGACGGGCTGCGCGCACGCTGGAGGTCCGTGCTGCACCGGCTCACCGCCCGGGACACGGTCGCCGGCGTGATCCGCGGCCGGGCCGCCCGGCTCCTGCTCGACGACGGACACCTCGCACAGGACGAGGCCGCCCGGCTGATGGGCCTCGCCCTGTCGCCCGGCACACCGCCCGCCGACGCCGCCGCATGGATCGAGGGCTTCGTCGGCGGCGCGGCCGGCGGCGGCATGCTCCTGGTCCACGACGAACGGCTGCTCGCCCTGGTCGACTCCTGGCTCACCGGAGTCCCCGCCGGCACCTTCACCGACGTACTGCCCCTGCTGCGCCGCACCTTCTCGGCGTACGAGCCGGGTGTGCGGCGCACGTTGGGCGAACTCGTCCGGCGCGGCCCGGCCGCCGGCACGGACCCGGGCACCGGACCGGTTCCGGGCCGCGAGTCCACGGCGCCCGGGTTCGGACCTGTCCTCGACGCGGCGCGCGCGGACGCGGTGGTGCCGGTGCTGCGCCTGCTGCTGGGCCTGGACGCCCCAACGGGGGCGGCGGAGACATCCGAACACCACGAGGATCGGCTGGGGGCGACGGGATGACGACGGCGAACGGCACGGGCGCGATGGACAGCGCAGTGGATGGCGCGACGCAGGGCCCGGTGGACGGCTCGGTGGACGTGGCAGCGACGAGAAGGGCAACGGCGCAGGCCGCCACCGGTCACGAGGAACGGCTGCGGCGGTGGCGCATGGTGCTGGGCGCGGACAGTGCCGAGAGCACCGGATGCACCCTCACCGGTCACGACGCCGCGATGGACGGCGCGCTGACCGCGCTCTACGAGGGCGGCGGAAAACCCGGCGGACGGGGCGGCAGCGGCCGGTCGGCCGGACTCGGCGCCTCGGCCCCGTCCGTGGCCCGCTGGCTCGGCGACATCCGTACGTACTTCCCCACGTCCGTCGTCCAGGTCATGCAGCGTGATGCCATCGACCGTCTCGGCCTGTCCGCGCTCCTGCTGGAACCGGAGATGCTGGAGGCCGTCGAGGCGGACGTCCATCTCGTCGGCACCCTGCTCTCGCTCAACAAGGCCATGCCCGAGACGACGAAGGAGACGGCAAGGGCCGTCGTGCGCAAGGTCGTCGAGAAGCTGGAGAAGCAGCTCTCCACCCGGACCCGGGCCACGCTGACCGGTGCGCTGGACCGTTCCGCGAAGGTCACGCGGCCTCGGCACCACGACATCGACTGGGACCGCACCATCCGGGCCAACCTCAAGAACTACCTCACCCTCCCAGGCGAGGACGGGGCCGGCACGATCGTCCCCGAACGCCTCATCGGCTACGGGCGGGCCGCGCAGTCCGTGAAGAAGGACGTCATCCTCTGTATCGACCAGTCGGGTTCGATGGCGGCGTCCGTCGTGTACGCATCGGTCTTCGGCGCCGTCCTTGCCTCCATGCGCGCGCTCCGAACCAGACTCGTCGTCTTCGACACGGCGGTCGTCGACCTCACCGACCAGCTCGACGACCCCGTCGACGTGCTCTTCGGTACCCAGCTCGGCGGCGGCACGGACATCAACCGGGCACTCGCGTACTGCCAGTCCAGGATCACCCGCCCCGCCGACACCGTCGTCGTGCTCATCAGCGACCTCTACGAGGGCGGCATCCGCAACGAGATGCTGAAGCGGGTCGCCGCCATGAAGGCGTCCGGAGTGCAGTTCGTGACCCTGCTCGCTCTCTCCGACGAGGGCGCGCCCGCCTACGACCGTGACCACGCGGCGGCCCTCTCCGCCCTCGGTGCTCCCGCCTTCGCCTGTACGCCGGACCTCTTCCCGGACGTGATGGCGGCCGCGATCGAGAAGCGGCCCCTGCCCATACCGGACAAGGAGACCCATCAGTAACAGGGGACTTGCGTCACCCCGGGCGGCTCGTGCAAGCATCGTCCCGACGTCCGCGGAGGATCGCATTCCGCGGTCCATCCCGTCCTGAGAGGCTCGCTCCGACGTGACCACCGCAGTTGCCGCTCCCACGGCCGCCCCGCGCCCCCGGCGCGGCGCGGCCGGCCGGCGCGCGTTGCAGGTGGTGCTGTTCCTCGGCGGTCTGCTGGCACTGGGGCTGCTCTTCGGCGCGCGTGCGCAGGCAGACCAGCAACCGGACCTGCGACCGGAGCGCCGAACGGTCCAGGGACTGCTCCAGCAACCGGTCAAGGAACAACAGTCGGTCAAGGAACAACAGCCGGTTCAGGAGCAACAGCCGGTTCAGGAGCAGCAGTCGGTTCAGGAGCAGCGACCGGTTCAGGAAGAGCAGTCGGTCCGGACGGTGATGGAAACAAAACCGGCAGCCCGTACAGCAGCACAGGCAGGACAGGCCGCACAGGCAGCACGTGCGGTGGCACCGGAAGCCGCCGTACCGCCCGTGTCCTCACCCCGGAACGTGGCCCGCTCCGTGCCGAGTCCGGTCACCGATCCCGTACGGGACACCGTCCGGCAGGTGACCCAGCCCGTCAGCGAGGCCGTCGAGAGGACTGTGGGCACGGCCGTCTCCGGGCTCGGTGACATCGCGGTGGTCCTCCCGGCCCCCGCCGAACTGCCGCTGCCGGTGCCGTCGTTGCCGGTCATCTCGGAGCCGCCGCAGACCATTCCCGCACCGGTGTCCGACGCGCCCGCCGGCGACGCACCGGACCTTCCGGCCGCGCCTCGCCGGGGGAACGTCACCGGTACCGGCGTCGCACCGGACAGGACCGCAGCGGCGGCGGCGCCTCACCGGGAGGCCGGGGCGGATCACCGTCCGGCACCCCGGGGTCCCTTCGGGCCCGACGGCGGGCAGCAGGGCCATTCCACGTCCGCCGAGGTCCACCCGCCCCGTGGCGGTGACCAGCACGCGGTCCCGTCGGTGGACGGCACCTCCTTCGGACTCGTTCGCGGCGCCGGTCTGCCGGCGACCGTCGCACCGGTCCGTGACAGATCCGGCGACATCCTCGAATTCCCCGGCTAGGGCAGGCCTTTCCCCCGCCCCGACCTGCCGCGCGGGGGCGGAACAGGTCTGCCCGCCGTCCGGATGTACTCCGGACAGCCGAACCCATTCGAAGGATCTGACACACACATGCACAAGAACATTCGCCGTTCCATAGCCGTCGCTGCCACGGCCACCGGTATGTGGGCGCTCGGCACCGCAGCCGCAAGCGCGGACGAACTGCCCGTCTCCTTCCCGCTGTCCACCCCGGACCACGCAGCCGACGCAGCCGACGTGGCCGACGTGACCGACGCGGTCGATGCGGCCGACGTGAGCGACGTGACGGACGGCATCAACGGCATCAACGGCATCGACGGTGCGGACGCGGTCACCAAGGCCGCAGGCCTCCAGGACACCGCCCGCGCGAAGGCAGCCGCCGCAGCGTCCGACGCCCGTGCCAAGGCGTCCGCCGCCACGTCCACTGCCACGTCCACTGCCACAGCCACCGCACAGAACACCGCGGCCGGCCATGCGGCCGACACCATCGGCACGCCTGCCCCCGAAGCGCCCGTCGACTACCTCTTCGGCCCGATCGAGCAGCTCCCCGGCTACGGACAGAACGTGCGGACCGCGGCTCCCCACGTGCTCGACACCGCAGGGAGCACCGCCCAAGGCGCCCTCGCCCAGGCCGCACCGGCCGTCGGACAGACCTCCGACGCCGTGCTGCCGCCCCTGGTCGCCGACACGGTCTCCTCGGTGCTGCCGGTCGTCGGACAGGCACTCGGAGACGTGTCCACCCTCGTTCAGGGCGTCACCGGCGAGGTCACGCCGTTCGCCGACGGAGTCGTGGCGCAGGCCGCCCTGCCCTTCGCGCAGGGGGTGACGACCGAGGTCCAGCCCCTGGCGTACGGAGTGACCGGCGCGGTCCAGCCGTTCGCCGAGGGTGTCGTCTCCGAGGTCCGGCCCCTGGCCCAGGGCCTGACCGGCGACGCCGTCGCCCCGTTCGCCCAGAGGGTCACCGGGCAGGTGATGCCGCTGGCCCAGGGCGTCGGCTCCCGGGTCCGTCCTCTCGCGGGCGGTCTCGTGTCCACGGTCGGTGACGACGCCCGTCCGGCCGTGGAGCATGTCGCGTACGGCTCCCAGGGGCTGTCGTCCGTCACGCCCGCCTACGTCTCCGACACCGTGGCGTCGGCCTCGGCGACCGTCTCGTCGCTGAACCCGGCGCAGCCCGTCACCACTCCGGCGTACCCGCTCCAGGGCATCTGAGAGTGCTGGGCGGTCTCCCGCACGGTCCGGACCCCGCATGGTCCGGACCGGCGGGGGGCCGCCCGGTCCAGCGGGTGCGGTCCCGCTGTCCGCGGGCCCGGTGGCCCGACGGCCCGTGTCGATTTGTCCACTGCGACCCGGCCACCAGCGTGATCTGTGACCGTAATCACCGCCCAGGTGTGATCTGCGATTTAGGGTCCTGCGGGGCGCGGGGATAACCTGCGAGACGGACATGCCGCGTATTCGGTCACCGTGTGCGCCTTCCTTGTGACAGAGCAGTCACGTTGCCCCTCGCGGCACGCCCACGCAGAAAACCAACCGCGAGACCATTTGATAAGGGACGGACGCGCGTGGACCTGTTCGAGTACCAGGCGAGGGACCTCTTCGCCAAGCACGGTGTACCGGTGCTGGCCGGTGAAGTGATCGAGACGCCTGAGGCAGCCCGCGAGGCGACCGAGCGGCTGGGCGGCAAGTCCGTCGTCAAGGCGCAGGTGAAGGTCGGTGGCCGCGGCAAGGCCGGTGGCGTCAAGCTGGCCGCCGACCCCGACGAGGCGGTCGCCCGGGCGACCGACATCCTCGGCATGGACATCAAGGGCCACACGGTCCACAAGGTGATGATCGCCGAGCTGTCCCCGGAGATCGAGGCGGAGTACTACGTCTCGTACCTCCTCGACCGCACCAACCGCACCTTCCTGGCCATGGCCTCGGTGCAGGGCGGCATGGACATCGAGGAGGTCGCGGAGAAGACCCCCGAGGCCCTCGCGAAGGTCCCGGTCAACGCCGTTGACGGCGTGGACATCGTCAAGGCCCGCGAGATCGTGGCCCTGGCGAAGTTCCCGGCCGACGTGGCCGAGGGTGTCGCCGAGGCACTGGTGACCCTGTGGGACACCTTCGTCGCCGAGGACGCCCTCCTCGTCGAGGTCAACCCGCTGGTCAAGACCAAGGACGGCCGGATCCTGGCCCTGGACGGAAAGGTGTCTCTCGACGAGAACGCCGACTTCCGTCAGCCGGGTCACGAGGCGCTCGAGGACAAGGCCGCAGCCAACCCGCTCGAGGCTGCCGCCAAGGCCAAGAACCTCAACTACGTCAAGCTCGAGGGCGAGGTCGGCATCATCGGTAACGGTGCCGGTCTGGTCATGTCGACCCTGGACGTCGTCGCGTACGCCGGTGAGAACCACGGCAACGTGAAGCCCGCCAACTTCCTCGACATCGGTGGCGGCGCCTCCGCAGAGGTCATGGCGAACGGCCTGGAGATCATCCTCGGCGACCCGGACGTCAAGTCCGTGTTCGTCAACGTCTTCGGTGGCATCACCGCCTGCGACGAGGTCGCCAACGGCATCGTCCAGGCGCTGGAGCTGCTCAAGACCAAGGGCGAAGCGGTCACCAAGCCGCTCGTCGTGCGCCTTGACGGCAACAACGCGGAGCTGGGTCGCAAGATCCTTTCCGACGCCAACCACCCGCTGGTGCAGCGCGTGGACACCATGGACGGCGCGGCCGACAAGGCCGCCGAGCTCGCCGCGGCTGCGAAGTAAGGAAGAGGGACTCAGACCACCATGGCTATCTTCCTCACCAAGGACAGCAAGGTCATCGTCCAGGGGATGACCGGCTCGACGGGCATGAAGCACACCAAGCTCATGCTCGCCGACGGCACCAACATCGTCGGCGGCGTGAACCCGCGCAAGGCCGGCACGACCGTCGACTTCGACGGCACCGAGGTACCGGTCTTCGGCTCCGTCGCCGAGGCGATGGAGAAGACCGGCGCGAACGTGTCCGTCCTCTTCGTGCCGCCGGCCTTCTCGAAGGCCGCCGTCATCGAGGCGATTGACGCCGAGATCCCCCTCGCCGTCGTGATCACCGAGGGCATCGCCGTCCACGACTCGGCCGCCTTCTGGGCGTACGCCGGCGCGAAGGGCAACAAGACCCGGATCATCGGCCCGAACTGCCCGGGTCTCATCACCCCCGGCCAGTCCAACGCCGGCATCATCCCGGGCGACATCACCAAGCCCGGCCGCATCGGTCTCGTGTCGAAGTCCGGCACGCTGACCTACCAGATGATGTACGAGCTCCGTGACATCGGCTTCTCGTCCGCCGTCGGCATCGGTGGCGACCCGGTCATCGGTACGACGCACATCGACGCCCTCGCGGCGTTCGAGGCCGACCCCGACACCGACCTGATCGTCATGATCGGCGAGATCGGCGGCGACGCCGAGGAGCGTGCGGCGGACTTCATCGCGAAGAACGTCACCAAGCCGGTCGTCGGTTACGTCGCGGGCTTCACCGCCCCCGAGGGCAAGACCATGGGCCACGCCGGCGCCATCGTCTCCGGCTCCTCCGGCACCGCGCAGGCGAAGAAGGAGGCCCTCGAGGCCGCCGGCGTCAAGGTCGGCAAGACGCCGACCGAGACCGCCAAGCTGGCACGCGAGATCCTCGGCGCCTGACGCCTCACCGCGTCGGAGCACCACCGCAGGAACGCGTCACCGCATCAGGACGCGGGCCCGTACCCCGATCAAGGGGTACGGGCCCGCGTCTTTGTGTGCCGGGTCCGCCGAAGGCGTGCCGGATCAGCCGACTCGGGGATCAGCCGACCCCGGGGGATCAGCCGACCCGGGGGACCAGCCGGCCCGGACCGCGCACCAGCTCACCGCCGAGCTTCTTCTGGAGCTTCTTGTCCTGCGGCGTCAGCTTCTGCGGACCACCGAGCGGAGGCACCCCCGCCACCCTCTGCGGCGGCGACTCGGGTGTCTCGTACTGCCTCGGGGCCGTCGCCAGGGTGATCAGCGTCAGACCGATCAGCAGCACGGTGAAGGCGATGGCAGCCCGGGTCCAGAGCTGCGCCTTGCGCTCGCTGCCCGTCCGGATGAGATCCGGAACCGGGAGCGAGGACGCCGGCTGGGCAAGGGCCAGTGCGCCGAGGTGTTCGTGCAGCAGCGCGGACTGCTCGGCAGGGGTCGGCGGCTCCGCGAGCTCGGGCAGCTGCTCGGCGACGGCGGCCCTGGCGTTCACCAGCCGTCCCGCAGCCGCCGGAGTGCTGGCCTCCGTCTCCGCCGCGGTCTCCGGCAGCCCCAGACCGACACCGTCGTGCAGCAGCAGGGTGCGGCGGTACGACGGCGGCAGGGCGAGCAGCGCGTCGAGCAGGGCGCGCGGGCCGGGCGCCTCGGGTGGCGGGTCCGGGTGGCGGTGCTCGCGGCGCAGCCGGTGCCACGGCGACATCGCGTACTCGTAGGCGGCCGCCCGCACCCAGCCCACCGGATCACGGTCCACGGCGACCTCCGGCCAGCGCTGCCAGGCCTGCTCGAAGGCCTTGCCGACGGCCTCCCGGGAGAGGGCGCGGCGACCCGTCAGCAGGTAGGTCTGCCGGTAGAGCGCGGCGGCGGTGTGCCGGTACAGCGCGTCGAAGGCCTCGGCGGGGGAGAGCCCGGAGCCTTCAGCCGCTTCGACCGCTTCGACCGCTTCGGCAGCTTCGACCGCTTCGGCTCCGTCCGGTCCGTCCGTGTCCTGTCCGTCCGCATCCGGTCCGTCCGCGTTCGCTCCGTCCGGTCCGTCCGCTGCATCGGCCTCGACGATGTCGGCCATGTGCGCGGCTCCGGTGGGCGCGGGCGCCTGTGCCGGCGCCGGTGCGGCGGTGGTGCCGGGCTCGGTCGGGTCCATGGCGTCGCTCCCGATGGATGCGTCGACGGGGGTCGGCGGAAGGGGCTCGGTCAGGGGCTTCGCGGACGGCTCGGTGGCCTTCACGAAGCCGGGCGCGCCGACGGCCCCGGACCCCGCCTGCGTGGTCTCCGCCGGCCTGGTCCGACTTGCGGAGGTGGCTCTCGGCGGGTTGTTCGGGGTGGCCGGCTTGACGGGGGAGGGGCGTGAGGTGGACCGCGTGCCGCCGGTCCCGATCAGTCGCGCGTACACCTCGCGCTTGCGTCCGCGCGGGCTGGTACGGCCCGTCTCCCAGGCCCGGACCGTGGCCGGGGTGACCCCCACGGCCGCCGCGACCTGCGCCTCACTCAGCGACTTCGCCTCCCGCAGCCTGCGCCGCTCCTTGGGCGACGGGAGCGGAGGGGAGGCGGATGTGCCGGTGGTGCTCTGGGTCATGAGGGCCCCCCGACCGGCCTGCACTGGGTGAAAAAGTACATAAATGTATATTGAGCGACACAGCGGCCGTTCGCCCGTTACACGGAATAGGCGCGTGTCGTTGGGAGCATGACGGTGTGACCCAAATGACCGAACGCGGACCGTCGTTGTCGGCAGAGCACGGACGGTCCGCCGTGCAGGCCCGGGCGCTGCTGCGCGGGGCGCTCGCGGCAGGGCTGAGCCTGGGCTCCGTCGCCGTGCTCGTCGTGGTGCTGTGGATCAGCTCCCCGGACCCCGACAGCAGCCCGGGCGAGGCCTTCCACGCCGCGGCCGGGCTCTGGCTGCTCGCGCACGGCGCCGAACTGATCAGGACCGAAACCCTGACCGGCGCCCCGGCCCCCGTCGGCGTCGTTCCGCTGCTGCTCACCGCCCTGCCGGTCTGGCTGGTGCACCGGGCGGCCAGGGATGTGCTGGAACCCGAGGAAGGGAGCGGCGCTCCCTCCGCCCAAGGCGCCTTCGCCCTGGTGACGGTGGGATATCTGCTGGTCGGGACGGCTGTGGCGCTCTACGCCCGGGGGTCCGCGCTGTCCGCGCGGCCGCTGTCCCTGCTGTTCCCGGCTGCCCTCGTGGTGGCGGGTGCTGCCGCGGCCGGGGTGTGGACGGCCTCGGGGCGCCCGCTCGGGCCGCCGCCCCCGTGGGCGCCGGTGCGGCTGCACGAGGCGATGGCCCGCTCCCGGTTCGCGCGGCGCGCGGAGGCGGTGGGCCGGTCCGCCGCGGCCGGGGTCGCGGTCCTGCTGGGCGGCGGCGCGCTGGTGGCCGCGGCGGCGCTGGTGTTCCACGCGGAACCGGTCCAGGAGTCCTTCCTGCGGCTCTCCGGCGACTGGGCCGGGCGGTGCGCGGTGCTCCTGCTGGCGCTGGCGCTGGTGCCGAACGCGGCGGTGTGGGGTGCGGCGTACGGGCTCGGCCCCGGTCTCGCGCTCGGTACGGCGTCCACGGCCACCCCGATCGCCTTCACGGGAGCCCCGTCGCTGCCCGACTTCCCCCTGCTGGCCGCGCTGCCGGCGCAGGGGTCCGGGACACCCCTGAACTGGGCGGTCGCGGCGGTCCCGGTCGCGGCGGCGGTGACGGTGGCCTGGTTCACCGTGCGGAGGGCGGCGCCCGCCCACGGTGAGCGTGAGGAGGCGTGGAGCCTGCGGGAGACGGCCCTCACCACCGCGCTGGCGGCGGCGGGCTGCGGTATCGGCGCGGCCCTGCTGGCGGCGGCGGCGGGCGGGCCGCTCGGGACCCACGCACTGGCACGGTTCGGCCCCGTGTGGTGGCTCACCGGCGCGGCGGCCCTCGTGTGGACGGGGGCGCTCGCCGTCCCGGTGGCGCTCCTGCTGCGGGCCTGGCGGCTGCGTGGCCGTACACCGGCCGAGCCGGAGGCGGCCGAGGCGCCGGACGTGGCACCGGGCGGTACGGACAGGGCGCGGAAGCCCCGGGATGCCGGGGCGGGCGAGAAGCGGAAGGCCTGGCGCACGTGGTGGCCGAGGCGCGGCGCCCGGCCGGAGGAACCCGGCGCGGAAGCGGCCCCCGTCTCCGTGCCCCGCCCGGCCGGTCCGCGTCCGGCCGATGTGGACGACGAGTTCGAGGCGTACGACTTCCTGCCGAACGACCCCTGGCACGCGAAGGCGCAGGGGGCGCCGGCGGCACGGGCCGCGTCAGCCGCACCGGCCACGGACCCCGCACCGCCCGCATCAGCCGAACCAGCCACGGACCCCGCACCGGCCGGACCGGCCGCGCCGCTTGGCCCGGCCGGTCCGCAGGACGCTAGTTCTTGACCCCGAAGAGGGGTTCCAGCGGCTTCGGGAGCAGGTCGTTGCAGGTCAACTGGCCCGACTTGGTGAGAGCGTCGTTCACGCAGGTGTAGTAGTCGCGGTAGACCAGCTGCACCGTGAACGACGTCGCGACGATCAGCAGGGCGATCAGTCCCGTCACCAGACCACTGACCGCGGCCGTCGTCTGCTGGCGGCTGCCGCGCTGGAGGTAGTTCGTACCCGGCGGAGCCGCCGCGGCAGTGGACCCGGTGACGGGCGCCGGTGCGGACGGGGCGTCGTGGCCCTGCGCCGCGGCGGTCGTGCCGGGAGCCCCGGCCGGACCGGCCGCCTCGCCCGGAGTCGCCGGCTCCTTCGGCTTGGCCCGGAGCGCGCTGATCGACCAGTAGGTTGCGAGCGCGCCGAGCAGCAGCGCGATCTCCGGGAAGTCGAAGAGCGCGAAGAAGAAGGCCCACATGCCGGAGAGCAGTGAGTAACGGGCCCGGCGCTGGACCGGGTCGGTCGGGTCCCAGCGCAGGCCGCCGCGGGGGCCCTCGGGGCCGCCCCGTCCGCCGCCCTGGCCGTTCGGTCCGCCGGGTCCGGTGGGCCGGCCGCCGAAGGTGCCGTTCTGGCGCCCCGGCTGGTGGCTGCTCCACTGGCTGCCCCAGACGGGCCGCTTGTCGGAGGATCCGTCCTCCGGCGCGTCCCCGGACTCGCCGTCGTCCTCGCCGTTCGTACCGGCGTTGGCCGGGTGGCGCGGCTGCCACGGCTGGTCGGGGCGGTCCTCGGGCGGCGGGGCGAACGGGTTGTCGTCCTGCGGGCCGGAGGACCCGGCCGGCGAGGAGGAGGACGAGGGAGAAGAGGACGAGGGAGAAGAGGAGGAAGAGGAGGAGCCCGGCGTGGGGGACTGGCGCTCCCGCATCAGCAGTGAGGACCGCTCGGGCAGCGGAAGGCGGAAGGCGGTGCGGCGGCGTCGGTCCGGCATATGGTGAACGTCTTCCCCATCTCGTCATTTCCGCCCGGTGGACGGTTCGCTGTCCCCTGACGCTACCCTCCGGCGAGGAGGGGCCGAAAGCTGGGCGTACTCGCGCGGTGGCCTACAGCTGTCATCCGGACCGCCCGTG
>NZ_JAELVH010000088.1 GCF_019399235.1 Streptomyces poriferorum | reverse complement strand
TCACAGGGCAATACAGCTAGACCGGTCTACACACCCTGCTCGCCGCCATCCCCGCCGGACAGCGGACCACCTACGACAAGTGACGACGGTGGTCGGCTGCCATACCGTTCCGATCGGCAGGCATCTGGGCACCTGCGGCCAATGCCCTAACCTCTGGCGAGTTCTCACGGCAGCCGGGAAAGTAGGCCCCGGCTTCCAATGGGCCCCCTCTCGCACGGACACTGCCGCAGACCGCCTGAACAGCGAAGCCGCACGCTTCGACGGGGATGCCGCCGACCCGGTTCAAGGCCTTCGTGAGGACGCTCTCCGGCAAATTCTCAACACCTGAGAGGGTCTCCGGTCTGTGATGCCGTGACTGCGAGTGCCCTTCCTGTTCACTGACCACAATGGCTAGATGACAGCAGCGCCCCGGCTTGGCTTACGAGCTGGGGAGCCACGCGAAGGGGCACTTCCACTCCTGCTCCTCCTCATATCCCTTGCCGCCCTCTTCCCGCCAGGCGCCGGCCTAGCCATGGCGGGAGGCGGCGCCATGGCCGGAGGCATTGCCACGGCCGAGATCACCGCCGAAGCCGCCATGAACGCCGCCCTTCTGGGCAGTGCCGGGATCGTCCTCATGGCGGCGGGGAGTCAGGGAAGCGGCTGGGGCGAGACCACCTCATCTGGATCCAGCGGAAAGGGTTCTGGGTCAACTGGAAGAAGGGGGAAGTGGCGGGCGCGAGCAGATATCGAAGGGACGGAGCCTTGAAGCAGATCGTCCGGGCGCGCGGCGACGTTTCAGCAGCCCCACAGCTCGCAAGAGATCCAAATTTTGTGCGAAACCCGGAAGCCATCGAAAAGGCTTTGAAGATCTACAACGGGATCATTCCATGATGTATAACCTGCTGGTTGCCGGCGTGATGGAATCACGCGTACTGGTATCCGTTCTGGCATCATCCTTTGACGTGAGTGTCGCGGATGTGGATGTATCCGACTCCTTCGGTGATCCCGACCTGAGGAACTGGGAAGCCGCCGTCTCATGCCAGTACAGCGCCCTTCGCGGTGACCTCTCTTGGGGGTTGGACATCTATGCGCAGGAGTTTGTTGCCGACCCTCCCTCAGAATCGGTGTTGGCTCAGCATGTAGCCACAGCAACCGAACTGGTGGTCCTCTTCCCTGCCGAGTCGATGCCGCCAAGCGCCTACTGGGCAGCCACCCCCGAAGGAAACATCACGCGGGTACGCCTCTACGAATCCGACGAAGAAGCCCCCGTATATGTGGTTGATGCCGTGGAAATCCCGATTCGGCAGCTGCCGAACGCAAAGGTGACGAGGATCCCGGAGGTTGTGCGGGAGTTGAGGATTCCCACTCCCATCACGGACAACTTCCGTGAGCAAATGCCCGCACATTTCCTGGCCCCGCGAGGCCCTGAATGGAAGTTCTCGGACGGTCTGGCAGCGTGGGAAATGCTCGTCGCCCACATGGCATCGGGGTGGGCCGGTTCGGGCTGGTGCCCCCCGGACATCTACCGGGAGCGGCTGGCCGCGCGAGACGGGCTGACTACCGTCCCTCACACCCTTCCCCCTCCCGCTGCGGCCGTACTCCAACAGGGGCTTCAGCGCCTGGACAACACCTACACCCACCTCACCACGGAGGACCCACAGGGTTCACTGATCGGAATACTCCTGGGCGCGGAGGCGCGTGGCAGGCAACTGGGCTGGTGGTGGCACCGGCGGCCCGAACCAATGCCCTGGTGATCGGCCACCGTACGACTGCCCGCGTTGAGACGAAGCCCTCCGGGCCCAACTCGCAACCGTCGCGGACATGCTCGGCGGGCAGTTCCCCAAGGCCAGGAAGATGCTCCACAGCACAGTCGAGCGCGTGTTCCGCTCCGGAAACAGAGCGGAACACGGGGTTCAAGAAGCACCGGATCCGGCGGGATCCGTCCCTGCGTTCCGCCGCGGATCGAGATCACGTGCTGATCGCCGAGTTCATGCGCAAGCTCGACGACGCACGCTGACCGCTTCCCGGGGAGCCATTTGGGAGCCGGGCCACCCTCCAAGCCCCTTCGAGACCAACCGACACCACTCCACCCCAACGTCCTGACCAGCCAAAACAGCAAACCACCCGGTGGCAATCACGCCCGGCCTCATTCGGGACGAAGAGGTCGTGGGTTCAAATCCCGCCACCCCGACAGCCGTAAGACCAGGTCAGGGGCCTGATCCACTTAGTGGATCAGGCCCCTGAGTGGTTTCCGGAGTCGTTTGGGAGCCATTTGCGATCCGTTGGGCAAGAGAAGACCTCCCTCAGCCGTGGGTACGCAGGGGTGCGCGCGTGGTCTACAGCTGCCGCAGCGCGCCTCCGTCGATGGCCCATTCCGCGCCCGTGACCTGTGTGGCGCGCGGGGACAGCAGGTAGGCGATGACCCCGGCCACCTCCTGCGGGGTGCCGATGCGTCCCGTGGGCAGGCGGCGCTCGGTCCGGATGAAGCGGTCCACGGCCTGCTCGCGCGGCAGGCCGTAGCGGGTGGCGAGCTGGTCGGCGAATCCGCCGGGGGCGTCGAACAGCGCGGTACGGGTGGGGCCCGGGGAGACGACGTTGGAGCGCACCCCGCTGGGGCCGAGCGAGGTGGCGAGGGCTTTGGACACCGACAGCAGGGCCGCCTTGGATGCGGCGTAGTCGGCGATCGAGGCGTCCGGCAGGCGGGCCGCCTCGCTGGCCACATGGACGATGGCCGCACCGTCCGGGTTGCCGCGCAGGAGGGGCAGCGCGGCTCGGGTGACACGGACCGCGGCGTGCAGGTTCAGTTCGAAGGTGCGGTGCCACTGGGCGTCGTCGATGTCCTCGAAGGACTCGCGGGACGTCAGCGAGCCCGCGTTGTTGACCAGGCCGTCGATGCGGCCGTGGCGGGCCATCACATGGTCCACGGCCCGTTGTGCGGTGGCCGGTTCGGACAGGTCGCCGAGCAGCAGGTCGACGTCGATGGGCAGGTCGGCGGCGGAGCGGGCGACGGCGACGACCTGGGCCCCCTCGTCGGCCAGCAGTTGGGCGGTGGCGCGCCCGATGCCGCTGGTGGCGCCGGTGATCAGGATGGTCTTGCCGGTCAGATGGAGATCCACGAGGGCTCCTCGGGGTGGTGGTGCGGCCGGGACGGGGCACGGGTCAGATCAGGGGTGTGCGCTGCACTTCTCGGGCCATGGCCGCGTAGCCGGCGTCGTTGGGGTGCTTGTGGTCTCCGCTGTCGTAGGCGGGATCGAGGCGTTCGGGATCGTTCGGGTCGGCCATGGCGCTGTTGAAGTCGGCGACGGCGTCGTACGCGCCCGAGGTACGGATCCAGTGGTTGAGCTTTCGGATCTTGTCCGCGGATGTGGCGTTGTAGTACTCGGCACCCTTCATCGGCAGCAGCGTGCCGCCGACGACCTCGATGCCCCGGCGGTGGGCCCGGCGGATGAGGTCACGTTCGACCTCGATCAGCTCCTGGACGGACACGTCCGGGTCGGGCTTGTAGGTGGGCAGGTCGATCTCGCTGTAGCCGATGTCGTTGAGACCGCCCAGCAGCACGACCGTGCTCACGCCGGGCTTGTCCAGCACATCGCGCTCGAAGCGGGACCAGGCGCTGTCGCCGAACCAGGCCGTGTCGTGGACCAAGAGGTTCCCGCCGATGCCGGCGTTGAGGACGGGGCGCGGTGCGCCGGTGGCAGCCAGGTTCTCCGCCAGCTCGTCCGGCCAGCGGTTGTCGGCGTCGGTGGTGGAGCCGAAACCGTCGGTGATGGAGTCGCCGAAGGCGGCGACAGTTCCGCGGCGGGCGGGCGGCGCGGTCCCGGCGCTCCCGCGGACCTCGACATCGGTCAGGTAGTACAGCGAGGCGGAGGTACGGGTGAAGGCGGCGCCGCCGGTGTCGGTGGTGTGGTCGCCGTCGGCCAGGTAGCTGGTGGCGTACGCCTGGTCGTGGAAGGTGGCCGAGCCGGTCCGGTCGCGCAGGTACAGGGTGACGGTCACCTCGCCCAGCCGGTCGACCGGCAGGGCCACCGGGTCGCCGGCCAGGTCGCCCCCGACGGGGATCGAGGCCGACGCCCGGCCGTGGAAGGTGACCGGGCGGGCGCTGCCGGACACCTCGGCCGGGCCCGTGCCGGGCCGGGCGACGGTGGCGGCGGTGATGTGCAGCGAGGAGGTGCCGTACCGGTTCGACAGCCGGATCCGCAGCTGCCCGCCCGGGGCGGTGACGCGGACGGTCTGGCGCAACGTGTGGTCGCGGAAGCCCTCCTGGCTCCAGTTCTTCTGGAAGCTGGAGCTCGGTCGCTGCGGGGAGGCGGTCCAGGCTGTGGTCCAAGGACCGTCGGCGGCGCGGGACCGAGGGCCGTCTGCGGCTCCGGTCCGAGGGCCGTCGGCGGCAGGGAAGGCCGGTGTGCTGCCGAGCGCGGTGGCCAGCACCGCGGCGGCCGCGGCGAGAGCGAGGCGGCGTACGGGTAAGGACATGGCGGTGTGTCTCCTCTTCAGCGGGCGTTCAGTACGGTGGTGAGGGCGCCGGAGAACCGGCACTCCACCACCCTGTCCACCGTCGTGATCTGGAACAACGCCGATCTGCTGAAGTACCGTGCAGCCCTCTTAAACGATCAGGGGGATGTATGGAACGGCAGGAGATGGAGGCGTTCCTGGCGCTGGCCGAGGAGTTGCACTTCGGCCACACCGCCCGACGACTGGGGTTATCGGTGGGGCGGGTGAGCCAGTTGATCCGAACGCTGGAACGCCGGGTGGGGGCCCTGCTGTTCGAGCGGACCAGTCGCCGTGTGGTCCTGACCCCGATCGGCGCCCGGCTGCGCGAGGACCTGCTGCCCGTCCACCGGCAGATCACCGCGGCGCTGGAGCACGCCGTGGCCGCCGGGCGCGGCATCTCCGGCCGCCTACGGGTCGGCTTCTCCAGCCAGATGGTGGCCCGCCTCCTGATGCGCGCCATCGAGGCGTTCAAGGCGGTGCACCCGGCCTGCGAGGTGACGATCCAGGAGGTCCTGCTGTCGGACCCCTACGGCCCGGTGCGGCGGGCCGAGGTACATCTGCAGGTCACCGAACTTCCGCTGAACGAGCCCGATCTGGTGGCCGGGCCGACGCTCCTGTCCTATCCGCGCAGCCTGCTGGTGCCGGTCGACCACGCCTTGGCCCGGGCGGAGTCGGTGTCCCTGGAGGACCTGGCAGGCACCACCTTGCTGACGGTCGGCGGCAGCGCCCCGCAGCACTGGTGCGACCACCACTTTCCCCGCCACACCCCGTCCGGGCGGCCCATACACCACGGGCACGCGGCCGTCTCCTGGCATGAGATCCCCGTCCTGGTCGCGGACGGACAAGGCGTCACCCTCGCCAGCGCCGGCGCCGAGCATCTTCATGCCGCTCCCGGAGTCGCCTGGGTTCCCGTCAGGGACGCGACCCCGGTGCTCTACGCGCCGATCTGGCCGAAGCAGGGGGCCACAGCACGGGTGCGAGCGTTCGTCGAAGCCCTGCGAACGGCGGCCGGACAAGGGCCCGGTGCCTCGTGAGAGGGCTGGGAGCCGACGCACCGGACGGATCCTGTCCGGAATCACCGAGGGTTTTTACTAAACCTTGACCTAAACTAAACTAGTTTCTAGACAGCGTTGTCATCACCCGTCAGAGTGTGATCCGGAGCGAAGGAAACCCGCTTCCTTCACGAAAGGTGTGGTGACGTGACGGTGTACGGAGCACTGGACATCGGCGGCACGAAGATCGCCGGAGCGCTCGTGGACAATGCGGGCACGCTGCTCGTACGCGCGCAGAGGCCTACCCCCGCGCAGCGGTCCGCCGGCGAGCTCATGGCGGCGGTGACATCGGTACTCGACGAACTGGCCCTCCACCCGATGTGGGACGAGCTGACCTGCCTCGGCATCGCCAGCGCGGGTCCGGTCGACACCGCCGCGGGCACGGTCAGCCCGGTCAACATTCCCGCGTGGCGGCGCTTCCCGCTGACCGGGCGGGTGGCGGCGCACCCGCGGCTGCCCTTGGGGCTGCGGCCCGTGCTGGTCGGGGACGCCGTGGCCATGACCGCCGCGGAGCACTGGCTGGGCGCGGCGCGCGGGTTCGAGAACACGCTGTGCATGGTGGTGTCCACCGGGGTCGGCGGCGGCCTGGTCCTCGGCGGCCGGCTGCACACCGGCAGGACGGGGAACGCGGGTCACATCGGGCACATCACCGTCGATCTGGACGGTTCGCTGTGCCCGTGCGGCGCGCCCGGCTGCGTCGAGGGGTTCGCCAGCGGTACGGCCATCGCCGCGCAGGCACAGGCGGCCGGGTGGTCGGCGCCGGCCGGGGTGGCCCCGACGGCGGCAGCGGTCGCCGACGCGGCCCGGGCGGGCAACCCGCACGCCCGGGCGGCCTACGAGCGGGCGGCTCAGGCGCTCGCGGCCGCCATCGCGGCGACGGCGGCTCTCGTCGAGCTCGATCTGGTGGTGATCGGCGGAGGCGTGGCGCAGGCCGGCGACACACTCTTCGCTCCCCTGCGCCGGCGCATGGCCGACTACGCCGTCCTCGACTTCATTCGCGGGCTGCCCGTGGTACCGGCGCTCCTGGCCCTGGACGCCGGGCTGATAGGTGCGGCTGCAGTCGCCTCCTCACAGGCCGGCGTCGCCTCCTCGCAAGCCCCAGTCGCCTCTTCACAGGCCGGCGTCGCCTCCTCGCAAGCCCCCGTCGCCTCTTCACAGGCCGGCGTTCCCGCCCTCTCCTCGGGGCCGCGCCCGTAAGCCGGCCCTTCTCAGTTCCGGGCGGGTGCCTGTGCGGTGGAACCGCGCGGAGTGAGGGACGGGGTCGGCACCTGTACGGAACCGGTGTGCTCACCCTCTATGACGGCGAACAGGGTGCGGGCCACCTGCGCCCCGAAGCTGTGCACGTCGTGGCTCATGGCCGACAGCGTGGGATGCGTGATCCGGCACAGCTGCGAGTCGTCCCAGGCGAGCAGCGACACGTCGTCGGGAACCGCGATGCCCATCTCCGCGGCGACCCCCGCTCCCGCCACGGCCATGATGTCGTTGTCGTAGACGATGGCCGTCGGACGGTCGGCCGACATCAGGAGGGAGCGGGTGGCCCTGGCCCCCTCGCTCCCGTCGAAGCCGGTCGCTATCTGGCGGCCCTCGTCCAGCCCCAGCTCCCGCATCGTGGACGCGAAGGCGGTGGCCCGGATGGCGCTGTGGCCGAGCCCGACCGGGCCGCCGACGCGGGCGATGCGCCGGTGGCCGAGCGCCGCCAGATAGCGGACGGCCTCGGCAGCGGCCGTGGCATCGTCGGTCCACACCGCGGGAAAGGAACCGGTGAGGGACGGATGGCCGACGGCCACCGCCGGCAGCCCGATGGGCTGCAGCGACGGGACCCTCGGATCGTTCTCGTGGAAGTCGACCAGGATGGCGCCGGCGATCGTCTGGCTGCGCCACCAGGACTTGTACTGCTCGGTCTCCTCGTCGAGATCCCGCACCAGCCTCAGGAGCAGCGAGTACGACCGTTCGGCGAGGACGCTCTCGATGCCGGAGATGAAGTCCATGTAGAACGGTTCGAGGCCGAGCAGCCGGGCGGGACGGCACAGGGCCAGGCCGATGATGTCGACCTTCTGGCTGGAGAGGCTGCGCGCGGTGAGGTTCGGGGCCCAGCCCAGTTCCTTCGCGGCCTCGAAGATCCTCCGGCGGGTGACGTCCGATACGCCCGGCTTCTGGTTGAAGGCCAGCGAGACGGCACCCTTGGACACGCCGGCGCGGGCGGCGACGTCCTTGATGGTCACACGTGCGGGACTGTTCACCTCGCGTCCGCGCAGAAGAGGACAGTCCGCGCCCTCTTCCCGTCCGCGGAACCGCAGCCGGTCACGCGGAACCGGGCCTGCTCGCCGGGCAGCAGCGTCCGCCGGCCCTGACCGGCCGCGGCGTGCGGGTCCAGGCGGTCGGCTTGAAGGAGAAGGTCTCTCAGCAGAGTGTGCGCACTTACCACGACGCCGACTGTATCTCTCCTGCCCTTCACCGCATCCACGGTGACGTCGCACTCCGGCAGCGGGCAGACGGCGTCCTCGTCCATGGCGACGAAAGGATTTCGCCCCTTCGAGTGCCCCGGACGTCTGTGCGGGGGCCGCCGGCCCAGTGGATAGCCTCGGTCGGGCCCGTACGGCCGCCCCCGCGTCCGCGCGGGGCCGAGAAGGCAGCCACGCGAAGAGAGCGACAGCACTGTGCACCAGTACGAGAAGGACGGACCGGCCATCTATCGCCAGTCCTTCGCCACGATCCGCGCCGAGGCCGATCTGACGGGGCTTCCGGCCGATGTGAGCCAGGTCGCCGTCCGGATGATCCACGCCTGCGGCATGGTCGACCTGGTCCGCGATCTCGCCTTCACCCCGGACGTGGTGAGCCGCGCCCGTACGGCGCTGAGGGGCGGTGCGCCGATCCTGTGCGACGTGGCGATGGTGGCCAGTGGCATCACCCGGCGACGGCTGCCCGCGGACAACGAGGTGGTGTGCACCCTGTCCGACCCGGCCGTTCCCGGTCTCGCGGCGGAGCTCGGCACGACCCGCAGCGCCGCCGCGCTGGAGCTCTGGCGGGACCGGCTGGACGGTGCGGTCGTCGCCGTCGGGAACGCGCCCACCGCGCTGTTCCGGCTGCTCGAACTGATCGAGGAGGGGGCGCCGCGGCCCGCCGCCGTCATCGGTGTGCCGGTCGGTTTCGTCGGCGCCGCCGAGTCCAAGGACGCCCTGGCCGCGCACCCGTCGGGCCTCGCTCACCTGATCGTGCGGGGCCGGCGGGGCGGCAGTGCGATGGCGGCCTCGGCGGTCAACGCCCTGGCCTCCGAGGAGGAGTGAGCCGGTGGCCGGTCAGCCCGGGTGTCCGAGCCGTGCGCGCAGCCGGCTGACGGCCTCTTCCGGCGTACCGGCCACCGTCACGCCGTCCGGGACCGGTGGCCGGCGGACCACGACCACCGGGATCCGGGCCTCGCGGGCCGCAGCGAGTTTGGGGGCGGTGGCGGCGCCTCCGCTGTCCTTGGTGACGAGGACGTCGATGCCGTGGCGGCGGATCAGCTCGCGCTCGCCTTCGAGGGTGAACGGCCCCCGGTCCCGCAGCGTCTCCATGCGGGCGGGGTACGGCGGTTCGGGGGCGTCCACCGACCGCGACAGGAACCACAGGCCGTTCGGCCCGGCGAAGGCCGCCAGGCCCAGGCGTCCCGTCGTCAGGAACACGCGCCGGCCGAGGGCCGGGAGTACCGCCGCGGCCTCCTCCAGGGAGGCGACCGGGTGCCAGTCGTCGCCCGCGCCGGGCACCCAGCCGGGGCGGCGCAGAGCGAGGAGAGGAACATGGGCGGCAGCGGCACCGGCGGCCGCGTGGAAACTGATCGTCCCGGCGAAAGGATGGGTGGCGTCGATGAGCGCATCCACCCGGTGCGTACGCAGCCATGCGGCCAGGCCCCCGGCTCCGCCGAATCCCCCGATGCGCACCTCCCCGGGCGGCAGCCTCGGTCCGGCCACACGGCCGGCCAGCGAGCTGGTCACCCGGGTCCCCTCAGGCAGCTCCGCCACCAGCAGCCCGGCCAGCCGACGGGCCTCCGTCGTGCCGCCGAGTACGAGCACGTGCATCGGGTCCCTCCATGGGTGAGGCGTCGGGCGGACGCGGCGCAGGTGAGGAGTCGGGCGGACGCCTCACCCATGGAGGGTCGGGCGGGGCTTCGGGCGGGCGCAGCGCCCAACTCAAGCACACGGGTCTGCGGCCCGGCTGGACCACCGGTGCCTGCGCGACCGCGGCCACCACGGCCGCGTACACGGCCCTGCTGACCGGCGACTTCCCCGACCCGGTGACCATCACCCTGCCCGGCGGGCAGACCCCCGCCTTCGCGCTCGCCGTCGAGGAGCTGCACGACGGGCGGGCCACGGCCGGCATCGTCAAGGACGCGGGCGACGACCCCGATGTCACGCACGGGGCTCTCGTCCGGGCCACCGTGCGGCTGCTGCCGCCCGGCTCGGGTGTGGTGTTCCGGGCCGGTCCGGGCGTGGGCACGGTGACGCTGCCCGGCCTGCCGCTCGATGTCGGCGAGCCCGCGGTCAACCCCGTGCCGCGCCGGATGATGCGCGAGCATGTGGCGCGGGTCGCGGCCGCGCACGGGGGCGCGGGGGACGTGGAGATCACGCTCTCCGTGGACGACGGCGAGGAGATCGCCCGCTCCACGTGGAATCCGCGTCTGGGCATCCTGGGCGGGCTCTCGATCCTCGGCACGACCGGTGTCGTGGTTCCGTACTCCTGCTCGGCGTGGATCGACTCGATCCGGCGCGGTGTGGACGTGGCGCTGGCCGACGGGCAGACCCATGTGGCGGGCTGCACCGGTTCCACCTCGGAGAGGACCGTGGTGGCCGAGTACGGGCTGCCGGAGATCGCCCTGCTGGACATGGGTGACTTCGCGGGCGCGGTGCTCAAGTACGTACGCCGTCATCCGGTGGAGCGGCTCACCGTCTGCGGAGGGTTCGCCAAGCTGTCGAAGCTCGCCGCCGGCCATCTGGACCTGCACTCCGCGCGCTCCCAGGTGGATCCGTCGTTCCTGGCCGCACTGGCCCGGCGGGGTGGGGCGGACGAGGCCCTGGCCGCCGAGGTGGCCGCGGCCAACACGGGGCTCGCGGCGCTCCGTTCGTGCCTGGCGCGCGGCATCGCGCTCGGTGACCTGGTGGCCTCGGCTGCACGGGACGAGGCGCTGACGGTACTGCGGGGCGCGCCGGTCGCCGTGGACGTCATCTGCATCGACCGGGCGGGCGCGGTGGTCGGGCGCAGCTCGGTGCGCTGAGGCCCGCCGAGCGCTGCGGCGCGGCGCGATGCGGCGTTCCGGCATCGCCCTTCCTTCTCCTCGTATCTCCTCGTAGGACATTCCACCGCAACCTCCGAAGTGATGAGCAGATGGTCCTCAAACCTTTGTTTCAGGGCTGGTTGGAGGTTTATCTACGCGCGGAGCTATGACTACCGAACGATCATTAGGGCAAATCCGGCACGTTCTCGCGAAGCCATTACCGGTGGGTACCCGAAGCTGCTACAACAGGTGACGCTTCATCAATCCCCCACCCACCCCCCACACTTCGGAGGGCTGACAGCTATGTCAGTACGGAGATTCTGGGCATCCGCATCCACGCTGCTCCTCGCCGCAGCCGCCGCTCTCGGCATGGCCCAGCCGGCCTCGGCCGCCGCCGGCGGGTACGTCGCCCTGGGCGACTCGTACTCGTCCGGCGTCGGCGCCGGAAGCTATATGTCCGACAGCGGTGACTGCCGTCGCAGCACCAAGTCCTACCCCTACCTGTGGGCGGCGGCGAACTCCCCCTCGTCATTCGCCTTCGTCGCCTGTTCGGGCGCCACCACGAGCTCCGTGGCGAGCAGCCAGCTCGGCTCGCTGAGCTCGTCCACCACGCTCGTCAGCGTCACCGCGGGCGGCAACGACGTCGGCTTCGCCGATGTCATGCAGGACTGCGTGCTGTCCGGTGAGGCCGCCTGCCTCGCCGGTGTCAGCACGGCCGTCGGCCAGATGAACAACACGCTGCCGTCGCGGCTGGGTTCGCTCTACACGTCGATCCACTCCAAGGCCCCGCAGGCGCACGTCGTGGTGCTGGGCTACCCGCGCTTCTACAAGATCGGCGGCAACTGCATCGCCGGTCTCACGGAGAAGGAGCGCACCGCCATCAACAACGCGTCCGACGTGCTGAACGGCGTCATCGCCAAGCAGGCGGCGAACGCCGGATTCACCTTCTCCAGCGTCGTCGACGAGTTCACCGGGCATGAGCTGTGCTCCGGCAGCCCGTGGCTCCACAGCGTCACGATCCCCGTCTACAACTCGTACCACCCCAGGGACTCCGGCCAGCTGGGCGGCTATCTGCCCGCCTTCCGTTCGGTCGCATAGGGTCGGCACGGTTGTACCGGGCGCGGCATCGCTTCGGAGTTCCCGGCTCCGAAGAGGTGCCGCGTCCGTGCGTACCGGCCGCCTCCCGTCCGCTCAGTACCGCTCCACCAGATGCTCCCGGCCTGCCGGGGGCTCGTACGGCTCGGGCCAGAAGTCGGTGATCCCGCTGATCCGCCCCTGCGCGTCGAAGGTGAAGAAGTGGACGGCGTGCGACTCCCGCCCGCGGTCCGTGAACAGCGTCCGGACAGCTGCCTGCCGCCCGCCGCCGTCGGCCACGACCCGCTCGACACGCACTCGCCAGTCCCCCGGGTACTCCCGGTTGAACGCCATGTACCGCTCCTTGCCGCGGATGCGCTCGCGGGTCTGCGGCAGGTCGTACAGCACCTCGTCGGCGAGTGTCGCCGCGAAGGCGTCCCAGTCACGGACGTCGGCCGCGGTCCAGTACCTCTCGACCGTGGCACGCAGTTCGGCCGTCGAATCAGCAGTCGTGGTCATGGTCCGAGTCTGGACCCGACCACTGACAATCGGTCCCGCCACTGGCGAACGGCCCCGGCCGGCCGGCCCGTTGCGCTATCGGCGACTGCCCGGTCCGTCCGGCCGGCTCGCCTTGACCGAGTACATCAGCGGAATCCGCGGCCGCTCCGCCGGGAAGCGGTAGTAGCCGTCCGATCCGTGCTCCAGCACCGGGAACCGCGCGAAGAGCGAGGCGTCGTGCTCGTGCAGGAACTCGATCCGCAGACCGGCCGCGGCCAGTGCGGAGACCACACTGCCCACCGGGTGCTGCCATTCGACGCTGCGGTTGTTGACGGTCGGCGCGTCGAAGTCCGCGTACGTGCCCGGCGTCTCGTCCACCCACGCCTCGCGGGAGAAGTAGTCGTGCACGATCCTCGAACCGGTCTCGTCGTCGAGGCAGTCGGTGAGCGGATGGAACTCCGCCAGGTAGAGGAACCCGCCGGGCGCGACCAGCGAGGCCGCCGTCTCGGCCCAGCGGTCGATGTCGGGCAGCCAGTTCAGCGCGCCGATGCCCGTGTAGACGATGTCGTACGCGTCGTCCGGCACCGCCTGTGCCGCGTCGTGGACGTCGGCGGCGACGAACGCGGCCCGGTCCGGGCCCATGCCCAGCTCCCGGGCGAGCGCGCGGGCGGTCTCGACGGCCGGTTCGGAGAAGTCGAGGCCGACGACCTGCGCGGCGCCGTGCCGGGCCCAGGACAGGGTGTCGACACCGATGTGGCACTGCAGGTGCAGGAGGGTCCGGCCGGTCACGTCCCCGACCTCCGCCAGCTCGAAGTCCCGCAGGGCGTCCTTGCCCGCGCGGAAGGAGTCGAGGTCGTAGAAGTCGCTTTCGGCATGGATGGGCACACGCTCATCCCACATCGCGCGGTTGCCCTCGCGCCAGTCGGCGGGTATCGGAGCAGGCATGTCGGCGAGGTTATCCACAGGCTGCGGACGACGCGAACGGATTGTCGGCCGTCCGGCGCAGAATGGAGGGCATGACTGAGACCAATGGTTCTTCGCCGACCGATTCCGTCCCCGCCTGGGAGCAGCGCTTCCGGGCTCCCCGGGTGTCGCTGCCCGACTGGGCGGAGGACGCGCCGGACCGCGCGCTGTTCGTCTCCAACGCGACGGGGACGTACGAGCTGTACGCATGGGACCGGTCGACGGGCGGGCAGCGCCAGGTGACCGACCGGCCGAACGGGACGACGGACGGCGTGCTGACGCCGGACGGCGAGGCCGTGTGGTGGTTCAGCGACACCGACGGGGACGAGTTCGGGGTCTGGATGCGCCAGCCGTTCGGCGCCGGGAGCCAGGGAGCGGTGGACGAGCCCGCGGCTCCCGGTCTCGATCCCTCCTACCCGGCCGGGCTCGCCATCGGACGCGACGGGACCGCCGTGATCGGCCGTTCGACGGACGAGGACGGCACGACGGTCCACGTCGTCCGGCCCGGGGCGGCGCCCGTGGAGATCTACCGCCACCGCGAGTCGGCGGGGGTCGGCGACCTGTCGCACGACGGCTCGCTGATCGCCCTGGAGCACACCGAGCACGGCGACGCGATGCACTCCGCGCTGCGCGTGGTGCGGCCCGACGGCACCGCGGTCGCGGAGCTGGACGACACCGAGGGCGGCACGAAGGAGCTCGGCCTCACGGTCCTCGGCTTCGCTCCGGTCGCCGGGGACACCCGGCTGCTGGTCGGGCACCAGCGGCGCGGCCGCTGGGAGCCGATGATCTGGGACCCGGTGGCGGGCACGGAGACGGACCTCGCCATCGATCTGCCCGGCGATGTCGGCGCCGAGTGGTATCCGGACGGTTCCGCGCTGCTGGTCGAGCACGGCTTCGAGGCCCGCAGCGAGCTGTGGCGGTACGGGCCGGCCGCGGCCGACGGGACCCTGGTGCGGGTGGAGACGCCCGCGGGTTCGGTCTCCGGCGCCACGGCCCGGCCGGACGGCACGGTGGAATACCTGTGGTCGTCGGCCGCCGAGCCGCCCGTCGTCCGCTCCACCACCGGTGCGGTGGTGCTCGATCCGCCCGGCGCGAAGGCCCCGGTGTCCGTCCCGGTCGAGGACGTGTGGGTGGACGGGCCCGGAGGCCGCATCCACGCGCTCGTCCAGCGGCCGGCCGCTCCGGCCGAGGGCCCGTTCCCGGTCGTCTTCGAGATCCACGGCGGACCGACCTGGCACGACAGCGACGCCTTCGCGGCCGGCCCCGCCGCCTGGGTGGACCACGGCTACGCGGTCGTCCGGGTCAACTACCGCGGATCGACCGGCTACGGGCGGGCCTGGACGGACGCGCTGAAGCACCGGGTCGGCCTGATCGAGCTCGAGGACATCGCGGCGGTGCGGGAGTGGGCGGTGAAGTCCGGCCTCGCGGACCCGGCGAAGCTGGTGCTGGCCGGCGGCTCCTGGGGCGGCTATCTGACGCTGCTCGGTCTCGGCACCCAGCCCGGCGACTGGGCCGTGGGCCTGGCCGCGGTCCCGGTCGCGGACTACGTCACGGCGTACCACGACGAGATGGAGGCCCTGAAGGCGATGGACCGCACGCTGCTGGGCGGGACTCCGGAGGAGGTGCCCGAGCGGTTCGAGGCCTCCTCGCCCCTCACCTATGTCGACGCCGTGCGGGCGCCCGTCTACATCTCGGCGGGCGTCAACGACCCGCGCTGCCCGATCCGCCAGGTGGAGAACTACGTCGACCGGCTGAAGGGCCGCGACGCCGTGCACGAGGTCTACCGGTACGACGCGGGCCACGGCTCGCTCGTCGTGGAGGAGCGCATCAAGCAGGTGCGCCTGGAACTCGACTTCGCCCGGCGCCACCTGGGAGACCCCGCCTAAGGGCTGTCCCGCAATTCCTGGTGGATCAGCGCACGGCGTCAGATGCGGTGCATCGCAAGGCGGAGAGGCGCCCGCATACTGGATGTATTCGGGTGTTTCGACAACGCGGCGAGGTGCCGTAGCTGTCGTCGTGCGCCCGCCAGGAATTGCGGGACAGCCCTTAGGCCGCCCGACAGTGACGTAGGGGCCGGATAAAAGGCCGTGTACGGGGTGCCCCAGCTCCGGGGAGCCGGAGCGGGGACCGTACCGTGGAGGGGTGTACCGGTTCCTGCTGACCCCGCGATGGTGGGGGATCAACCTCTTCGTCGTGCTGGCCATCCCGTTCTGCGTGTTCATGGGCACCTGGCAGCTCGGCCGCTTCGAGGACCGCGTGCAGACGCACGAGGCCGCCGAGAAGCAGCCCGCACCCGGCTCGATGGCCGCCGAGCCGCTCGACGAGCTGCTGCCCGTCGACACGGTGACCTCCGGCCGTCCCGCGACCGCGAGCGGCCGGTACGCCGATCAGTTCCTGGTGCCCGGCCGGAAACTGGGCGACCGCAGTGGCTTCTACGTGCTGGCCATGCTGCGCACCGACAGCGGCAAGGCCCTGCCGGTGGTACGCGGCTGGCTGCCCGGGAAGGCCGGACAGACCCCGGTGCCGGCCGCACCGGCCGGCCGGGTCACCGTGACCGGCGACCTCCAGGCCTCGGAGAACACGGGGACGGACGGCGTCGACGCGAAGGGCGGCCTCCCCGACGGCCAGGTCGGCATGATCAGCGCCGCGTCCCTGGTCAACCTCGTGCGCTACGACGTCTACGACGCCTGGGTGACCCTCCAGGACACCGACGCCCGCACGAGTGCGTCCGGGACCGGTGCGTCCGGGACCGCCGATGCCGCCCTCACCGACGCGCCGGGGCAGGGCGGCGGCGAACTGCGTCCCGTACCGGCCGCCGCGCCGGAGGGCAGCGGACTCGACCTGAAGGCGTTCCAGAACCTCGGCTACACGGGTGAGTGGTTCGTCTTCGCCGCGTTCGTCGTCTTCATGTGGTTCCGGCTGCTCCGGCGCGAGGCCGAAGCAGCCCGGGACCTGAAGCTCGGCCTCGTCGCCGACGAGGACACCCCGGCGAGCTGAACCGCCCCCGCGCGGCGCTCGGCGGCCCCACCGGACCCCGGTGAGCTGACGCGCACCCCCCGCGAGCTGACGCGCACCCCCGCACCTACGACGGGGGTGCGAGCACGCCCGTCCGGTAGATCGTGCCCGCGCAGGCGTTGGCGATCGTCGTCTCGGCGACCGGCGCCCCCGGCTCCGGTGTGTGCATCACGGACACGGTGCCCTTGGCCGCACCGTCGCCCTCGTCGCTGCCGAGCTGCGTCTCCGTACCCGCTTCGCCCTCCCCGGTCCCGGTGCCCGTCGTCGTGGACCCGGCCGAGACCCCGGTGCTGCCGGCCGCTCCGTCCGTGGGCGTCGGGGAGGGTGAGCCGCCGGTGGTCGGACAGGTCTCCTGGGGCACCCAGGCGAACTGCACCTCATAGACCATGGACGGCTTCAGGAGCACGGTCGCCTCCTCCTGCGCAGGGTCGGGCAGTCCGGACGCCGGGTCCCCCTGCGTGTGCCGGACGACCACGATCCTGGCCGGGTCGGCCGCACCCGCCGCCGCGAAGCCCACCGTGCCGCCGCTGCTCACCGAACAGTCCTTGCCGGACACGTTGGCGATGCGGAAGGTCCCGTACACCGTGCCGTCGGCACCGACCGCGCCGGTGCTCGCCGAGGCGACCCCGAGCTGGTCAGGGGCGCAGGCCGGCATGACGGCCTCCGCACTGGCGGCCGGATCGTCCGCGGAGCCGCCGCTCGTCTCCTCGTCCGCGCCCTGACCGCTGGTGTCGGAGGGAGTCGCCGTACTGTCCGGGAGGCCCTGCGTACCGCTCTGCTGCCCGTCGCCACCGCCGGTGCCGCCCCCGTTGCCGGATTCCGCGCCGGGCTCCTCGCCGTTGCCGCCCTGCGCCTGCTCACCGTGACCGGCGATGGCGGGGCTGGCGGTGTTGGAGCCCTCGGAGCCGGCCACGTGGACGAAAGCGGGGACCGCGGTGCCGATGAGCAGGGCGGCCGCGGCCACCCCGACGAGCGCCTGGCGGCGCCGCGCACGACGGGCGGGCACCGCGCGGTACAGATGGTCGAGGGTGCCGTCGCTCGGTTCGAGGCCCTGCACGGCACCGCGCATCATCCTGCGCAGCGCGGCCTCGTCGAGGAGGTCACCGCCGAGGGAGCCGGGGCCCGGACCGAACGGGCCGGAAGCGGCGCCATCGGCCCCCGGAGGCGCTTCCTGGTCCGAGTCGCCGTCCCTGTGCGGAGTGTTCTCCGGCCCGTGGTTCACAATTCCGTTTCCAGTCCGGTCATTCCGATGTCCGCGGGCAGGCCGGCGCCGGTTCCCGATCCCGCGCAGGTGATCGTCGTCGTCGTGGCGCCCGCTCATGCCTGAGCCTCCATCACCACGCGCAGCGCCGCGATGCCGCGGGAGCCGTACGCCTTCACCGAGCCCAGGGAGATCCCCAGCGTCTCGGCGACCTGCGCCTCGGTCATGTCCGCGAAGTAGCGCAGAACCAGTACTTCCCGCTGGCGCCGTTGCAGCCCCCGCATCGCCTTGATCAGCGCGTCCCGCTCCAGCTGGTCGTACGCCCCCTCCTCGGCGCTCGCCATGTCCGGCATGGGCTTGGAGAGCAGCTTCAGCCCGAGGATGCGCCGGCGCAGCGCGGAGCGGGAGAGGTTGACGACGGTCTGACGCAGGTACGCCAGCGTCTTCTCGGGCTCGCGTACCCGGTTGCGCGCCGAATGAACGCGTATGAACGCCTCCTGCACGACGTCCTCACAGGAGGCCGTGTCGTCCAGCAGCAGGGCGGCGAGGCCGAGCAGCGAACGGTAGTGGGCGCGGTAGGTCTCGGTGAGATGGTCGACGGTGGTTCCGGCTGCCACGCTCTCCTCAGCGCCCTCGCGCTGCGACGGCAGCCCCGCAGCGCGCGTTGCGGGCATGGGCGCGATCACCGGCATACCACCGGACGCGCGGGGCCGTCTGAGCGGTCGCACCGAAGCGCCGCGCAGGGGGCCCACCACTGTGATATCGAGAACCTCTGCCACGCCAGTTGGACACGTTTCCCCCCGTCAGGGTTGTACGCATACGGCACCGCGTTTAGCTCCATGCGATAAGCCCTCATACGTACCCGTTCTTCCCCAGATGCCCCGAATATGCGCCCCGCCACGCAAGAAGTGACCGCTGAGACGCCTACCGGCCGGCCGGCGGTTGCGACGGGCCGAAAGGTCATCGTCGGCCACCGCGACACCCCAGCTCAAGAGGTTCAGAACAGCAACTTGCTCACAGGGCATTCACAGAGCGTACAAAACAGGTTCGATCAGGACCGGGGAAATTCCGCAGCGACCGCTTCGGCGATCTGCGCCACGTTCAGCGCCGCTCCCTTACGGAGGTTGTCGCCGCAGAGGAAGAGTTCCAGCGCCCGGGGGTCGTCCAGCGAGCGGCGGACCCGGCCGACCCATGTGGGATCGGTGCCCACCACATCGGACGGGGTGGGGAAGTCGCCGGCGCCGGGGTTGTCGTAGAGCACCACGCCGGGCGCGGTGGCCAGGATCTCGTGGGCCCGGTCGACCGCGACCTCGTTCTCGAAGCGGACGTGCACGGACATCGAGTGCGTGGCGATCACGGGCACGTACACACAGGTCGCCGAGACCTTCAGAGAGGGCAGATCGAGGATCTTGCGGCACTCGTCGCGGATAGCCAGTTCCTCGGACGACCAGCCGTCGCCCGCGTCCGTTCCGGCCCATGGCACGACGTTGAGGGCCACGGGTGCGGCGAACGGGCCGCCGGCCGTGTCGCCCACGACGCGGCGCACGTCGCCCGGCTTCGTACCGAGTTCGGTGCCGGCCACCATCGAGAGCTGTTCGCGCAGTACGTCGACGCCGCCGCGTCCGGCCCCGCTCACGGCCTGGTAGGACGAGACGATCAGCTCCCGCAGCCCGAACTCGGCGTGCAGGGCGCCGACCGCGACGATCAGCGACAGCGTCGTGCAGGTCGGGCTCGCCACGATGCCGCGCGGCCTGATCCGTACGGCATGGGGGTTGATCTCGGGGACGACCAGCGGGACCTCGCTGTCCGTCCGGAAGGCCGCGGAGTCGTCGATGACGACCGTGCCCTTGGACGCGGCGAGCGGCGCCCAGCGTGCGGACACCTCGTCGGGCACCAGGAAGAGCGCCACGTCGACGTCGTCGAAGACGTCCTCGGTGAGCCCGAGTACCTCGGTCTCCTCACCGCGCACCACCAGCTTGCGGCCGGCGAGACGCGGTGAGGCGATCAGTTTCACCTCGCCCCAGACATCCGCGTGTTCCGAGAGGATCTGGAGCATGACGCCGCCGATCACCCCGGTCGCGCCGACGACCGCGAGCGAAGGGCGGCGTGTGGTCATCGGCCGGTGCCCCCGTACACGACTGCCTCGTCGGAGTCGCTGTCGAGACCGAAGGCGGTGTGCACGGCGCGCACGGCCTCGTTGACGTCGTCGGCGCGGGTGACCACCGAGATGCGGATCTCGGACGTCGAGATCAGCTCGATGTTCACGCCGACGTCGGACAGCGCCTCGAAGAAGCCCGCGGTGACCCCCGGGTTGGTCTTCATACCCGCGCCGACCAGGGAGATCTTGGCGATCTGGTCGTCGTAGCGCAGCGACTCGAAGCCGATGCCGGCCCTGCTGCGCTCCAGGGCGTCGATGGCCTTGCGGCCCTCCGCCTTGGGGAGTGTGAAGGTGATGTCGGTCAGACCGGTCGACGCGGCGGAGACGTTCTGCACCACCATGTCCATGTTGATCTCGGCGTCCGCGATCGCGCGGAAGATCGCTGCGGCCTCGCCCGGCTTGTCGGGCACGCCGACGACCGTGACCTTGGCCTCGGAGACGTCGTGGGCGACTCCGGAGATGATGGCGTGCTCCACCTGCTGGTCCCCTTGCGGCTCGTTGCTGACCCAGGTTCCGCGCAGCCCCGAGAAGGACGAGCGGACGTGGATCGGAATGTTGTAGCGGCGTGCGTACTCCACACAGCGGTGCAGGAGCACCTTGGAACCGGACGCGGCCAGTTCCAGCATGTCCTCGAAGGAGATCCAGTCGATCTTCCGGGCCTTCTTCACGACCCGCGGGTCGGCGGTGAAGACACCGTCCACATCGGTGTAGATCTCACAGACCTCGGCGTCCAGCGCCGCCGCGAGCGCCACCGCGGTGGTGTCCGACCCGCCGCGGCCGAGGGTCGTGATGTTCTTGCCCTCCTGGCTGACGCCCTGGAACCCGGCGACGATGGCGATGTTGCCCTCGTCGATCGAGGTCCGGATGCGGCCGGGCGTGACATCGATGATGCGCGCTTTGTTGTGGACCGAGTCGGTGATGACACCGGCCTGGCTGCCCGTGAAGGACTGGGCCTCATGGCCCAGGTTTTTGATCGCCATGGCCAGCAGGGCCATGGAGATCCGCTCCCCGGCGGTCAGCAGCATGTCGAACTCACGCCCGGCAGGCATCGGGGATACCTGCTCGGCGAGATCGATCAACTCGTCCGTCGTGTCACCCATCGCGGACACCACGACAACCACCTGGTTGCCGTTCTTCTTGGCGTCGACGACTCGCTTGGCGACCCGCTTGATGCCCTCGGCATCGGCTACGGAGGAGCCTCCGTACTTCTGCACGACAAGGCCCACGTGCGCTCCTCGCTCAATCCATTTATCGCGGTCGGCTCAGTTTAACGAGCAGTCCGGAAACGCCCCGTTCATACCACATGCTGAGATGTCCCGCTCACCACGTGATCGTCGGCGTGTCGCTCCGAACTGCTCGTACGAGGCTGCTGCCCGCTGATCACCGCACCACTCCCCCATGTGGCCCAGCCCACATGCCGGGCGGTCGACGCGCCTGCCCGGCCCCGCGCGGCTCCCCGCGCGCCCGGTGGCGGGTGCGCGGGGAGCCGCGCCCCGATTTGCGGTTCACCGCACGCGCCCCAGGATCGGTCAGTGGGGGATCGGGGGCCCCGTCGAGTTCCACGCGGCGGCGCCGGCGCCCGTCCGGCACCGCCTCCTTCAGCGAAAGGACCGGCCATGCCTGTCTGCACCACCCGCGACGGTGTCGAGATCTTCTACAAGGACTGGGGCCGAGGGCGGCCCGTGGTGTTCATCCACGGCTGGCCGCTCAACGGCGACGCCTGGCACGACCAGCTCAAAGCGGTGGCCGACGCCGGGTTCCGCGGCATCGCGCACGACCGGCGCGGTCACGGACGCTCCACCCCGGTCTGGGACGGCTACGACTTCGACACCTTCGCCGACGACCTGGACGACCTGATCACGGGCCTGGACCTGCGGGACGTCACGCTCGTCGCCCACTCCATGGGCGGCGGCGAACTCGCCCGCTACATCGGGCGTCACGGCACGGAGCGCATCCGGTCCACCGTCCTGCTGTCGGCGGTGACCCCGCTCATGCTCAGGTCCGGCACCAACCCGGAGGGCGTGCCGGAGGAGGCCTTCGACCAGATCAAGGCGGGCATCCTGAAGGAGCGCTCGCAGTTCTGGAAGGACACGGCGGAGGGCTTCTTCTCCACCGACAGGCCCGGCAACAAGGTGACGCAGGGCAACAAGGACGCGTTCTGGTACATGGCCATGGCGCAGACCATCGAGGGCGGCGTCCGCTGCGTCGACGCGTTCGCGTACACCGACTTCACGGACGACCTGAAGAAGTTCGACGTCCCCACTCTCATCGTCCACGGCGACGACGACCAGATCGTGCCCCTCGACGCCACCGGCCGCAAGTCGGCGCGGATCGTCTCCGGCGCCGAGCTGAAGGTCTACGAGGGCGGCTCCCACGGCATCGCGCTGGTCCCCGGCGACAAGGAGAGGTTCAACAAGGATCTCCTGGACTTCCTCAAGAAGTAGCCCGCACAAGCCCGACCGGACGGGAGACCGCGGGAACCCGGCCGGTCAGGAAACCGCGGGAACCCGGCCGGAACGCGGTCCGGGGATGCAGGCCGGGCCGCGGCCCGGGAAACGGGCCGGAACGCGGCCCGCGGAAGCCCCTCAGACCGGCGCGACCGCCGCGTCCGGCGCGTCCGCCGCGTCCGGCCATTCCTCACGCAGCATCGCGAACAGCACCGTGTCGTACCGCCTGCCCGCCACCCGTACGGTCTCCCGGCGCCGGCCCTCCTCCCGGAAGCCCGCCCGGGTGAAGGCGCGGACGGCCCGCTCGTTGCCGCTCCAGGTGTCGAGCTCGATCCGGTGCAGCCCGAAGGCCCCGAACAGATGCCCCACCAGCAGCCTCAGCGCCTCCGACCCGTACCCGCGGCCCCAGTGGTCCCGGCTGCCCACGGTGACGCCCACCGTGACCACCCCGGCGAACGGGTCCAGGTCCCGGTAGTCCGCCATGCCGATCACCGTGCCGTCGGCCAGGTCCTCGATCGTGAGGACGGCCGACTCCCTCGGGGGCAGCCGCAGCATCGTCTCGAAAGCGAGCGCGAGAGCCTCCTGTGTGACCGGCCCGAAGCACGGGTCACCGGCCGTGGCCCAGTGCACGACCTCCGGGTCGTTGCGCCACCGGAGGTGATGCGCCGCGTCCTCCGCGCGCAACGCGCGAAGCCTCACAGATGTACCTTCGATCATCCGGTGATCATATTCCCGGCCGGGCGCGTGGTGATCTTGAAAAGCGGGCGCCCCCGGAGCTACTTCACCGGGCGGAGCCCCAGCGGGCCGGCGATCTCCTCGACCATGACCCGGCCGGCCTCCTCGGCCAGGTCGTCGTCGCCGGCGTCCTGGTCGGTGTCCAGGCCGTCGAGCTCCTGGAGAGGTTGGTTCAGCCGGATGTGCGCGATCAGCGACTGGAGCGCGCGCAGGGCGGCGGAGGCGGTGGAGCCCCAGTTGGAGAAGTAGGAGAACTGCCACCACCACAGGGCCTCGGTGGCGCGGTCCTCCTCGTAGTGGGCCAGGCCGTGGCGCAGGTCCGTGACCAGGTCGGCCAGGTCGTCGGAGATGCGCGCCGGGACCGGGGCCTTGCGGGGCTCGTACGGGTCGAAGACCTCGGAGTAGACGTCGATCGGCTCCAGCAGGGTCGCGAACCGCTCGCGCAGCCCGTCCGCGTCCGGCTCGGCGCCGAGATCCGGCTCGTAGCGCTCGTCGGGGAGGATGTCCTCGTACGCGCCCAGCCGGCCGCCGGCCAGCAGGAGCTGGGAGACCTGGAGGAGCAGTACCGGAACGGCTTCCTCCGGCTCCTCGACGTGGGACACCTCGGTGACCGCGACGATGAACGTCTTGATCTGGTCGGCGATCTGGACGGCGAAGTCGTCCGGGTCCTGAGTGACAGTGTTCAGCGTGGCGTCAGACATCGAGGAGACCTCCCGTGGGCACGGTCGCAGACGGTGGGAAGAAGATAACGGCGCTGAACGTAAAGCCGTCGTGAGGCCGCCGGTCCGCGGCCGAAAAACGATCAGACATCGAGCAGGCGCCTCCCCTCGAAGGCGCGGCCGAGGGTGACCTCGTCCGCGTACTCCAGGTCGCCGCCCACCGGCAGGCCGCTGGCCAGCCGGGTGACGCGCAGACCCATCGGCTTGACCATCCGCGCCAGGTACGTCGCGGTGGCCTCGCCCTCCAGGTTGGGGTCGGTCGCCAGGATCAGTTCGGTGATGGAGCCGTCGGCGAGCCGGGCCAGCAGTTCGCGGATGCGCAGATCGTCCGGGCCGACGCCCTCGATGGGGCTGATCGCCCCGCCCAGGACGTGGTAGCGGCCCCGGAACTCACGGGTCCGCTCGATCGCCACGACGTCCTTCGGCTCCTCGACCACGCAGATGACCGTCCGGTCGCGGCGCGCGTCACGGCAGATGCCGCACTCCTCCTGCTGGGCCACGTTGCCGCAGACGGCGCAGAAACGGACCTTGTCCTTGACCTCCAGGAGGGCATGGGCGAGACGGCGCACATCCGTGGGCTCGGCCTGGAGGATGTGGAAGGCGATCCGCTGCGCGCTCTTGGGACCGACGCCGGGCAGCCTGCCCAACTCGTCGATGAGGTCCTGAACCACGCCTTCGTACAACGGAACGCCTTTCGAGCCGGATCGGCTGCTTCGTGGTACGTACCGTAGGGGGTACGTACCGTCTTGGGTATGCCCGCGGTCGTGTGCGGGCACGGCCTCGGCCGTGTGCGGTACGGCCGGGTCAGAAGGGGAGGCCGGGCATTCCGCCCAGGCCCTGGGTGAGCGGGCCCAGCTTCTGCTGCTGGAGCTGCTGCGCGTTCTCGTTCGCCGCCTGGACCGCCGCCACGACGAGGTCCGCGAGCGTCTCGGTGTCCTCCGGGTCCACCGCCTTAGGGTCGATCACCAGGCCGCGCAGCTCGCCGGAGCCGTTGACCGTCGCCTTGACCAGGCCACCGCCCGCCTGGCCGTCGACCTCGGTCCTGGCCAGCTCCTCCTGAGCCTGGGCGAGGTCCTGCTGCATCTTCTGAGCCTGCTGCAGCAGCTGCTGCATGTTGGGCTGACCACCACCGGGAATCACGGTCACTCCAGGCATTTCGACGACAAATGTTTCGGTAAGCCGAGCCTACGTGCTCCCCGCGCGGCGCGCCCCACCCACTGGCGGGCAACTCTTTCGAGTGAGTTCCCGCGGACCGTGGCGAGGCTCCTATACCTGACCAGAGGCCCTGTGCACCCGGGAATACCGCGATTTCGACCCCATGGCCCACCATTCGGCGGTAGGAAGGGGTGCGTCCCGGTACGCGCACGCGCATCTCCCGTCACGCAAGGTTACGCACGGGGGACTGCGGGTCGCACCGGGGCCAGTGAGCAGCGAGTGCACAGAGAGCAGAGATCCGCCCATCGTCGAGTACGCGGTCGAGAACACGCGTCGCTATGCAGCATGCAGAGGAGTACCCCGGTGAGTCAGCCGGAGATGCAGCCCGAAGGGCCGCCCCGCAACGAATCCGGTGTGTCCGGTCCGGCCACTCCTTCCGGTTCCGGTGCGGGCTCCGGCGCTCGGAACCGTGAGGCGCAGGGCAGGGACCTGACCGGGACGCCGTTCCCGCTCGGCGACTGGGGCGAACCCGCCCAGCGGCTCGACGAGCTGTACCGATGGGTCGAGGCCGACGCGCTGCGCACCGCCGACTGGTATCTGGGCGACCGGGTGTGGAAGCGGCGCGGCGCCAGGGCACTGCGGCTGGGGACGGCGGCCGGGGCGGTCGCGGGAGCCGCGCTGCCGCTGCTGGACCTGACGGGCGCGCTGCACGGCGCGGCGGGCTGGGGGTATCTGTCGCTGCTGCTGGGCGCCGCGTGCATGGCGTGCGACCGGTACTTCGGCCTGACCTCGGGCTGGATAAGGAATCTCGCCACGGCTCAGGCCGTACAGCGCCGGCTCCAGGTGCTCCAGTTCGACTGGGCGTCGGAGTGCGTGCGCGAGGTGCTCGGCCCGGCCGAGGGGACGGCGAGCGAGGCGGCCGAAAGGTGCCTGGGGGTGCTGCGGCGCTTCTCGGAGGACATCACGGAACTCGTACGGTCGGAGACCGCGGACTGGATGGTGGAGTTCCGGGCCGGTCCTGCCCCGATGGGCATGCAGGCACTGGTCTCGGGCGGCTCGGGCGGCGGGCGCGCGGAGCCCGGGGTTCAGCCGGGAAGGTTCCCGCTGCAGTCGATGGGCCGGCCGAACATGCCGCGGCAGCGGCCGCCGGAGTCCCCGCGGTGACCGGTCACCGGTGAGCACCGCGGGGGACGGCCGGGTCCGCGCCCTCAGCTGAAAATGATCATCGAGCCCTGGGCGAGGCTGCGGGTGGCCGCCGCGTGCAGGCCGAGCCAGACGTGGCGTTCCCGGGCGAACGGGTTGTTGTCGTACGGGACCGGCATCGCCGGTTCCTCCAGCGAGGTGGGCGCGACG
>NZ_JAELVH010000087.1 GCF_019399235.1 Streptomyces poriferorum | reverse complement strand
ATGATGGCGGGTTCGGAGAGCAGGTGGGGGCTCGCGGGGGTGAGGTTGCCGCGGGAGGCGTGCACCATGCTCATGGAGTCCTCGACGGTGACGAACTGCTTGCCGCCGGCCTGGACGTCCTTGTCGGTGCGGCCGAGGGTGGGCAGGATCAGGGCGCGGGTGCCGGTGACGGTGTGGGAGCGGTTGAGCTTGGTGGAGACGTGGACGGTGAGGCGTGCGGTGCGCATCGCGGCCTCGGTGACGTGGGTGTCGGGGGAGGCGGAGACGAAGTTGCCGCCCATGGCGAAGAAGACCTTGGCGTCGCCGTCGCGCAGGGCGCGGATGGAGCGGACGACGTCGTAGCCGTGGTGGCGCGGTGAGGTGATGGAGAATTCTTTGTCGAGGGCGTCGAGGAACGCGGTCGAGGGGCGCTCGAAGATGCCCATGGTGCGGTCGCCCTGGACGTTGGAGTGGCCTCGTACGGGGCAGACTCCGGCGCCGGGCCGGCCGATGTTGCCGCGCAGCAGGAGGAAGTTGACGACTTCGCGGATGGTCGGCACGGAGTGTTTGTGCTGGGTGAGGCCCATGGCCCAGCACACGATGGTGCGCTTGGACGCGAGGACCATGGCGAGGGCCTCTTCGATGGCGGAGCGTTCCAGGCCGGTCGCGGCGAGGGTCTGTTCCCAGTCGGCTTCCGCGGCCGCGGCGGCGAACTCCTCGTAGCCGTGGGTGTGTGCGGCCACGAAGGTCTCGTCGACGGCGCCCTCGGTCGCGAGGATCATCTTGTTGAGGAGCCGGAAGAGGGCCTGGTCGCCGCCGATGCGGATCTGGAGGAAGAGGTCGTTGAGGGCCGCGCCCTTGATCATGCCGAGCGGGGTCTGCGGGTTCTTGAAGCGTTCGAGTCCGGCCTCGGGGAGCGGGTTCACCGAAATGATCTTCGCTCCGGCGGACTTGGCCTTCTCCAGGGCGGAGAGCATCCGGGGGTGGTTGGTGCCGGGGTTCTGTCCGGCGACGATGATCAGGTCGGCGTGGTGGAGGTCTTCCAGGGAGACGGATCCCTTGCCGACGCCGATCGTCTCGGTGAGTGCCGAGCCGGAGGACTCGTGGCACATGTTGGAGCAGTCGGGCAGGTTGTTGGTGCCGAATTCGCGGGCGAACAGCTGGAGCAGGAACGCGGCCTCGTTGCTGGTGCGTCCGGAGGTGTAGAAGAGCGCTTCGTCGGGGGAGGCGAGTGCGCCGAGTTCCTCGGCGATGACGGCGAAGGCGCGTTCCCAGGTCACGGCCTCGTACCGGTCCGCGCCCTCGGCCAGATACATAGGTTGCGTGACGCGTCCCTGCTGGCCGAGCCAGTAGCCGCTGCGGGTGGCGAGGTCGGCGAGGGGGTGCGCGGCGAAGAAGTCCGGGGTGACGCGGCGCAGGGTGGCTTCCTCGGCGACGGCTTTGGCGCCGTTCTCGCAGAATTCGGCGGTGTGCCGCTTGTCGCCTTCGGGCCAGGCGCAGCCGGGGCAGTCGAAGCCGTCCTTCTGGTTGACCTTGAGGAGGGTCTGCGCGGTGCGGCGGACGCCCATCTGCTGCTGGGCGATGCGCAGGCTGTGGGCGACGGCGGGAAGCCCGGCGGCGGCGTGCGGGGCCGGTTCGACCCGGGGTGCGTCCTGGACGGGGTCTCCTGCGGGCGGCTTGGTGGCCATCGTGCTCCCCTTCGGGCCTGCTGCGGGCCTGCGTGGTCCGCGGTGCGTGTTTCCTTCTCCTTCGATCCTGGCACGCGGTGCGGGCGGGCCGCCCGGTGAGTGGCCGCCCGGTGGTGGTGGGCGGTGGCCGGTCCGGATTGTCAGTGGTACGTGGCAGGATCGGGGTGTGGCTGAGACGGCATCGAAGAAGACGGCAGACAACCGACCGCGCCTGCTCCTGATGGACGGGCACTCCCTGGCGTACCGGGCGTTCTTTGCGCTGCCTGCGGAGAATTTCACGACGGGGGCGGGGCAGCCGACGAACGCGGTGTACGGCTTCGCGTCGATGCTCGCGAACACGTTGCGTGACGAGGCGCCGACGCATTTCGCGGTGGCGTTCGACGTGTCGCGCAAGACGTGGCGCTCGCAGGAGTTCCCCGAGTACAAGGCGAACCGTTCGAAGACGCCGGACGAGTTCAAGGGTCAGGTCGAGCTGATCGGTGAGCTGCTGGACGCGATGCACGCGGACCGTTTCGCGGTCGACGGCTTCGAGGCGGACGATGTCATCGCGACGCTGGCCACGCAGGCGGAGGCGGCCGGGTTCGAGGTGCTGATCGTCACCGGTGACCGGGACTCCTTCCAGCTGATCACGGACAACGTGACGGTGCTGTACCCGACCAAGGGTGTGTCGGAGCTGACGCGGTTCACCCCGGAGAAGGTCGAGGAGAAGTACGGGCTCACCCCGCAGCAGTACCCGGACTTCGCGGCGCTGCGCGGTGACCCGTCGGACAACCTTCCGGGTATTCCGGGGGTGGGTGAGAAGACGGCCGCGAAGTGGATCAACCAGTTCGGTTCGTTCGACGAGCTGGTGGCGCGGGCCGAGGAGGTCAAGGGGAAGGCCGGGCAGAATTTCCGCGACCACCTGGACGCGGTGCGGCTGAACCGGCGGCTGACCGAGATGGTCCGTGATGTGGAGCTGCCGAAGACCCCGTCCGATCTGGAGCGTGCTCCGTACGACCGCACGGCGGTCACCGGGGTGCTCGATGTGCTGGAGATCCGTAACCCGAGCCTGCGTGAGCGGCTGCTGGCGGTGGACCCGGGCAAGGCCGAGGACGAGGCTCCGGCACCGGCCGCGGGCGTCGAGCTGGACGGTTCGGTGCTGGGTGCGGGCGAGCTCGCTCCGTGGCTGGCCGAGCACGGCGCGCAGCCGCTCGGTGTCGCCACGGTCGACACCTGGGCGCTCGGCAGTGGCACGGTCACGGAGATCGCGCTCGCCGCGGCGGGCGGGGCGGCGGCCTGGTTCGACCCGGCGCTGCTCGACGTGGCCGACGAGCAGGCGTTCGCGGCGTGGATCGCGGACGCGGACCGGCCGAAGGTCATGCACAACGCGAAGAGCGTGATGCGGGTCTTCCCGGAGCACGGCTGGCGGACCGAGGGCGTCTCGATGGACACGGCGCTCGCCGCGTACCTGGTCAAGCCGGGCCGTCGCTCGTTCGCGCTGGACGCGCTGGCGGTGGAGTACCTGGGCCGTGAGCTCGCTCCGGCGGCGTCGTCCGACGGCCAGCTGGCGTTCGGTGCGGACGACCAGGCCGAGGCGGACGCGCTGATGACGCAGGCCCGTGCGGTCCTCGACCTCGGTGACGCGTTCACGGCGCGGCTGAAGGAGGTCGGTGCGGCCGAGCTGCTTCATGACATGGAGCTGCCGACGTCGATCCTGCTGGCCCGTCTGGAGCGGCACGGCATCGCGGCGGACCGGGCCCATCTGGAGGGCATGGAGCAGCAGTTCGCGGGCGCCGTGCAGCAGGCGGTGAAGGAGGCGCACGCGGCGGTGGGCCGTGAGTTCAACCTCGGTTCGCCCAAGCAGCTCCAGGAGGTCCTCTTCGGTGAGCTGGGTCTGCCGAAGACGAAGAAGACGAAGACCGGATTCACGACGGACGCGGACGCGCTGGCGTGGCTGGCCGCGCAGACCGAGCACGAGCTGCCGGTCATCATGCTGCGCCACCGCGAGCAGGCGAAGCTGCGGGTGACGGTCGAGGGCCTGGTGAAGACGATCGCGGCGGACGGCCGTATTCACACCACGTTCAACCAGACCGTGGCGGCGACCGGCCGGCTGTCCTCCACGGATCCCAATCTGCAGAACATCCCCGTCCGGACGGACGAGGGCCGGGCCATCCGTCGCGGCTTCGTCGTCGGCGAGGGCTTCGAGACGCTGATGACGGCGGACTACAGCCAGATCGAGCTGCGCGTGATGGCCCACCTCTCCGAGGACGCGGGCCTGATCGAGGCGTTCACGTCCGGTGAGGACCTTCACACGACGGTCGCCTCGCAGGTCTTCGGCGTCGACAAGTCCGCGGTCGACCCGGAGATGCGCCGCAAGATCAAGGCCATGAGTTACGGGCTGGCGTACGGGCTGTCCGCGTTCGGTCTCTCCCAGCAGCTGAACATCGAGGCGGGCGAGGCCCGGGGCCTGATGGACACCTACTTCGAGCGGTTCGGCGGAGTCCGGGACTACCTGCACCGGGTGGTGGAGGAGGCCAGGGCCACCGGGTACACGGAGACGGTCTTCGGCCGCCGCCGCTACCTGCCGGACCTCAACAGCGACAACCGCCAGCGCCGCGAGACGGCCGAGCGGATGGCACTCAACGCACCGATCCAGGGCACGGCCGCGGACATCGTCAAGGTCGCCATGCTCCACGTGGACCGGGCGCTGACCGAGGCGAAGCTGACGTCACGGATGCTGCTCCAGGTCCATGACGAAATCGTGCTGGAGATCGCCGGGGGAGAGCGCGAGCAGGTGGAGAAGATCCTGCGCCACGAGATGGCGACGGCGGTGCGACTGCGGGCGCCGCTGGACGTGTCGGTCGGCGTCGGCACCGACTGGGAGTCCGCCGCACACTGACGCGGGCCGCCCCGGGGCGGGGCGCTCTCAGTCGCCGGTCCGGCTCGTGTCCCGGGCCGGGCCGGCGACAGGGTGCACCGGGGGGCCGGTGGCCCGGACCCTCAGCCGCATCCACACGCCGTACAGCACGAGCCCGACGGCGAGCCCGGCGCCCGCGCCGAAGCAGGCGGTCGGAATGATGTCGAGCGGTGTGTCGACGTGCCCGAAGTACGCGTACCAGCGCGCGCAGCGGTGCACGATGCCCAGCAGTACGCACAATCCAACGAACGCCGCTGCCCACGCCCGTGCCCGGTGGTCCAGGACGGGTACGGATGCCGGCGCCGGGCGGGCCCCGGTCCGGCGCAGCCCCGACACGGTGAACCACGCCAGGACCGTCAGGGCCAGGGCCGAACTGCCGTACTGCACCAGCTGGAAGACCGGGTAGCCGCCCGCGTCCTGCCCGAGCGCGGGTACCAGCCGCACGCCCCACCGGTCGTGGTGGGTGAAGGCGTCCCAGACGACATGGGTGGCGGCTCCGACGACGGCCGACACGACGAACCACGCACCGTCCCGCAGGCCCCGCGGCCCTCGTCCGGACGGGCGCCGGGCCCCGCGGACCCAGGTGTGCACGCGTCCCTGCCAGGGAGTGGGCAGCAGCGCCACGAGGGGTTCGCGCAGCAGCAGCCACAGCGCCACGGTCGCCGCGGTGATCAGGACGTCCACCGTGAGAACACCCCACCACGCGTGGGTGACCTGCCCGAACTCCATGGCGCCCGGGATCGCCGTGTCCGCGTAGTACGTCATGTCGGGGGCGAAGGAACCGGCGACGAGTGCCGAGGTCAGGAGCGGTCCGCGACCTGTTCCGTTGCGGCGGATCCCGGGGAGGACGGCTGCGGCGTGGCTGAGCGTGAACGGCATGGGGGAAGTATGCGCGAGCAGCCGGCACGGGCTTTTCACCGACTGGACAACTTGCGGACCCGAACGTGAGAAACCGGTAAGAAGCGGCCGGGCCGCTGTGTTCGGGCGCCACAAGTTGCCGTAGGGTCGCCTGAGTCCAGGCGCAGGGGAGCGCGGACAGCCGACGAGGGGGAGGGCCCAGACGTTATGGCAGCGCAATTCGGTCGCCGACTGCGCAGAGGGGCGACCACGGCTGCCGTGGCCGCTGCCGCTGTGGCAGCGCTTTCCGCCTCGCAGGCCCCCGGTTCGCCCCTGGTGGCGTCCGACGGGGACCAGCCGGCCGCCGGTGCGGCGGGTTCGACGCCCTCGGGTGACGGTGCCGCGTCCGGCAACTCGCCCTACTTCACCGATCTGCCGCCGCTGAATACGCCCAACAAGCCTGGCACCTCCGTCAATCTGCCCGTGACGGGCAGTGCCGAATCGGGCATACCGGCGTCGATCCTGGCGGCGTACAAGAAGGCCCAGCAGACCGTCGCGGGTACGGACGCCGCCTGCCGGCTGCCGTGGCAGCTGCTCGCCGCGATCGGCAAGGTCGAGTCGGGCCAGGCCCGCGGCGGCCGTGTCGACGCGCAGGGCACCACGCTCTCCCCGATCCTCGGCCCGGCCCTCAACGGCCAGGGCTTCGCCCTGATCAAGGACACCGACAACGGTGCCTACGACGGGGACTCCACGCACGACCGGGCGGTCGGCCCGATGCAGTTCATCCCGTCCACCTGGGCGACCTGGGGTCAGGACGGCAACGCCGACGGCCGCAAGGACCCCAACAACATCTACGACGCGGCGCTGGCCGCCGGGCGTTACCTCTGCGCCGGCTCGCGCGATCTGGCGCTCGCCGCCGACCTGGACCGGGCGGTCCTGAGCTACAACCACTCCGACGAGTACCTGCGTACCGTCCGTACCTGGTTCGAGTACTACAACCGCGGCACGCACGAGGTGCCGGACGGCACCGGCGTCCTGCCGGTCGAGTCCAGTACCGGAACGCACCCGGGCACCGGCTCCGGCACCCATGGCAGCAGCCCGTCCTCCTCACCGTCCTCCTCCCCGTCGTCCTCGCCTTCCGGTTCGCCGTCGCCCACCCCGACGCCCAAGCCGCCGTCGAAGCCGAGCCCGACGCCCTCGGACCCGGGAGGGCCGGGCACGCCCACGACGCCGACCCCGACCCCCGAGCCCACGCCGACCCCGGCCCTGGCCACCGTGCAGAACGCGGGCACCGGCGAGCTGTCGGCCACGGCGGGCGACGCCTTCGCCGAGCGGATCAAGGTCCTGGCGAAGAGCAACTTCGGCAAGCCGCTCGCCAAGGTGTCCGTGACCTTCACCGTCGCCGGTGACACGGACGCCGCGTTCGACGGCGGGAAGAAGACCGTCAGCGTGGCCACCGGGACCGACGGCACGGCCACCGCACCGGTGCTGAAGGCGGGCGAGAAGACGGGTGCGTTCACCGTCCGCGCGACGGCCGCCGGCACCTCGCTGCCCGCCGTCACGTACACGGCGACCGTCACCGCGCGGCAGGCCGACGCCATCGCCAGGACGGGCACCGCGGAGCTGACCGCCGTGGCGGGCCAGACGTTCGCCGACGTCACGGCCAAGGCCACGTACAAGGGCGCTGCCGCCGACCGCGTCGCCGTCACCGCCACCATGATCACCGACGACGAGAAGCCGGTCGAGAACGACAAGGGCCCGTACTTCACGGACGACGACGGGAACCCGGTCCGCACCTTCGCGTTCACCACGGACGCCGAAGGCACGCTCACCCTGCCGAAGATCTACGCCGACGGCGCCGCGGGCACGTACAAGCTGCGCCTGACCACCGAGGGCGGCGCCACCGTCGTCATCGAGCTCACGGTCGAGGCCCCCGCCGCCTGACCCGCGCACGCCCGGGCCCATCACGCCCCGGAACAGCCCCTTGGCCGGCACCCGGCCAAGGGGCTGTTCTACGTGTTCTCATCTCGCGTCCCGGTTGCTACGGTGCCCCAGCCCTGACGACCCATCAGTTCTGAGCTCCCGGGAGGCCGAGCATGCGCGCCCTCATTGCCGCAGCCATCGGACTGGCCGCAGCCCTCGCCCTCGTACTCACCATCAGTGCGATCGGCGCACCGCCCGGCGAGACCTCGCCCAAACCCCTGCTGACCACGGTCCCGGGTCCGAAGAACTAGCCGTCCGCACCACGGAATGCAGAGGGAGGACACCCCATGCGCCGCCGAGCCAGCCTCGTACTCCTGGCCTTCGCCGTCTTCTTCGCCGCGCTGTCACCGCTGTTGCGCTGGTACGCCTTCCCGCGGCTCGCGAAGATCCCGCCGAACCAGTACCAGGAGACCGTGCTGGAGGCGAAGCCCGCGACCCTCCTCAACTACAGCACGCTCAAGGCCGAGAAGGTCGACAAGATCACCATCGTGCAGACCCTCAAGGGCAACGTGGAGGAGTCCGAGAAGATCGAGCGCAGCGCAGGCCGCGACGTCGTCGTGTGGGACGCCCTGTCCTATGTGCAGGGACCCGACGGCAAGATGGTCTCCAAGATCCCCGAGCGCTACATCTTCGACGCGCACAGCCAGGACCCGGTCCACGCCACGGGCGAATCGGTCGACGGCGACGCGGTGAGCCGCGAGGGCATCGAGTTCAAGTGGCCCTTCCTCACCGAGAAGCGCGACTACGAGTACTTCGACGCCCAGACCCGCACCAGCTCGCCCATCCACTACAAGGGCACGCAGAACTTCCGCGGCATGGAGGTCTACTACTTCGAGCAGACCGTCCCGTGGACCAAGGTCCCGATGCCGAAGACCATGCCGATCGCCATCACCCCGGAGCAGATCGCCGAGACCGGCATCACCCGCTGGTACACCACCAAGCGGATGTTCTGGGTCGACCCCGTCACCGGGGCGCCGGTGAACGGCGAGGAGATCCACAAGGAGGAGCTGCGGAACGCGAAGGCGTTGGGCATGTCCGAGGACACCGTCACCGTGTTCGCCGGGCACGTGAAGATGCGCGAGGACTACATCGTCTCGATCGTCGACCTGGTCAAGTCCCAGCGGCTGCTCGTCCTGCTGCTGACCTCGTACCTGCCCTGGGGCTTCCTCGTCCTGGGTGCCGGGCTGCTGGCCCTGTCGCTGTGGCTGGAGGCCCGCTCGCGGCGGCCGGGCGAGGCGGAGACGGTCAGGCGGAAGGAACCGGAACCCGCTCCTACTCCCGCCTGAGCCGCGCCTTCGTGAACCGGGTCGCCTCGACCGTCGTCGGGTCCTCCGGCCACGGATGCCTGGGGTAGCGGCCGCGCAGCTCCGCCCGCACCGCCTTGTAGCCCTCCCGCCAGAACGACGCCAGATCCGCCGTCACCGCCGCCGGGCGCCCCGCGGGCGAGAGCAGGTGCACCAGCACCGGTACACCCGCCACCCGCGGGGTCTCCTGGAGACCGAACAGCTCCTGGAGCTTCACCGCGAGCACGGGCTGGGCACCCCCGTACTCCACCCTGATCCGTGAACCGCTCGGCACCTCGATCCGCTCCGGGGCCAGCTCGTCCAGCCGGGCCGCCTCCCCGGTCGCCCACGGCAGCAGCCTGCGCAGCGCCTGCCCCGCATCGATCCCGGCCAGGTCCGAACGGCGCCGGGCCCGCGACAGTTCGGGCTCCAGCCACTGCTCGGTACGGCCGAGCAGCGCCTCGTCCGACACCTCCGGCCAGGGCCCGCCCAGCTCGCGGTGGAGGAAGGCCAGCCGCTCCCGCAACTGCTCCGCGTCACGGCTCCAGCGCAGCAGCCCGAGGCCCTCGCGCCGCAGCCCCTCCACCAGGGCCTCCCGCACCAGCGCGGGATCCGGCCGCTTCAGCGGGCGCGCCGACAGTTCGACGGCGCCCAGGCGCTCCACCCGGCGGGCCACCACGTCCCGGCCGTCCCAGCGGACCTCCTCGCCCGCGAACCGCAGATGCCCGGCCGCCGTACGGGCCGTGTCCTCGTCGATGACCGCGGCGAGCCGGACCTGTGCCGACGCCGCGTGCGCGGGACGGTCCGCGACCGCGACCGCAAGCCACGGCGCGCTGCGCAGCCGGGAGCCGTCCCGTAGTTCCGCGCCCGTGCCGGACGCCATCAGGAACGCCCCCTCGCCCCGGGCCCGCGCCACCCGCTCGGGGAAGGCCAGGGCGGCCACCAGACCCACGGCAGCGTCGTCCGTACCGGCCCCGCCGGCCGCGCCGCCCTTGAAGGAGGAGGACAGCCGCCGCACTTCCTGCCGCCAGCGGGCGGCGTACCCATCCTTGCCCAGTCGTGCGGTACGCAACGCGGCGGCCAGGTCGTCCCCGTAATCGCGCGGCGGCTCCTCGCCGATCAGCGCCACGACCTCCGCGGCCCGTCGCCCGCCGACCTCGGCCGCCCCGTCCAGCAGCGCCCTGGCCAGCCGTGGATGCAGTCCGAGGCGGGACATCCGCACACCCCGGTCGGTCACCCGCCCGTCGGCGTCCACCGCGCCGACCGCCGTCAGCACCTCGCGGGCCGCGCCCATCGCCCCGGCCGGCGGCGGGTCCAGCAGCGCGAGTCCCGCCGCGTCCGGATCGCCCCAGCACGCCGCCTGGAGGGCGAACGCGGCCAGATCGGCCACCTTGATCTCGGGGGAGGGGAACCGGGCGAGCCGCCCGTCCTCCGCCTGCTCCCAGCAGCGGTAGACCGTCCCGGGGGCCTCCCGCCCGGCCCGGCCCGCCCGCTGGCGGCCCGCCGCCTGCGAGGCCCGTACCGTCGTCAGCGCGCTCAGCCCTCGGGCGTGATCGGTGCGCGGCTCCCGGGCCAGCCCCGAGTCGACGACGGTCCGCACCCCCGGAACGGTCAGCGACGACTCCGCCACCGACGTCGCCAGCACCACCCGCCGCCCGTCGGACGAACCCGCCAGCACCGCGTCCTGCACCGCGGCCGGAGCCCGCCCGTGCACCTGGAGTACCTCCGCGGCCACCCCGGACAGCTGCGAAGCCACCCGGCCGATCTCGCCGACACCGGGCAGGAAGCACAGCACGTCGCCCTCACGCTCGGCCAGCGCCCGGCGCACCACGGAGGCGACATGGGTCAGCAGCGCCGGATCGACCCGCATCCCGTGCGGCGGCCGCACCGGACGGACGGGCGGGGCCCACACCACCTCCACCGGGTGCGAGACGCCCTGTGCCTCGATCACCGGGGCGTCGCCGAGCAGCCGGGCCCAGCCCTCGGCGTCGGTGGTCGCGGACGCGGCGACCAGACGCAGGTCGGGGCGGATCGCCTCCCGCACGTCGAGCAGGAACGCGGCCACCGTGTCCGCGTCCAGATGGCGCTCGTGGCACTCGTCGATGATCACTGCGTCGACGCCGGCGAGTTCCTGGTCGCGCTGGAGCCGCTGGAGCAGCACCCCGGTGGTCACGACCTCGACCACGGTGTCCGGGCCCACCACCCGCTCCCCGCGCACGGTGAAGCCGACCCGTTCGCCGGGGCGCTCGCCGAGCAGCCACGCCATGCGCCGGGCCGCGGCCCGGGCGGCGATGCGCCGCGGCTCGGCGACCACGACCCGGCGCACCGGACCGTCGCCGGTCAGACCGGCCAGGACCAGGGGGACGAGGGTCGTCTTGCCGGTGCCGGGCGGTGCGCACAGCACCGCGACCCCGCGGTCGTCGAGCGCCTGCCGCAGCGCGGGCACGGCGGTGCGGACGGGCAGCTGGTCCAGGGCGTCGGTACGGATCACGTCCCCAGTCTCGTACGACGGGGCGCCGCCTTCCGCACCGGCAGGTGTCTCGGTCCCGCCCGGGGGTCGGAACCGTGGTTCCGGTGCTCGGTCCTGCGCGGGCCGGAACCACGGTCCAAGTACTCGGTCCTGCACGCGCGCCGGAACCACGGCCCCGGTGCTCAGCCCTGCCCGTAGGCCGGAACCGTGGTTCCAGCGCTCAGTCCCGTACGCAGACGAAGATCGCGGTCCCCGGGATCAGGTTGCCGCGCAGTGGCGACCAGCCGCCCCACTCCTGGTTGTTCCACGTGGGCCACTCCGGCTCGACCAGGTCGGCCAGGCGGAAGCCGCCCGCCACCACGTCCCGCACCCGGTCGCCGAGCGTGCGGTGGTGCTCCACGTACACCGCCTCGCCCCGCTCGTCCTGCTCGACGTAGGGGGTGCGGTCGAAGTAGGAGGCGGCGACGGACAGGCCCTCGGGGCCCGGCTCGTCCGGGAACGCCCAGCGGACCGGATGCGTGACGGAGAAGACCCAGCGGCCGCCGGGGCGCAGTACCCGGTGGACCTCGCGGAACACCTGGACGGGGTCGGCGACGAACGGCACCGCGCCGTAGGCGGAGCAGGCCAGGTCGAAGGAGCCGTCCCGGAAGGGCAGCACACCGGCGTCCGCCTCGACCAGGGGGATGCCCTGGCCGATCCGCAGCGCGTGCTGGAGCTGGCGGTGGGAGAGGTCGAGGGCGACCGGCCGGGCGCCCTGTCCGGCCAGCCAGCGCGAACACTGTGCGGCGCCCGCGCCGATCTCCAGGACGTCCAGGCCTTTCAGCGATTCCGCGGGACCCAGCAGGCCGGCCTCGGCCTCGTCCAGGCCCTCCGGGCCCCAGACGAAGCGGTCGTCGCCGAGGAAGCCGCCGTGGTCGTTCTGGTACTCGTCCGCGTTGCGGTCCCACCAGCCTCGGCTGGCCCGGCTGCTCTCTGCTTCGCCGGCGGTGCGGCGTGTCGCCTCGGGTTCGGCCGCGTAGATCTCTTGGCTCATCGTGTCCGTCGCTGTAGTTTGCCTTCACCCCGTGGTGCGCGGTACGTACCAGGGGGGACCTGTGAGCACGGAACCCGCGTGTCCGGCACATCTACGGGGCCGATGTGGCCTCGGTGAACCTGAGTTGTGCCGGGTATGAGCCGTTCCGCCCTTGGTGTGCGCCTTCGCGCATTGACCGTGCCCTGCTGCCCCCGTATGCTACAAGTTGCGCTGCGAGCCTGCGCGCCTCAGACCTAGCAGGCCGCGCTCGCATCTGTATGTATGTCCCCTCGGTTCACGAGAGGCGCCTCCCGGTTCACGGGTCGGCGCTTCCCAGGCTGTCCGGCTTCTGCAGAGGCGATACGGGCTCACGGCGTAGCAGTAACTTCGACTCACTGTCCGTACCGGAGCCCTTTCCCACATGACGAGCAGCACCGAGACCACCGCCACCACTCCGCAGGTTGCGGTCAACGACATCGGCGACGCGGACGCGTTCCTCGCGGCGATCGACGAGACGATCAAGTACTTCAACGACGGCGACATCGTTGACGGTGTCATCGTCAAGGTTGACCGCGACGAGGTTCTCCTCGACATCGGTTACAAGACCGAAGGTGTCATCCCGAGCCGCGAGCTCTCGATCAAGCACGACGTCGACCCGAACGAGGTCGTCAAGGTCGGCGACGAGATCGAGGCCCTGGTTCTCCAGAAGGAGGACAAGGAAGGCCGCCTGATCCTCTCGAAGAAGCGCGCTCAGTACGAGCGTGCCTGGGGCACCATCGAGAAGATCAAGGAAGAAGACGGCATCGTCACCGGTACCGTCATCGAGGTCGTCAAGGGTGGTCTCATCCTCGACATCGGCCTCCGTGGCTTCCTCCCGGCGTCGCTCGTCGAGATGCGCCGCGTCCGCGACCTCCAGCCGTACGTGGGCAAGGAGCTCGAGGCCAAGATCATCGAGCTGGACAAGAACCGCAACAACGTGGTCCTGTCCCGCCGTGCCTGGCTCGAGCAGACCCAGTCCGAGGTTCGCCAGACGTTCCTCACGACCCTCCAGAAGGGTCAGGTCCGCTCCGGCGTCGTCTCCTCGATCGTCAACTTCGGTGCCTTCGTGGACCTGGGTGGCGTCGACGGTCTCGTGCACGTCTCCGAGCTGTCCTGGAAGCACATCGACCACCCCTCCGAGGTTGTCGAGGTCGGCCAGGAAGTCACCGTCGAGGTTCTCGACGTGGACATGGACCGCGAGCGCGTGTCCCTGTCGCTCAAGGCGACGCAGGAAGACCCGTGGCAGCAGTTCGCCCGCACGCACCAGATCGGGCAGGTTGTTCCCGGTAAGGTCACCAAGCTCGTTCCGTTCGGTGCGTTCGTGCGCGTCGACGAGGGCATCGAGGGCCTGGTCCACATCTCCGAGCTGGCCGAGCGCCACGTGGAGATCCCGGAGCAGGTCGTCCAGGTCAACGACGAGATCTTCGTCAAGGTCATCGACATCGACCTCGAGCGTCGTCGCATCAGCCTCTCGCTGAAGCAGGCCAACGAGTCCTTCGGTGGCGACCCGGCCTCGGTCGAGTTCGACCCGACGCTGTACGGCATGGCCGCGTCGTACGACGACCAGGGCAACTACATCTACCCCGAGGGCTTCGACCCCGAGACCAACGACTGGCTCGAGGGCTTCGAGGCTCAGCGCGAGGTCTGGGAGACCCAGTACGCCGAGGCGCAGCAGCGCTTCGAGCAGCACCAGGCCCAGGTCATCAAGTCCCGCGAGGCCGACGAGGCCGCTGCTGCCGAGGGCGCTGCCGCCCCGGCCGGCAGCGCTCCGGCTGCCTCGGGCGGCAGCGGTGGCGGCGGTTCGTACTCCTCGGAGTCCGCGGACAACTCCGGCGCCCTGGCGTCGGACGAGGCCCTGGCTGCCCTGCGCGAGAAGCTGGCGGGCGGCCAGAGCTGACGCTCTGACCTTCCGGCCGGCCATCGGCTGCAGTAGATGACGGTGAGGCCCGCTCCCTTCGGGGAGCGGGCCTCACTCGTTTCCGTGATCCGTTACGGGGTGACGGTGATGTTGGTCAGGCCGTTGCCGCCGGTCACGGTGTTGCTCGCGCGGACCGTCGTGGGGCAGCTCGCGCTGTAGTTCGTGACGTTGACCGCGAGCCGCTTGTCACCCGTCGAGCCGGACAGGTCCGACACGTTGTCCTTGAAGACGGTCCCGCAGCCCCAGCCGCTCTGCTGGGTGTGCGTCTCGTAGCCGTTGTTGGTCGTCCGGGAGCCGCGATTGCCCTCGACCAGGACGTCGTTGCCCTTCACGTCGACCCAGGAGTCGTCGTAGTTGGCGCCGGTCAGCCCGCTGCCGTCGAAGATGTTCCCGACGATGCGTGCACCCGTGGTGCCTTCCTTGATGTCGACGTTCTCGCCGCCGACGCCCGGCCCGATGGTGTTGTCCAGGATCTGTACCCGGTCGCTCCGGTCGGAGAGGTCGCCCGCCGTACCGACGTAGACGCCCTCACCCATGCCGCGGCCGTCGTGCCCGGTGTCGTAGATCCGGGAGTTCCGGATGATGCCGTCGCTGCTGGACCTGCGGAAGTGGACGCCCTCCATGTCGAGGTCGTGCACGGTCACCGAATCGATCACGACGCCGTTGGCGCCGTCGGCCATGATGCCCTTCTGGCCGCCCGTGACGGTGATGCCCTTCACCGTCCAGTACGAGGCGCCGTTGAGGTGCAGTCCGTAGCCGCCGCCGGCCGTGAGCACCGCCCCCGCCGACCCCGTCAGGGTGATGCGCGCGGAGGCCGTGCCGGGGACGAGGGCCTTGAAGTTGCCGGTGTACGTGCCGTCCGCGAGGTGGATCGTGTCGCCCGGACCGGCCGCGGTGAGCGCCGACTTGAGCTGAGCGGCGGTGCTCACCTCGATGACCGTCGCCGCCCCTGCCGTACCGGCCGAGGCGAGGGCGAACGTGCCGGTGGCGAGGGCGGTGACCAGCAGGGCGGGGAGAGGGGTGCGGGTGCGCATGGGGGTGCCTTCCCGTGAAAGGTTCAGGACGTCCTCGTACATGAATGTGGGGCGAGTGTCTGAACTTGCTGCCCAGTGACGCTAGGGATGGGGTGAGGGCGTGTCAAGGTCTGGACCATTGCTCGAAGGATTCCGGACACGGTGAACACAGGGAAACGTGTGGGATACACGAACAGCTGATGGCCCGTAACGCACCCTTGCCAGGATCCCGGCAACCTCAAGATCCGAAGGGGAGCCGGGACATGACGCATGCTTCGCACCACTCGCCCGCGACACCGGGCGCGAGCCGCCGCACCTTCCTCCGCAACGTCGGACTCTCCGGCGGGGCGGGCGCGATGTTCGCCACCATGGGGGCACTCGGCCTCGCCCCCACCGCCCAGGCAGCAAGCCGCGAACCCGCCTTCCGCGCCCCCAGCAGCGGCGACTTCCACCTGAAGGGGAAGGCCGCCGCCAAGGTCGTAGTCGTGGGCGGCGGCATCGCCGGCCTCGCCACCGCCTACGAGCTCGGCAAGGCGGGCTACGACTGTACGGTCCTGGAGGCCCGCGGCCGCACGGGCGGCCGCAACTTCACCGTACGCGGCGGTGATTCCACCACCGACATCCACGGCGTCAAGCAGACCGCACGGTTCTCCGACGGCCAGTACATGAACGCCGGTCCTGGCCGGATACCGCAGTGGATGGTCACCCTCGACTACTGCCGCGAACTCGGCGTACCCATCGAGGTGTTCACCAACGTGAACGCCAACGCCTACCTCTACAACGAGAAGGCGGGCATGAAAGCCCCGGTGCGCTACCGCACCGCCAAGGCCGATGTGTACGGCTACGTCGCCGAACTCCTCTCCAAAGCCACCGACAAGGGCGCGCTCGACCGGCAGATCACCGCCGACGACCAGGAGCGGCTGCTCGACTTCCTCAAGGACTTCGGCGACATCGGCGACACCCTCGACTACACCGGAAGCCCGCGGCGCGGCTACCGCGTCGACCCCGCCGCCGCCGGAACCCCCGGGGAGGAGCTCGGGTCCGTTCCCTCCGCGTCCGAAGTCTTCGCCAGCGGCGTCGGACGCTACTTCGCCTTCGAGTTCGAGTACGACCAGGCGATGCTGATGTTCCAGCCGGTCGGCGGCATGGACCGGATACCCGCCGCGCTCACCCGCGCGATAGGCGAGCGCAGGATCCGCGCCGGCGCGGCCGTCACGGAGATCACCGACACCGCCCACGGTGTCACCGTCACCTACACGCAGTCCGGCCGCACCCGCAGCATCGAGGCGGACTACTGCGTCGCAGCCCTGCCGCCCAACATCCTCGCCAAGACCGCCCACAACCTGGGCCCGGCCGTCCAGACCGCGCTCGAGGCCTGCAAGCCGTCCTCGGCCGGCAAGATCGGGCTCGAGTACCGGAACCGCTGGTGGGAGAGCGACCACCAGATCTACGGCGGCATCACCGAGACGGACATGGACCTGGCCCACATCTGGTACCCGTCCTACGGCCACCAGGGCCGCCGCGGCACCATCATCGGGTACTACAACACCGGCTCCAACGCGGACGCGTACGCCGCCCTGACCCCGCGAGAGCGGGAGGCGCGGGCCGTCGCGCAGGGCGTGAAGATCCACGGCGAGAAGTACCGTACGGAACTGGCCACCTCGTTCTCCCACCACTGGCGCCAGACCCCGTACCTGGAGGCCTCCTGGCACTCCCTGTCCGGCGGTCCCGACGCCCCGGTCTTCGCACCGCTCAACCGGGCGGCGGGGCGGGTCTACTTCGCCGGCGACTACCTGAGCTACGCCGACGCCTGGCAGCACGGAGCGTTTACTTCCGCTCGGAAGGCGGTCACGGCACTGCACACGCGGGTACTTGGGTAAACACCATGTGAAGGGGCACGGGCGGGAATGCCCGTGCCCTCCGGGACGTTCTTCTTCAGGAACACAAGGAGGAGCGGTAACCGTGCCTGATCCGCAGAGTTTGTACGAATGGGAGCCGAAGGGCCTGGCTGTCGTCGACATGGCGCTCGCCCAGGAGTCGGCCGGTCTGGTCATGCTCTACCACTTCGAGGGATACATCGACGCGGGTGAGACCGGTGAGCAGATCGTCGACGGGCTGCTCGAATCGCTGCCCCATCAGGTCGTGGCCCGTTTCGACCACGACCGCCTCGTCGACTACCGCGCACGGCGCCCGCTGCTGACGTTCAAGCGTGACCGCTGGTCGTCGTACGAGACCCCGACGCTGGACATCCGGGTCGTCCAGGACGCCACCGGTGCACCCTTCCTGCTGCTGTCCGGGCCCGAGCCCGACGTGGAGTGGGAGCGGTTCGCCGCCGCCGTCGAGCAGATCGTCGAGCGGCTCGGCGTCCGTCTCGCCGTCACCTTCCACGGCATCCCGATGGGTGTTCCGCACACCCGTCCGGTCGGCGTCACACCGCACGGCAACCGCACCGACCTCATGCCCGGCCACCGCAGCCCGTTCGACGAGGCGCAGGTGCCCGGTTCCGCCGCGGCCCTCGTCGAGTACCGGCTGATGGAGGCCGGGCACGACGTCCTCGGTGTCGCCGCACATGTGCCGCACTACGTCGCCCGCTCCGCCTACCCCGACGCCGCGCTCACCGCGCTGGAGTCGATCACGGCCGCGACCGGACTCGTGCTGCCGTCCGTCGCCCACTCCCTGCGCACCGAGGCGCACCGCACCCAGACGGAGATCGACCGCCAGATCGGCCAGGGCGACGAGGAGCTCGTCTCGCTGGTCGAGGGTCTGGAGCATCAGTACGACGCCGTCGCGGGTTCTGAGACCCGCGGCAACCTGGTCGCCGAGCCGGTCGACCTGCCCTCCGCCGATGAGATCGGTCTCGAATTCGAGAAGTTCCTCGCGGAGCGCGAGGGCGACAGCTGACGCCGGCCGGGCCCCTTGTCGGGCCTCTTTCAGCAGCGCCGGGCGGCGGGCACTAGGCTGCCGCCCATGCTGAAAGTGGGCCTGACCGGTGGTATCGGCGCCGGCAAGAGCGAAGTGTCCCGGATGCTCGCCGGATACGGAGCCGTCCTCATCGACGCCGACCGGATCGCCCGCGAGGTAGTCGAGCCCGGCACCCCCGGGCTCGACGCCGTCGTCAAGGAGTTCGGCACCGGCATCCTCACGCCCGAGGGGACACTGGACCGGCCCAAGCTCGGCTCGGTCGTCTTCTCCGACGGCGAGCGCCTCGCCGCCCTCAACGCGATCGTCCACCCGCTGGTCGGCGCCCGCTCCGCCGAGCTGGAACGTGCCGCGGGACCCGACTCCGTCGTCGTCCACGACGTGCCGCTGCTCACCGAGAACGGCCTCGCCCCGCTCTACGACCTGGTGATCGTGGTCGACGCGGCGCCGGAGACCCAGCTCGACCGCCTCGTACGCCTGCGCGGGATGACGGAGCAGGAGGCGCGCGCCAGGATGGCCGCACAGGCCACCCGGGAGCAGCGGCGTGCGGTGGCCGACCTGGTCATCGACAACGACGGACCGATCGAGGCCCTGGAACCACAGGTCCGGGAGGTCTGGGCCGAACTCACCCGGCGGTCGGCGGCCGGCTGATCGCGGGCCGGAACGCGTCGGCCGGATGTCCCGGGCCGGAACGCCGTTGGCCGGATGCCCGGGCCGGAACGCCGGCGGTCGGCTGATCCCGGGCCGCAATCACCGGCGGCCCGATGACCCCCGGGGCGGAACACCGGCGGCCGGGCAGACGTTCACCTGACGGTGGAGCCGACGTTCAACCGGCGGCGGAGGCAGACGTTCACCCGACAGTGGACGAGGCAGACGTTCACCTGACAGTGGACGAGGGAAGGATGTGACCGTGCCCGAGAGGAACCCCGAAACCCACGTCATCGACTTCCGCGCGGCCGAGCAACTGCTCGCGGCGCGCGACCCCCGTGGCGCGGTCCAGCTGCTCGACTCGGTGATCGCCTCCCACCCGGAGAACACCGCGGCCCGGCTCCTGCGCGCCCGCGCCTTCTTCGCGGCAGCCCAGCTGCGCCCCGCCGAGCTCGAGTTCGAGCTGGTCCTCGAACGGGAGCCGGACAACGCGTTCGCGCACTTCGCCCTCGCCCGCACCTTCGAACGCTCCGGCCACCCGGAGCGGGCCGGTCGCCACTTCCGGCTGGCGGCGGCACTCGACCCGAACCCGGAGTACCTGAAAGCCGCCCGCTTCGACGCGGAGGGCTGAGCGGCTCGACGCGGAGGCCTGAGCGGCTCCCGAGCTCAATGCCCGTACCGCCCCCGGCCCCCGTGATCGGGTTCGTACGGCGGGATGGAGCGGCCCGGCTGGTAGTGCGGGCCCCGGTGCAGGTGGTGGACGATCACTGCCAGATCCACCAGCACCAGCACCAGCAGCACCCCGCAGGCAGCCGCCCACCCCGGCCTGCCGGTCCAGGTGAACGCCGCCAGGCCGAAGACGGCCCAGGCCAGCCCCCATAGACTCAGCCAGAGCCGCATCCGCAGGGAACTGCGGGCAGTCGTCGGTTCACTACCGGTACGCATGGCGATCGCCTCTCCTACCAGCATGGACCCGCGACGGCGCGTGTGCGGCGTTCCGACGCAAGAGAGTGGGGGACGGCCGTGAACGGCACAGCATGGGGGGACGCCGCAGCCCGCAGGTCCCGGATCCGCGGGTGTCTGCTGGGCGGGGCGATCGGGGACGCACTGGGCAACCCGGTGGAGTTCCTGTCGCTCACCGGCATCCGCCGGGCGCACGGGGAGCAGGGGGTACGCGGCCTCACCGCGGACGAGGACGGGGTCGTCGGACGGGTCACGGACGACACGCAGATGACCCTCTTCACTGCCGAGGGGCTGATCAGGGCGCACTCCCGGGCCATGTCCAAGGGCATCGGCGGCGCGGAGACGGCGATCATCAAGCACGCGTATCTGCGCTGGCTGGACACCCAGAACCATCCCGCGCCGCCGCCCGGGGGCGGGGACGACATGGTCCGGACCGGATGGCTCAGGCAGCAGCCCTGGCTGTACGCACGCCGGGCCCCCGGCAACGCCTGCCTGACCGGGCTAGCCGCCGGGCACACACCCGACCCGAGGGGCCCGATCGGGAAGCCGGGTCCCGTCAACAGGGACTCCAAGGGCTGCGGCACGGTCATGCGCTCCGCACCCTTCGGCCTCACCGGGCAGCACCCTGCCCAGTGCTTCGAGCTCGCCGCCCGGTGCGCGCAGATCACCCACGGCCACCCCACCGGTGCCTACGCCGCCGGGGCGCTCGCGGCGATCGTCGCGTATCTGCTGGAGGGCGACTCCCTGCCGGGCTCCGTCCTGCGCGCCATGGACCTGCTGGCCCGCCACCGCGGGCACGAGGAGACGACCGCCGCCCTGCGCGGTGCCGTCGAGCTTGCCGCGCAGGGTGCGCCGAGCGCCGAGAAGGTGGAGTCGCTCGGCGCCGGCTGGGTGGCCGAGGAGGCACTGGCCATCGCCGTGTACTGCGCCTTGGTCCTGCCGAAGGCCGGCCAGGCCGGCGAGTCGCTGCTGCTCTCGGTCAACCACTCGGGCGACAGCGACTCCACCGGCGCGGTCTGCGGCAACCTGCTCGGCGCGCACCACGGCGACACCTGCCTTCCGCCGTCGTGGCTGGTGCGCACCGAGGGACGGGCCGTGATCGCCGAGGTGGCCGACGACCTGTCGCTGGAGTTCGCGCACGCCCCCGCGTGGCCGGAGGGCCGCTACCCGGGGTGCTGACCGGGCGGGCCGGTCAGCCGGTGAGCAGCTTGGCGCGCAGGGTCGCCACGGTCGCCGCGTCGAGCTTCAGCCCTTCGCGTACGTAGGTGTCGAAGTCGCCGTAGATCTGGTCGGCCTCGGCGAACGCCGCGCGCAGCCAGCTCAGTTCGACGGCCTCGGGGTCGCCGGTGTACTGGTTGCTGGCGAGGAAGTCCGCCTCGACCGTGGCCCGGTCCACGCCGAGCAGGGTGAGCAGGACGGCGGTGCCCCAGCCGGTGCGGTCCTTGCCGGCGCTGCAGTGGAAGACCGTGGCCCCGGAGTTGTTCGTGGCGACGGCGGTGACCAGGTCTCGGAACGCGTAGTCGGCGCCCACGAAGTTGACCATGAACGGGTAGCCGATGGACTGGCCCAGGTCGGAGGATCCGGAGAAGAGACCGGCGGCGATGGCCTCGGCCAGTGTCATCAGGGCCGAGTCGTGGAACCGGATGCCGTGGCTGAGCGAGACGACATCGGCCACCTGGTACCTGACCCCCGCGGGCAGCCGGTCCGGGTCGTCGTGGCGCTCCTGGGCGTTGCGCAGGTCCACGTCGAGGGTGAGGCGCTGGGAGACCAGCCGCTGCTGCTCGGCGTCGGTGAGGCTGTTCAGTTTGTTGGACCGGTAGACCAGGCCGGAGCGCACCCAGTGGCCGTCCGTGGTGCGGTAGCCGCCGATGTCACGGAAGTTGCGGGCGGAGGTCAGCCCCATGGAGCGGTCGGCGACGACCAGTGGGGTGCCGCCGTCCGGGACCAGGCGGAAGTACCAGCGCCCGGCCTCCGGGAGCGTCCCGGCCGGCACGGCCAGGGAACCGGTGCCCGGGGCCGTGCCGAGCGCGACGCCGGTGGTGGCGTCGGGGGAGGTGACGGCGGTGACGGCCACCGAGGCGGCCGGTGAGGTCCACGAGAGGGTGTGTCCGCCGTCGGCCGCGCGCACGGCGCCGGCCGAGGTGAACGGGACCGCGGACTGTGCGGTGGCCGTGGCGGCGGGCGGTGCGGCGAGCGCGGACGGGGCCAGTGCCGTTCCGGCGAGGAGGGCGGCCGCGACGGCGGCTCCGGCGATGCGGTGCGTACGCATGGTGCTCCTTGTCTGTTCCCCGGCTGTTCCCAGCGGGGCGGGGGGCGTCAGGAGGTGGGCGTGGCGGTGCACGGAGTGGTGCCGCAGACATTGATGACACGGCCGGCGGTCAGGAAGGTGGCCTTCTGCTGACGTGCGGCGGGCGAGTTGCGGGGATCCTCGTGCGGGTCGTGCCCGTACTCGGTTCCGGCGGGCGGGGTGTTGGTGAGCGGAGGCGTGGGGGTGCCGCTGTCCCAGACGGTCATGGCCGATCCCCGGTAAGGGAGTTGACCGGATCCGATGCGGCGGATGCCCCAGTACGGGACGGTGTCCGGGCTCCGGCCCGCGGTGAGCGCGGGGGACAGCAGGCGGGCACCGATGGTCCGCGCCTCGACGTCGGCCGCCGCGTTAGCGACCTGGTGGTCCCCGTAGGCGATGTGCATCAGCACCTGGTGGTGGTCGGTGAGGTGGTTCGCGTACGCGTTCGTCTCGCCGCGGTCCCACACCATCTGGAACAGCTGGAGGACGATCTGCTGGCGCAGCTTGTCCGGGTAGGCGGCGTCCAGGACCTGCTGGAACGGTGCGAAGTCGGCACTCCGGTTCAGCAGCAGCCCGTAGTTCATCGCGGTGACGCCCAGCACCCCGCGCCGGATGTCGTGCGAGGCGGCGACCAGGGTGCCGCCCAGGATGCCGCCCTGACTGTTGCCGTCGTACGCGAGGCCGTGCCGGGTGTCGACGAGCGGGCGGCCCTCAGCTGTACGGAACGCGGGGTCGGTGCCCAGCCCCTCGGTGTGTATCAGGGCGCGGCCGAGGAAGAGGGCGTTCAGCATGCCCTGTTCGCTGCGTTCGGGGACGGCCGGGAAGAGGTTCGGATCGGCGAGCGCGGCGAGGACGACGGGGATGTCCTCCTTGGCCATGCCGATCCAGTCCGTCGCGCAGAAGGTGAAGTTGTGTTCGGCGGCCATGTCCTTGACGTTGCCGGCGCCGACCTCGGAGCGGGAGCCGAGCAGCCCGTGTCCGTAGAGCGAGGGGTGGGAGGGGGTGCGGAAGGCGGAGCGGGGGATCT
>NZ_JAELVH010000086.1 GCF_019399235.1 Streptomyces poriferorum | reverse complement strand
CTCCCGTTTCTGTCCCGGCCGGGACGGGGCGGGCAGGTGGCACAATCCCCAGCCCCCGGGCCGGGACAGAAACGGGAGACCGTCACCAGGACACCAGAGCACAACTCGCGCTCCGGTGACACTGTCACGGACCATTCCGGCAGAAAAGCCGGGATTGCTGAGATCTACTGATACTCAAAGCAACGGTTAGGACTTGTCCGGCCGATCATGGTTCCGGCTCCTGAGACCTGGCGGTGCCGCAGTTCGTCGCGGGCATGGGCGGCCCACGATGTCGTGTGCCAGGGTGGCGGTATGGATTGGCGGTCTGAGAGGGCGGTTTGAGAGTTTTGACCGCGACTTGCCCTGAAGGGCACTCCGCAGGGGTTGCTTCAAGATGCTGTCCGTTGCTGTTCGCTGGGGCAACGGGCGATAATCGGCCTGTGGACTGGTTGGAGCGAGCTCGAGCTGCGGAGCAACTTCAGGATTGGGACGCAGCGATCGCGCTGGTAAGCGCCCATGCCGAGTGCTTCTCCGATGATCCGGACAGGCACGACAATCATCTGTGGCACATGGATCTGTTGGTCCGAGCGGAACGGATTCCAGAACTTACGGAGCTCGCCCTCAGGGATCGCCACGCACTTCGGAGACTCAACAGGTCGCTTCGGGAGCGAGGTATGGAGTCCGCGCTGCGCGAGCGCGCCGAAGACGGTGACCGTGACGCCCTGTACGTCCTTGTCCGGCTGATGTGCGAGACGGAGCGGATGCATGAAGCCCTGAAGGTGATCCAAGACATCGACCCGGAGAACAAGTACGCACACCAGATTGTGGCCAGTGATTGCTGGCCGTAGGTGTCCGGCTATGGCCTTCTCGCGAAGATGCCGGTGTCGACCTCGGTGAGGATGTCGAGCTTGACCAGGCGTTTCAGCTTGGCGCGGGTGCCTTCGACGTTCTTCGGCAGCAGCTCGTGGCCGAGGGCTTGGCAGACGTCCCTCGCCCGTTGTGGTCCGGTCGCGTGGTTGAAGGCGTCGAGGATACGGGGGTAGTCCGGGTGCTCGGGCAGGTCCGGTGGGGCAGCGGGAAGCCGGTCGGCGAGGCTGGTGACGGTGGTGCGGGTGATCGCGAGATGCTCCAGATGGGTCTCGGCCTCCCGCAGCCGGTTCTGCAGGCCGTCGATCTGTTCACGGAGGTCGCCGGCCAGAACCCGGGCAGCTTGCTCCTGCAGTTCCAGGGTTTCGAGCAAGGGCTGGATGTTCATGCTGCGACCGCCTGTGCCTCGCGCCAGGTGGGGGTGTTCGTGCCGGTGAGCCGGCGGGTCATGACGTGGGTCATGGCCCAGTAGACGCGTGAAACGGAGGAGGAGGGGTGGTGCTCGTAGTCGCGGACCAGGCGCCGGTGCAGTATCAGGGTTCCGTAGGTCTGCTCGACCCTCCAGCGCTTCGGCTGCGGCACGAATCCCTTGATCTGCGGGTCGCGGGCGACGATCTCGACGTCGATGCCCAGGCCGGCGCCGTGCGCGACGACCTGATTCTTGAAGCCCTGGTCGACGAGAGCTTTGCGGACTGTTCCGCCGGTCTGTTCGGCGACCTGGTCCAGTAGGGCGATGCCCGCCGCGTTGTCGTGGGTGTTCGCGGCCAGGACGACGACCGCGATGACCAGTCCGAGGACATCCACCGCCAATCCCCGCTTGCGGCCGGGCACCCGCTTGGCCGGGTCATGGCCGCTCGTGTCGGCGGGGACCCCGGCGGCCACATGGACACTCTGCGTGTCCAGAACCACCAGGGCCGGGTCCTCTAATCGCCGGGCGCGTTCGCGGACCTGGCACCGCAGGAGTTCGTGGATGACATGGTCGGTCCCGTCGTCCCGCCATGCGGCGAAGTAGTAGTAGGTCGCGCTCTTCTGCGGCAGGTCATGCGGTAGGTAGGCCCACTGGCAGCCGGTTCGTCCCTGGTACACGATCGCGTTCACGATCTCTCGCATGTCGTAGGCACCCTGATGCCCGCTGACCGACCGATGCCGGCCCTTCCACGCGGTGATCACCGGCTCGATCAACGACCACTGCTCGTCCGATAAGTCACTCGGATACGGCTTGCGTTCACTCATCTGGTCACATCACCAGATCAACGACCGTGGGTCGGCAGGTTCCGCCCCACCACCACACCATCAGGCGACAGCAAAACCCCTCAAAGACTAACGAACCGCCCACTGAGAGCCCGAAACTCTGGGCGTTCCTGGAGTCCCTGCACTGCGGCGATACCCTGTCCGGCACCGTCGCGGCGATCGAGCGGTTCGGGGTTTTCGTGGCCCTGGACGACGGGCCTGCCCATCCGCTCTTCCCTGGTGTCGGGTTCATCGTCTTCCCCGAACTGTCCTGGCGGCGCTTCGATGATCCCACCGATGTTGTTCAGGTAGGACAGCGTGTCTCGTGCGAGTTCATTGGGGCCGACACCCACAACGCTGAGGCCAGACTGTCTTTGAAGTCACTGGAGCCCGACCCGCTCCAGGCTTTCGCCGACCGCACAGTGGTGGGTCAGGAATTCCGCGGGACGGTTGAGAAGGTGGTTCCCATCGGCGTCTTCGTCGACCTCGGAGATGGGATCGTCGGGTTGGTTCCCTTCAGAGAGATCGACGGCCGCCCTGCGGCGAGTCCGGCAGAAGACTTCGAGGTCGGAGAGCAGATCACCGTCGTCGTCGCGGAAATCGAGCTGCCAACCCGCCGGGTGTTTCTCTCCAGGCCAGGGAATAGCCAGTACGCAGGTGTCGTACGGCCCACGTGACGGCCGCCCTGCCCGAATCGTTGAGTGAGCATGGGGCGGGGCGATCTCACGGATGCCGAGTGGGCACGGCTGCGGCCGTTTTGGGGCGTTGTGGCAGGTGGCGGGATCACCGGCAGGTGATCGACGGGATTCTGCACCGGGTGCGGAACGGGGTGCAGTGGCGTGATCTGCCCGAGAGGTTCGGGCCGTGGAAGACCGTCTATGAACGCCACCGTCTGTGGTCGGCCGACTGGACTTGGGAGCGTCTGCTCCAGCAGGTCCAGGCCGAGGCCGACGCGGTCGGGGAGATCGGCTGGGACATCTCTGTCGACTCCACCGTCGTGCGTGCGCATCAGCATGCGGCCAACGCCCGCACCGGCCCACCGCCGGCCCCCGCTTCAAAGGGGGGCCCCGCGAAGGCAGAACACCAGGACGAGACGCCATGGCAGAGCCTTCACGGCCGCCTGGTGGAGGTGGTGCTGTCGACGAGGGCGGGGCCGCTCGCGGGGCGGCTTCACCAGCAAAATACACCTGAGCGCGGACGGCCGCTGCCGTCCGTTGTCCCTGGCCATCACGCCAGGGCAGCGGGCGGACTGCACCCAGTTCAAATCGGTTCTGGAGAAGATCCGGGTCCCCCGTCTTGGGGCGGGCAGGCCCCACAAAAAGCCGGACAGCCTTGCTGCGGATAAGGCTTACAGCAACGGCCTCGTCCACGACTACCTGCGGCGCCGCGGCGTCAGGCACACTATCCCGGAGAAGACTGACAGCCAGGCCGCCCGCCTGCGCAAAGGCTCAGGAGGCGGGCGGCCGCCCGCGTTCAACCAAGACCGTTACAAGAAACGCAACACCGTCGAGCGGGCCATCAACAAGCTCAAGCACGCCAGAGCCGTCGCCACTCGATACGACAAGCGCGGCTATGTCTTCCTCGGCACCGTCACCGCAGCAGCCCTCGTCATCTGGCTCCGCACGTGATCGCCCGGACAAGTCCTAGTTGGTGCAGCCGGTGACCGGGGTGGGACGGGCACATCGGTCGGGCTGGTTGCCGGTCACCGAGCCGGGGACGACCGTTGCGCTCGCCCCTTCCTGGTTGTAGATCCCGCCGCCCTGATAGGTGTGGTCAGGCTCTGCGGCCCGGGGGTACTTGGGCCGCTGTGTGGTGCGCACGATCTTGTTGCCGGTGATCGTGGCCTGGTCTTCGACCGTGAGCGTCCCCCTGTTCAGCACTACGGCCCCGATGCCGTCCTCGTGGTGACTGAGTGCCGGCGTGGACGGTTCGCTCATGAGTTCCCCCGGTCTTCTGGTTGGCGATCTTCTCGCCGCCACCTGCAGCGACGTCGACCATCCGGGTCAGCACGGCAAAGTTGGTGATCTTGGCCCGGTCGCGCAGGTGTACGGTGCCGCCACGCTCGAGTCCGCCTCCACCGCCGTGCGCCGTGGGGTGGGCCACCGCCGCGCAGTTCCGTGTCATCGATCAGGTCGGCCGTTCCTTCGTCCTTGACTCTCATCGTGGCCATCGACTGGGTGCAGTGCAGTTTGACGTTCTTGAGCGTGAAGTGGGAGTAGGCCGGCACCAGCACACACAACGACGGCCCGGTCAGCATCACGTCCTGCAGCGTGATCCGTGAGCCACTGGTCGAGGAGGTCAGCACCGGATACAGGTCCGTATGGCCTGCCGGCACCGCACCTTGCCCGATGATCGTCCGCCCGTCGGGCACCGAGAACTGCTTCTTCTTGTCCGGGTAGGTGTAGCGGCATCCCTCGGTCAGACGCACTGTGACGGGCTACCCGATCGGGGCTGATTTCATCAACGCCCGGTGCAGTGCTTGCGTCCGGTTCTTCCAACAGCCGGCTGTGTCGGTCTTGCCCGATTCATCAGCTGCCTGGGCCGGTAGCACCGCTGCCGCCAGTACCACGGCCCCAACTCCGGCCGCAGCCACAACCCGACGCATGCCAAACCTCACTTCGTTACGGAGGAGCGCTACCGCCCTCCTGCCACCGGGACCCCGGCTTCACCGCTGATAAAGATCAACAAAGTGACGGTCACTGGAGCGGCAGCTCCGGTTGCGGGATGGGCAGATTCACGATTGGCCTTGACCAGGACAGGGTCTTCGGCGCCCCCTACGCGCGGTTCGACGACGACATCCCCATCGTCGGGACGAACGCCGACCCGGCGGGAGTTGTCGACTCCATTCATCCCGAGCCGACCGGTGGGGACGGCTTTCTCGGCGGCAGCAGCCGGTCGGCCGTACCGTCCAGCCGCGCAACAGTTCGGGCCTGTCGGTCGACGACGATGCCCGGGACCGCCGAGTCGCGATGAATCTCAGGCAGGCGCAGACCGTGTACGTCAAGGACGCGGGCGGCAACTACAAGGCCAGGGAGCGCTCCTTCAACGACACGATCAGTTCCGTCGAGTGGCGTCAATCCAAGTCCAAGTCCAAGTGACACACCGTCGGTAGTGCCCCGTGGCTGGGGGCGCTGTTGGCATAGACGAGACGAGACGGGCGTCGCGGTCACGTTTCGCAGCGGCTGCTCAGAGGTGGCTGTCCAGGAATTTCCGCATCTCGGTGATGGCCATAGGCCCCGTGCCGTGCGCCACCGCCTTTCCCTCCTTCAGTAGGACGTAGGACGGGGCTCCGGTGATTTCGTACTGCTTGGTTGCGGCCGGACAACGCGTGATGTCGGCGCGGACGGCCGTCAGGCGGCCCGTGTAGTCGTCGGCGATGTCACCCACGACGAGGTCCATCACCCGGCAGGGCTCGATTGCCTTGGGCCATGTCCCGGTGAAGTATGCGAGGACCGGAACTCTGCTCATCCCGAGGATGAAATTGAACTCGGCATCTTCACGGGGTCGGTGAACCCGCTTCGCCATGAAATTCTCCTGACCTCACGTTTCGTCATTTCATCCCCATCATCCCTTGCGCGGTGTGCCATGCCGGCCCCGTCCATCGGGATGGGGCCGACCCGGCAGTCGAACCGGGAACTGCCCGTCGACGCGAACTGCCTGGCGGGCATCACCGGGGACATGAACCGCGCCGGACTGCGCCCTTTTTGGCTGGACGCTCTCCGGGCGCTGGCCGAAGGCCTGCCAAGCCGCGGCAGTAGGCCCGGGGCCGGATGCCTGAGGTGCGATGGTGCGTGGCGGGGCACCGTACGGACTTCTGTTGCGGCTCGGGTTCGTCTTCGTCACCGGGTGCCGGGCCCTCGACGGTGCCCGCGGAGGTTCTGGTGATGCTCGCCGAACCCTGTCGGATCTTTGTGCGGGCGGATCGGTGGGCGGCCTGGCGGTGGGAGCTGGCCTGGCACAGGGCTGTGCCTGCCTTGGCCTGTGACGGCTGCGGAGAGGGTTGCGGAGAGGGTTGCGCCGGATGGGGGGTTGAACGGTTGGTTGGATGGTTGCGCCTGGTGGGGGAGTGGAGGTGTGACCGGAGGCGGGGGCCCGGCATATCGGACAACGGGTGTTGTCCGTGGTCGGTCTCCGTGGGTAAGCCTCCCCGCGATGATGACACCTCTTCCCACGCGATAGCCGTGGGGAAGGGGACCCTTTTGTTAAGTTGAGCCGGCGCCGGGGCCACGGGAATGTTGGCTGTCGGCGGCCTGTTCGCCCTCGTCCTGGCCAAGGTCTTCCTCCACCGGCCGGAACGGGTGAGCCGCGCAAACTGACGTCGGGCCGTGTACGGACAGCCTGCCGATACCAGCGGTGACGCAGCCGCCACCTCTGCCTGCGGTTCTCCGTTGCCAGCAGGAAGCGCGTTCTACCGTGCCGGCAGAAAGTGCATCGGCGGTGCCTCGGTGAAGCGGTCGGTGACGTCTCCGACGAGTCCGCCTTCGAGGCCGGTGTCATTGGCGAGGTCGAGTTTCAGCGCAGGTGCGCCTTCGGAGAGGTCGAGTCCGGACATACGGGCCCAGACGATGTTGGGCCGTGTCGTCGACTCGTAGACGTAGATGCCGTTGCTCAGGTCCGTGAGAGTGCGCCAGATAGTCTGCGAGGCGTAGGGCTTGTCAGGATCGGCAACGCGGAACGGCTGGGCGGCATTGCGCATGACGCTCAGCAGTGAAGCGACTGCCTCGGTCGTGTCGCCGGGCTGGGGAAGCCGCGTGAGGTAGTACGCCGCGCGCGCGAACCGGTCCGAGGGGTCGGTCCCGCCCGGCAGCGGCTCGCTGCCACCCAGACCCTCGATGGTCCGCAGGCGGGCGAGCTGCTCCTCGAACGGAGGCGAGTTGGTGACCACCGTGTAGGCCCGGTCATGGTGCACCTGCGGCGTCCCGTCCAGGTATTCCACGATCGCCGAGTCACCTGACCGGTCGTCCAGCGCCATGTGCAGGGTCACCGACTTACCGCTCGACGGGTCGCTCTGTGTCACCACCTGGAGCTGCGAACTCTCGATCCACTCCACCGCTTCGGCGACGGTGGCGAAGTTGTCGAGGACGTACTGCATCCAGACCGCCACACTCAGCGCCGGACGGCTCTCGTCCCGCTCGCCGTAGTCGGATTCCGGGAGGAAAAGCTGGTGGGCCGCAAGACCGGCTTCGTTGATCCCGTCGACGGTCATCAGATCGTGTGCACCGGCGACCAGACTCCCGTATGCGGAGGTCCAGGTCAGGGTTTTGCCGAGACCGTCATCGCGGGCCATGCCGCGCGGGAACGCCCAGAGGTTGGTTCCCATCTCCTCCATCCAGTCCATGTTGCGCCCGGCAAGAACGGCCCCGCCTGCGTCAGCCCAGAGAGCTCGCGTGCACATACATTCTCGCTTTCCAGCTGTCACAGACCCATTGATTCGTGGGGGACACATGATGTCCTCGTTCGGATCACTATTATGATCGTTTAGTCTGAAATGTGCCTGTCGGTCGAGATCGCCACATCAGGAAGTGAAGGGCGACGGTGGGATCGGTTGAGGCCGCACGTCCAGTGCCCAGCCGTCGCCTGATGCCCGCAGCGAACCGCCTGCACCGCGACCGGATCGCATGCTCCGACTCCGAGGCAAGCAACTGGACTCCAGCATCAGCGAAGTCGGGCTGCACGCCCTGGACCGCGCCCCGGTCGTCATCTCAGCCGGCCCCGGGCGCCGGCGAACCGCCCCGGCGACAGCACCGGCCCGCGGCTGCGCCAGTACGCCGACGATGTCGAACGCTGCGTGAAGGCCGCCGGTCCTCAGGGCGCCGGCTATACCGGGATCGGAACCGCCTGGGGGCGTCACCGGCAGGCCGCCCGCACCAAGTGGAAGGAGGCGGCACCCGACCGTGGCGGCCAGGCAGCCCGCGTGATCCCACTCGCGTTCGCCGACGGAGCGGCCACCACGGCCACTCTCAGCTACGCCCCGGCACCCCCGGCCTCGAAGAGCCGATCCATCCGCTCCGGGTCAGCGTGGCGGCCCTGCTCCGCTGGTTGCTGACCCATGCCCCCCGGAAGAACTAGAGCCCCGATCGTCCTCGCAGATCACGGTCCCTGGGTTGCAGGCGCAGAACGGGAGACAGGGACGGTGACGGACCGAGGATGGAGCGTCCCGGTTGGACCCGCCGATTGTGAGTGCTGCGTGGGCGTCTTTGGGTACGCAACGGAGCAAAGTGCTGAGGTGCATGCCATGACTGTGCGTGCACCCACTGCGCGAGTGCTGTCGGCCCGCACGGGAACGCCTGCTGCGCCTTGCCCGGGCCTTCTGTCGCAAGGCCGCCGCCCGCACGGGCAGGAGGCGGCGACCGGGCGGGCTTGACGCCCAGCACGGTCAGCCGCTCCTGCTGCCAGGAGCAGGAGCAGGAGCAGGAGCAGGAGCAGGAGCAGGAGCCGGAGCCGTGCCCAGGTGCCCGGCCGCTTCTGCTGCTCCAGTCACAGTCCGATGCCGTTGCCGGCCGTGAGGACGCCGGGTGTGATGGCCGGGCAGTTGGCCATCGGCATCGGCCAGGTCGGCCAGGTCGGCTAGGACGCGGTGGGGGCGCTGCCAGTCCAGCGATCAGGGGCAGTACCAGTCCGGGGCGATAGCGGTGAGATGTGCCGCGCGCTCCGCCGCCCACTCCGGGTCCTGCGCTGCCCACTCCAACCCGAGGCCGACGAGGGGCCTTGACCCCGGACCCTGCTGATGCCTCTACACCACTGCGCCTCCGAGGATCCTCGGCGAGTACCTCTCGTATGTGCGGTGCAGAACCATCCTCACGGGACCCGAGTCCAACACTCCACTGACAACGCACCCCCGTTTGATTCCCGTCTTGGTCACCTGCTTCTCGTACAGGGAGTCGGTCTCCCTCTTCGCCCGGTGGAGCCACGAGGACGCCTTGGCATGGTCGATTCTGGCGCCGTCGAGACCCGTGCAGGAAGCCAGGAACTCGAAATCGCCTGGTTCCTTCGTACCCGCGGCGCACAGCAGGGAGGACATGTTCTTGCGATCGGCGTAGCCGGCCGACACGGTCACCCCGTTCTTCCCGCGCCCCTGAACGTCCTCATTTTCCCGTCGGGCATCTCCTGCCCTCACGATCGCCGACGGCGGATACCTGGGCACGGGAATGGTCATCCCCACCGCCGACAGCGCGGTCAGATTGAACTGCCGGAGTGGAAAGAGGAACTCCATCGGTCCCACAAGCAGATCCGCGCCCGGATCGAGCACGTCTCGCCCGCATGAAGACCTGCAAGATCCTCCGCGACTGCCGCCTCGAGGGCGACGGCGTCCACCACGCCATGCTTGGCATCGTTCGGATGCACGAACTCGCCCTCGCCGGATCGGGATGGTGGGTCGCACGGCGGCCCACCATCCCTGAGACAACCAGAAGATCATTTACGGGACAGTCCTCAGCCCATCCGCACGGGGCCGGCGGCGCACTCGTCGTCGGCCATCGGCCCGAGGCCGGACGGCGGCCCGGTCCCGGCCTCGGACACCGGCATCTGGAGCACGTACGGTCGCGCGACCCCGGCGGTCCGGTTCACAGGAAGGTGCCCCCGTCGAGAACGAAGTTCCGGCTCGACGCCCGCCTCCTCCGGGGTGCGGGTGACGATCCTCCGGCGCGCCAGCGCCCGCGTCCGTGTCCGCGTCCATGTCCGTGTCCGCGTTCGTGGCCGCGGGCGGTGGGTCAGGAGGTGCGGCAGACGGTGCCGTTGAGGGTGAAGGTCGTCGGGGTGGGGTTGGCGCCGTCGTTGGCTCCGACGATGCCGAAGGTGGCGGTGGAGCCGCCGCGTGGGGCCAGCTCGGCGTTGGCGCCGTTGTCGGTCACGTGGACGCGTGTGCCCGAGTTGGTGACGTTCGCGTTCCAGGAGCTCTGCACGGACTGGCCGGTGGACGGCCAGGTGAAGTCCAGGGTCCAGCCGTTGACCGAGGCGTCACCGACATTGGAGACGGTGAGGGTGGCGACGAATCCGTTGCCCCAGCCGCTGTCGACCCGGTAGTTGACCAGGCAGCTGCTGTCGCGCGGAGCCGTGGTGGCGAAGGTCAGCGGATCGGAGGGGCGCGAGAGGCGGCCGTCGGCGTCCCGGGCGAGGACGTTGACCGTGTGCTCGGAGCCGGGCGGCAGGTTGTGCAGCGTTGCCGAGGTGGAGGTCGAGGTGGCGAGCAGCTGGGCGTTGGCGCCCAGCTGTTCGTACACCTCGTATCGCACCGCCTTGCCGTTCGTGGGGGCCGTCCAGCTCACCGTGGCGGCCGAACTGTCCACGGCGGTGGTCTTCGGTGCGCCGGGCGCGCCGACCGAGGCCGCGGCGGCGTGCGGGGCGACGGTGATCGTGGTGATCGAGTACGGCGGCAGTACCTGGTGGCCCCCGCTGGTGGGGGCCACCCGGGTGACATCGGTGTCGCCGCGGCCGTAACGGTGCACCACCGGTGCCTGGGCAGTGGGCGTGTATCCGGCGTAACTGATGTCCGCGGTGGCGGAGTTCAGCGGGTCCTTGTTGATCAGCATCACGCTCAGCGTGCCGTCGGCCCGGTGCACGGCGTGGGCGGAGACCTGGTCGCTGTCGGTGGAGGAGGCCACCATCGTGTCACCGGGACGGCCCAGCTTGGTCAGAGACTTGATGCCGTAGTACGGGTGGAACGGCGTGTTCACGGCCGGCTGGCAGACCTCGCCGACGCAGCCGCCGCTGGAGAGCAGGCCGAAGTCGTTGAAGTCGGTGTCGCCGTCCACCGTCTCCACCTCGGTGGGTCCGTTGTGGACGTTCCACCAGTCGACGTTGAAGACGCCGCTCTCCAGCGCCGTCATGTAGGTGTCCGCGGCGAACAGGCCGTTGGGGCGGCTGTTCATCTGGACGTTGGAGTTGACCTCGGTGAGCGCGATGCCGATCTTCGACGAGCGTTCTCCGGCGTACCGGTCGATCTGCCGGCGGACCTCGCGGAGTTGCCCGGGCAGCCGGGCGGTCCGGCCCAGGGCCTCGTCGGCGGTGGCGCCGCCCGGGTAGGAGTGCACGATGGCGAAGTCGATCGTCCCGGCGGCCGCGGACAGCACGGTGTGGTTCCAGTCGGCCGAGTCACCCGGTCCGGCGATGCCGTCCGGCCAGTCGCCCGGAGTGGTCAGCACGGCGCCGATCTTGATCGTCGGGTCGACCGCCTTCATCGCCCCGGCGTAGGCGAGGACGTTGCGGGCGTACTCGCGCGGGCTCTTGTCCGGGTGGTCGTCGGCCTCCCAGCCGCCGCCGTAGTGGCCGTTGCCGTAGATCTCGTTGCCGATCTCCCAGTACTTCGCCCCGTAGCCGCGGGTGACGTTGGCATACCGGACCCAGTCGGCGGCCTCCTGCGGGGTGCCGGTGCCGTAGTTGGCGATGATCATCGGCTGGGAGCCGGAGGCGCGGACGCTGCCCATGAACTCGTCGAAGGTGGTGCCGGGAGCCACGTAACCGCCAGGGGCGGTGTGGTCCTTCCAGTGGTAGATGTCGCCGTAGGAGCCGCCGGGGTAGCGCATCACGCCGACGCCCGCCTCGCCCAGCAGGCCGGTCACCTCGGGGTCGTTCATGTGCGAGTCCCAGAGCGCGTGGTTGACGCCGAACGCCGCCTTGTCGATGGTCCCCAGCCCCACCCCCGCGTTGACGGATACCTCGACGGTCGGCGCCTCGTCGGCGGCCGTCGCCGCTGCGGCCGGGACCGCGGTGACCCGGCCGGTCGCGGCGGGTGCCGGGGGAGCGGCGGCGAGGGCGGCGACCGTGGCCAGGGCGCAGACGAGCGCTGCGGCGGGGCGTCTGCCCGCGGTTCGTCCGGCCCCGCGGGGCGGTCGGTCTAACCGGCCGGTGGCGGGGAGGTGTGCGAGCGGCATGACGTGTCCTCCTCGGGCGAGCGCCGCGTCGGTCGGCAGGGCGCCCGGTGTGAGTGGTCGATGGGTGCCCTCGGGTGCGGTACACCTGTGGGAGCGCTCCCACGATGATGCAGGGGAGGCGTGACCGCGTCAATGGTGCAGACGAGGGAGCTCAGATCTCCCGTCACCCGTGCCGCCGTGCGGCTAGCCGTGCGGCCTCCACGTGCCACCAGGCGGGCGTCGGCGGGCCGGTGACGAGAGCGGCCGGCTGGTCCGGGTGAAGGCCCAGTCGGCGCAGGCGTCGGGGTGGACGCGGATCGCGGCGGACAAGGTCTATATACCTCCCACGGAAGCCGCCGCGACCTGCGACGACGCGGCATTGCGCACACGATTCCCGAAGGTCTCGACCAGCAGAGACACCTCAAGAACCGAGAGTCCCGAGAGTCCCGAGGCGGGTGGCCTACCAGCTTCGACAGCGAGCGCTACAAGAAGCGCCTCCGCAAGGTCGTGGCCAGAGCGAATGTCGCCTGAACCCGACCTCGTTGGCGGTCTCTACTGCCGGTCAGGCCACAGTTCGTCCGGCACCACGGTTGCCTGGGTCTGAGCGGCCAGCCATGTCTTAACCTCGTGCCAGGTGGCCTGTTCCTCCGCCGCGGTGCCCCACCACCACGTGAACGGCGAGTCGTCGGACGTCAACTCCTCCCGCCACCAATCGACGCTTTCGGTCAGATGGTGTGGCGGGCGACCGTGCCCCTCTCCGCCTCCCAGCGGGCGAGCCACGGGGCGACTGAGGAACTCGCGGTCACACAGCTCTCGAAGACCTCGCACGCCGGGGTCGGTGGCGACTCCATCCGTAGGGCCTGTGTCCACCATGCCTCCAGGAAACCGGCCACCGCCCCAGCCTGGTCGCGGGGCTACCGCGACCAGCCCGCCGCGGCCAGTCCACGAGCCATGAGTGCGGACTCGACCGCGCCCTCGCCGAGCACCACGACGGGCTGTGGCAGGACCCGACGGATGATCGCGGGCTGGTTGTCCCAGTGGAAGGGATCTTTCTGCGCGACCCGGCCGACAAGGTCCGTCGGGAGACGGACGTCAGGAGTCCGCAGCAGCTCGACCTCGACCTCATCGAAGCACCGGCCGCACACGGTCTCGTCCGCTTGGGCCGTCATGCCGCCGAAGGTCGTCGCGACCCTCGCCACCGCAGCGGCAAGGACATCGCCATCTGGAGAAGTCACCGTGCACCCCATCAAAACTCCAGCAGGCTGCCCCAGCCGAAGAGAGCGACGCGACCAGGCGAAAACCCACCCATCAGAACAGGGCGAAACATTGCCTGATACGGCACTAGCCGCGACCAGTACCGTCGCTTCGTAGCGGTGGGAAGCGGTTCAGCTTCTGCAACTTCCGTGGTACTGCCAAAGTTTGATGTTCGGTGTCGGCTGTGGGCCGTACGCTGCTGCGATGCGGAGCCGTCCTCTCGTCGTAGATGCCCTGATCGCGGCGGCGCTGACGGCGGTGGCCCTTCTGCTGGGGCCCGATGCCGCGCGCCAGGGGCAGGATCAGCTCGATGCGACGGCCTACGTGCTGGTGGTCCTGGTCCATCTGCCGCTCGTGCTCCGCGGTCGGTGCCCCACGGTGGTCTGTTGTGTCGTGCACGCGACATGGTTGACCTACATCGTGGCCGGGTACTGGCCGGTGGTATGCAGTTTCGGGCCCATGCTCGCCGTCTACACCGTCGCTTCGCTCAGAGGGCCGCGCATCGCCGTCCCGTGTGCCGCGCTGATGGGAGGAACGTGGCTGCTGGCCGGTGCCGGCAATCCCACGGACTCCTGGCCGTCCGTGGTCGGGCAAGCGGTGGTCTATCCGGCGGTGCTGTGGCGGTTCGGCGTCCTGGCCCGGCGCTCGGCCGAACTGGCCAGGCAATTGCATCTGGAACAAGCCGCGCGTGCCCGCCGTGAGGTGACCGAGGAACGGGAGCGCATCGCCCGCGAACTGCACGACGTGGTCGCCCATCACCTGTCAGTGATCTCCGTACAGACCGGTCTGGCCCGGTTCGTCTTCGACAGCGACCGCCACACCGCCAGGAGCGCGCTCGACATCATCGAAGCCACCGGCAGAGAAGCCCTCGACGAACTGCGCCGCACGCTCAGCGTGCTCCGCACCGACGACGACGGAGCGCCGTCGGGCCCGATGCCCGGGCTGGCCGGCCTTGCGGAGATGGCCGACCGCGTTCGGGCCGGAGGTCTCCCGGTCACTCTGACCATCGAGGGCACGCCGCGCCCGCTCGCCCCTGGCGTGGATCTGTGCGCTTTCCGAGTCGTGCAGGAAGCCTTGACCAACGTCCTGAAACACGCGGCCGCCGAGAGTGCGGAAATACGCCTGCGCTACGAACCGCACCAGGTGACCGTTTCGGTCACCGACGACGGTCAGGGGGTGATTCTGGACAGAGAACGAGCCGTGCGCGGGCATGGCTTGCTTGGCATGCGGGAGCGCGCCAAGCTCTACGGCGGGCAGATCGCCATCGGCCCCCAGGACCGAGGTGGCTTCGCCGTGCGGCTGACCTTGCCGACTTCCACGACAGCCGCACGACAGGAAGACGACGCCACCACATGATCAGAGTGCTCGTCGTGGACGACCAGTTCCTCATTCGAGCCGGCCTGGTGGGACTGCTGCGCGCCGCTCCCGGCATCGAGGTCGTGGGAGAGGCCGGCGACGGCGCCGAAGGTGTCGTCCTGGCCGCCAGGACCAGACCGGAAGTCATCCTGATGGATGTCCGAATGCCTGGAATGAACGGAATCGAGGCAACCGAACGCATCCTCGCCCAGTCCGCCGATCCGCCGCCCAGGATCCTGGTCCTGACCACCTTCGACCTCGACCAGTACGTATATGGGGCACTACGCGCCGGAGCCTGCGGGTTTCTGCTCAAGGACTCCGGCCCGGAGCGGCTGCTCGCGGCGGTGACCGCGGTCGCCGGCGGTGATGCCCTCTTCGCGCCCAGCGTCACCCGCCGCTTGGTGGAGGCCTACGCCCGACACGCCGCCACCGGCCATCCCGCCGACCTGGACGTGCTCACCGCCAGGGAGCGGCAAGTGCTGAAACTGGTGGCCCGCGGTCTAGCCAATCCGCAGATCGCCGCCCGCCTCTACATCAGTGAGGCGACCGTCAAGACCCATCTCAATCGCACGATGACCAAACTGGGCCTGGACAGCAGGGCCCAGGCCGTTGTCGTGGCATACGAGACGGGTCTCGTGACAGCCGGCGCATGAAGCGGCGCCGAGGCGGTTCGAGAGTCGAAAAGCCGGCGCGACTCCAATCTTCTGCGCGTCCAGACCGGCCTGTCTCACCACCGTCGACGCTCAGAGGACAACCCCATGCCCTGGCGCAAATCACCACCACGGCTCTCGGGGGGAGAAGGTACGGCAAAGGATGTCCTCCGAAGCACGGAAGCGCTTCACGCCGCGTACCATCCGGCCCCGCCGGACGGCGACGCGTAGACGAAAGTATCGGGCCGTACCTGGGGCAGCAACCGCGGCCGTTCCTGAGCCCGCTGTTGGCGGCGGCTGAAGGCCCCCGCCTTGCACCGGACAGACGCAACTCAGTGCTCGGCTCTTCAACACACAACGACACAAGGCGAAGCGGCCTCGGTAGATGTCGCTGACACCGCGGCGTGGCGAAGATCGTGGCTGGTGAGCGCGCGCGGCATTTCGGGCGCAAGTTCCACCTGACGCCTCTGCGCAGTGCAGAGGCGCGGAGCCCGATCTCTCCCTACCACTCTGGTATGACCCTCCTACCGCGCATGGGGGAGTGAGGACACGTGTGCCACAGGTGCCGTACTCCGGCTTCAACCTGTCAGGGGACGCAGCGGCACTCGGACTCCACCTACGTTGAGTTCGTCCCCAACCACCCAGTCCCGAAGGACGACATCCATGCGCAAGCATCACCTGACCACCCTGATTGCAGGCGCCACCGTCGCACTGCTGCTCAGCCCTCTCGCCGCCTCACCCGCCTCCGCGAGCAACAGCTATAACGGTGCGGCCTACGTCAACGGGGCAGGCGACCCCATCGACGACCTGTACGACGAGGGAGTCCTTTCCACCACCCAGAACACCCGGTCCAACGCCACGTGCATGTGGCAGAAGATCCTCTGGGCCCACCAGCTCCTCGCCTGGAACGACATCGACGGCGTGTTCGGTGAGAAGACCCGCGACGCCACCATCGAGTTCCAGATGGCCCGCAAAATGCCCCCCGACGGCATCGTCGGCAAGATCACCTTCAAGGCCGCCGAGGACGGAGAGGGCGGAATGGACATCAACACCTCAACCAACAAGGGCTATTACATCGGCCCGCTGCGAACCTTCGCTGTCTACCGAGACTCCAACAACAGCTACCACTTCTATGACCGGACCGGAGCCGACCGGGCCGCCGGATACAACTACCTCACCTGCGCCTGAAACGGTCCGGCCGAATAGCGCCCGCGAGAGGCAACCGGAGGCAGGGGCCGGGCAGAAAGCGACGACGGAGGCAGATCACGCCAACGCCTGGGCCCGGCGGGAGTCGTGCCGCGGCCCGGCGGGAGTCGTGCCGCGCCGCTGATCCGGACGAGCCGTCCGTCGGCGGAGCAGTCCAGAACCAGGCCCCGGCGTTACGGCTGCGAGCGGTCTCGAAGCCGGGGGACCGCTCCTCGTCGACGGCCCTGCTGCACCGCGGGGGGTGCGCGATCTCCCCGGGCCGGATCGGGGAGATCTCCCGGGAGGACGCCATGGTGGCCCTGGCCGAGCCGGACAACGATTGCTGCGAGGAATGCCGGCCGCAGACCGGGCTGCAAGGCCGAACTGCCTGCACCCGCGACACTTCCTACGCACTGCTTGCCCGCCCACGGCTGACCATTCCCGCAACTCACACCACGGCCCCGGCCGACCCCGCTGTGGCGGGGAGTGGCTGCGCGAGTGGCTGTGCCCGGTGTCGAAGGTGTGGTGCAACCAGGGTTGGTATTAACCAATTGACCACTATGTTGCCGGTCTGCGGCTCTACCTGTCATGACCGCCTCTGTGCCAGAGCCCCTGCGCAGGTCACGCCGAATCCTGTAGCAACGCCTGCGCTCGGTCTCCACAGTCGCCACATGGCCACCGACGACGAGAATCCGAGCCGGTGCGACATCACTACGATGCTCAAAGACCAGACCGGTGCCTGCAAGGCAGCGCGCGACGCCATCGCCGTCGGCGGTGAGGTCATGTTCTATGACGAACGCCTTGCACGACTGCCAGCAGGTCGTCGTCGGTCATGTCCGCTCCGTCCTCGGATCGGAGGAGCGTGGTCCAGCGACCTGCCAGTTCTTCGAGTTCGGCCGAGCTCGCGTTGGCCAGTGCTCGGGGCAGTCGCTTCGGCAAGCGAACACCGTAACGCCATCGTTCAAGGGGTGGTGCCCCACTGTGGCCACGCCCACCCAAGGAGCCGATCGACCGGTGGGGCCTTGGCCGAGGGCTTCTGGAAGTAGATGTCCCACTCGGCGATGGCGCTGTCCGGCTCAATGAAACGGAAGGTCACAGTCTCGAAGACTGCCCCAGGCCCCCGCAGGCGCGCTGCAGCTGCAGCTTCGTCGGCGGGGGCGAGAAGAACACTCTGTCGTTGGCCGTCCGAGCGTGATGACAGCCCGCCACAGCTGCGGTCCGGTTCCCAGGACACGGGGGACTGGTCAGCACCGGGCCATTCACGGCGGCGAGGCGATCAGGGCGCGACGCTCTCCCGCACCCACCGGCCGCCAGGGCGGCTGAAGGCCGGCGCGTATGAGGCCCGCCCGCCCGGTCCATACGTGTTGTGAGGAGTAATCAGGTACGCGCCGGTGGTGATCTCCTCCTCCGGCCAGCCGGTCACCTCGATCAGCTCCCCGTCCAGCGGCCCACCGGTCTGCTCGCAGTAGTGGTGGCCGGGCTGCAGGCTGGCCGCCGGGTCATCATGCTCGCTGCCGTACACCCTCGGTCCCTGTGACATCTGGCCAGTCTGATGGGACGCTGCGCGACCAGGACGACATTGGCGCGACTTCACCGGAAACTGGGCCCGGGGCCATGCTGCCGTCCAAAATGGGCGGCGGCGACGCGGCCTGTTGCTGCCCGCCGTGATGGGCAGGCTGTCAGACTGATGGGCTCAACTTGCCTAATTTGTTGCGGAGGCCACTGGATGAATGCCACCCCCGAGGGAGCCGAAGTGCGCACTGGTGGATGTCTGTGTGGTCGGATCCGCTTCACCGTCACGGGCCCGGCGGTATACCCGCACACATGCCACTGCGTGCATTGTGTGAAGCTCGGTGGGGCCCCGGTGATGTGGTGGGTCGGCTTCGAGCGGGTCACGTGGACGGGCGAGGGCGGTGAGCCGACCTGGTTCGAGACGTTCCCGGGCAAGGCCAAGCGCGGCTTCTGTGCCAACTGCGGCAGCCGAGTCGCGGCGGTCGATTGCGACATTCCGGGTATCGGCATCAACGTCCCGGCTCTCGACGACACCAGCGGTGTGGACCTCGCGCCGGTCAACGCATCCTTCCGCGAGAACGCTGTGCACTGGATGCCCCCGGTGCCCGATACCCAGCACAGCCCCATCGGCTAGCACCCAGTCCACTCGGGTGACCAATACGGTCCCGGCCTCGCAGAGCTTCGCCCGGTTTGGCGTCGCCGACTGCCATACCAGTCCGTGGTGCTGAAACACGACCGGTGAAACGCCGAGGCCGCGTAGTGAGGCCTTGGCGGTATCTGTCAAGCGATTCGGCTGACGAGTTGGGCTCAGCTTCGATGCCTGACATCCACTTGTCCGAAGCTCGGGTCGGTCACCACAGGGAGATGGACCATACGTCCCCTACCTGATGTCCATCCGGATCGGTGGGGCTTGAACCGTATGGATCAGGATCGAGGATGACGTCGATGCGGGCGACAGACTTGGACACGCAGTAGCGGTGCATGTCGCGCGAGGTTTCTTCGAGCGCCACCGAATGTCCCCGGGACAGGATGGCGGCCCGAAGATCCTCGAACGGCAGTCGGGGTGCGAACTTCCCGTACTTCCGCGAAAGCGGAAGCGGCACGGTGCCCGGGGACAGGTCGTACAGCAGCCGTTGGGGCTTGACGCCGAAGCCGAAGCAGGACATCTGCCCCTGGAGCCCATGCTGGTCCGGTGAGAAGTTGATCTCCACGAGTCCGTAGTCCCTCCGTAGGAGGCCGCCACCGGGAACATCGAGGAAATCCGGCCCCACAGCAGCTTCCCAGCCCCCGGGGCCGGTGCCGATTCCAGCTCCAAGTACGTCGCCACTGGTGGCGACGTGGGCGTAGAAGTCTAGAGCTGACACCTGCTGACCTGCCTTGTTCGTTCGAAGGAACCGTCTCGAACGGTAACAACCCACTGCCAATTCCGTGACTCGGCCAACCTTCGGTGGGTGCACTCAAGATTCGGTCCGACGAGACGATGGCCGTTTTGTGGGTCGGCGAGGCGGCATGGCCCACCTGGTGGACACGGTTCTTCGGCCTCTGGTGACTGATGCTGTGGGCTGGCTGTCTGCCGCTGGCTACGATTTCTTACCGGCGGGCCGCCGAGATCAGTCCGCCGGGCTGTTCCGCGCGCTGCGGCGGGGTGCTGACCGGACGGCCGTAGGCGGCAGCGCGCTCGCGCAGGGTGTGGCTGTCGGCCTCCCAGCCGTGCCCGACCAGCCAGCCCACCGGGTCGTCGGGCATCTCCGAGACCCACATGGACGCCGCCGATCCCGGCACGGCCTCCGCGCCGAAGCGCTCGATCACGCCGCGCGATCCCAATGTCAGCCCCATCCGACTGCCTGCCGCCGACTGCGTGCTGACCCGGGCCAGCAGGAGCTCCACCGCGTCCTCGGGCAGATAGATCAGCAGTCCTTCGGCGATCCACGCGGTCGGCGCGGCCGGGTCGTGCCCTGCGGCGGCCAGCGCACCTGGCCAGTCCTCACGCAGATCCACCGCGACGGTGATCCGCTCGCAGCGTGCGACGGCCCGCTCCTGACGCAGCACCGAAGCCTTGAAGTCCAGTGGTTCAGCGGTGTCGACCTCGAACAGCCGGGTGCCCTCGGGCCAGTCCATCCGAAAGGCCCGGCTGTCCATGCCGGCGCCGAGCAGCACGACCTGCCGGACCCCGGACGCGGAGGCCTGCCGCAACAGGTCGTCGAGGAACTTCGTCCTGATGACGATGGAGAACGACACAGCCAGCCGCCGGCGTCGCGCGACCTCGTCATCGGGCAGCGGCAACGAGGAGGGCCACAGGCCGCCGGCGGTGGCGAAGGCCTGTGCCAGTGGGTCGCGGAACAGCGCGTTCTCCCGCTCGGTCTCCAGCGCCCGCACCCTGGCCACCCCCACCGCCGTGGCCCACACTCCCGAAGGTTGCACCTGCTCATGCTCATTAGCCACTGCGCCAGCCTAAAGGCTGTCCCGTAACCACGGCCCATCCCCGCGGGCGGGGCACTCCGCGCTCCCGGGTCTACCCGAAGATGAGCTCGACGTCCTTGTCCACGCAGAACCGCAAGACGGTGATCAACTCCCTGACGTCTTCGATGCGCCGTCGGATGCCAGGGTCGCTGTCGTCAGACTGCCGCTGGTCGAGAATCGCTTCCAGCCGGGGCAGCATGGCCGCGCATTGAGCTGGCGTCAGGTCGGGGCCGTCGTCGTCTGGATGGTTGAGCAGTGGCGCCAGCGCGGTGGAGACACTGCGCCACTGGCGCTCTCCGCCGAACCCGTTCATTTCGCTGAGGGTGAACCCCTCGGCCTGAGCCAACCACTTCCTGAACATACTGAAGCCGGCGTATGACCAGGAGACGTCCGGACTCGCCACGTCGTCGTCGCCCGGGAAGAGCATCAGCCCCACCTTGTCCCCCTTGGGTGTTCGTAGCCCAGGATCGCCGTGAGGAAGAGTGCCGGCAACTGAAATGATCTCCGGATGGCCGGTGTGATCACGGCGTCGGAGCCGTCCTAATTCCTTGGTAACGGGCAGTGGGAGCCGGGGGTTGCCACCAGTCCGTTCGAGCGCCGGGGACCGATGCTCTTCTGTCGTCCCGGTCTTCCACAGTGCAGGTGGTGGCAGCCTCGCGGGCACCGACCGTACGCCTGGAGCCGTCTGGGCACTCGATCCCTTTATCCAGCGCGGCGGCGTTCGGTGTCTTCGAGGTCGCCATCACCGTCAACACTGTCCGCTTGGTCACTCGTTGGTGTTGGTGGCGCGAGCCCGCCGCACGGCGACCTCCTGATAGTCCAGAGCCGTCAGAGCTCCCGAGAAGACCGAGGCCCGTGGGGTGCGCTGGTGCCACGAACGGCTAGTGAGGTGGCGGACCGACCGGATGGTCGAGTCCTGGAATTAGGTCGCTGCGTGGCCCGCATGCGCTCGCAACCAGCGCAAACATTGCATCCCTGGGGAGGAAAGGTTGATCTACTGCGGCATCGACTGGGCGGAGAGGACACACGACGTTGCCTTGGTCGACGACACCGGTCAGCTACTTGCAAAGCGACACATCACCGACGACGCGGCCGGCTACAGGAGCCTGATGGACCTGCTGGCCGAGTACGGCGACACGGAGCAGACCCCGATTCCGGTCGCGATAGAGACCTCCCGCGGTCTGCTGGTCGCGGTGCTGCGGGCAGGCAAGCGAAAGGTGTTCGCGATCAACCCGATGGCTGCCGCCCGCTACCGCGACCGGCACGCGGTGTCCCGCAAGAAGTCCGGCCCTGGCGACGCCCTGGTCCTGGCGAACATCCTGCGCACGGATATGCATGCCCACCGGCCGCTGCGGAACGACAGCGACCTGGCCCGTGCCATCGCCGTACTGGCCCGCGCTCAGCAGGACGCGGTCTGGAACCGGCAGCAGGTCGCCAACCAGCTCCGCTCGCTGCTGCGCGAGTGCTACCCCGCTGCTCTGGATGCCTTCGCCAAGTGGGACAACGGCTTGTGCCGGCCGGAGGCCCGAGAGCTGATGAAGCTCGCGCCGACACCGGCCAAGGCCGCGAGCCTGACTCGCACCCAGATTACGGCGGCTCTCAAGCGTGCGGGCCGCAAGCGCGGCATCGAGTCGGACGTCGAGCGGCTGCGCGAGGCGTTCCGCACCGACTGGGCCCGTCAGCCCGAGCTTGTCGAGGACGCGCTCGGCAAGCAGACGCTCGCCCTCCTCGGACAGCTCACGGCCGCCTGCATCGCTGCCGACGACCTCGCCCAGGCCGTCGAGGAGGCGTTCCCGCAGCACCCGGACTCCGAAATTATCCTCAGCTTCCCCGGCCTCGGTATCCAGCTTGCCGCCCGGGTGCTGGCCGAAATCGGAGACGATCGCACCCGCTTCACAGACGCCCGCGGCCTAGTACTCCAGCCGTAGTTCTCCATTAGCGCTGGTCAGCGGCTTGGGTGTGGGGATTGTAGCGGGGTGGGTTGGGGTGCGGGGCGGTCTTGGCGGAC
>NZ_JAELVH010000085.1 GCF_019399235.1 Streptomyces poriferorum | reverse complement strand
CAGGGAACACCGTGCTCCAGGTCGCGGGCGGAGGGGATGGTCGCGGGCTCGACTGCGGTTTCGGGGCTGTTGTGGGACACCAGCGGTTTCTCCTTGAGGAAGAAGGCGAAGAAGAGGCCGAGCACGAGGACCGGCACGAGGTAGAGGAAGATCCGGGGCATCGCGTCGGCGTACGCCTGGATGTAGGCGTCGCGCAGCGCGGGCTCCATCGCGTGGACCAGCTGCGGCGTGATCGACTCCGGGTCGGGCAGGCCGGTCCCGGAGGGCAGCCGCACGGCGAGCGCGTCGGCCAGCCGTCCGGCGAAGAGCGTGCCGAACACGGCGGCGCCGACGCTGCCGCCGATCTGCCGGAAGTAGTTGTTGGCGCTGGTGGCGGTGCCGAGGTCGGCGGGGCGTACGGAGTTCTGCACGGCCAGCACCAGCACCGGCATGATCAGCCCGATCCCGAGGCCCAGGACCGCCTGCGCGATGCTGTATTCGAGGCGCGGGGTGTCGGTTTCGAGCCGGGACAGCAGCCACATGCCCACCGCCGAGATCGCACTGCCCGCGATCGGGTAGACGCGGTAGCGACCGGTACGCGAGATCAGCTGGCCGGAGACGACGGAGGCGCCCACGATGCCGCCCATCATCGGGAGCATGAGCAGCCCGGACTCCGTGGCGGTGGCCCCGTCGACCATCTGCAGGAAGGTCGGCAGGTAGCTGGCGGCGCCGAACAGCGCCACCCCGACGACCGCACCGACCAGAGCGGTGACGTTGAAGATCGAGTCGCGGAACAGCCGCAGCGGGATGATCGGTTCGGGCGCGCGGTGCTCGACGGCGAGGAACAGCAGAGTCGTTCCGGCAGCTCCGGCGGCCAGCCCCAGAATGGTGCGCGAGCCCCAGGCGTACTCCGTGCCGCCCCAGCTGGTCAGCAGGACCAGGCAGGTGGAGGCGGCGGCCAGCAGCACGGCGCCGAGGATGTCGAGCCGGGGCCGGACGGTGGGCTTGGGCAGCTTCAGCACGACGGTGATGACGACGAACGTCACCAGGCCGAACGGCACGTTGATGTAGAAGCACCAGCGCCAGGAGGCGTGGTCGGTGAAGAAGCCGCCGAGCAACGGGCCCGCCACGGAAGCGAGCCCGAAGGCCGCACCGATGAGCCCCATGAACCGGCCGCGCTCCCGGGGCGGTACGACATCGGCGATGATCGCCTGGACGCCGATCATCAGCCCGCCGCCGCCGACCCCCTGGATGGCGCGGAAGGCGATCAGTTCGTCCATGGTTCGCGACCAGCCGGCCAGCGCGGATCCGACGACGAAGACGACGATCGCGAACTGGAAGACGCTCTTGCGCCCGAAGAGGTCACCGAGCTTGCCGTAGATCGGGAGACCGATGGTCGAGGCGAGCAGGTAGGCGGTGACCGCCCAGGACATCTTCTCCAGGCCGTGCAGCTCACCGACGATCTTCGGGAGCGCCGTCGCCACGATCATCTGGTCGAGCGCCGCGAGCAGCAGCGTGAGCATCAGCCCGACGAAGACGAGCCGGATGCGCCGGGGGTCCGTGGCCCCGTCACCGGCGGGGTCCGGGGCGGCGGATTCCGTCGCGGCGGGTGGCGAAGACGAGCCGGACGGTGACCACGGGCAACACCTCGGTGTCGCCCGTACCGTCCGGCTCGTCCTTCACCAGCGTGATCCCACCCACCACGTGCCGCTCCCCTCGTCGCACTGCCGCCGCCCATTTCTCGCATTGCGCGACAAGTGAGGGCAAACGCGGCGAGGGGGCGCTGACGGCGCACTCAGGGGGCTTATCCCCCGGTGGGAGCCACTACGGCGCACAACCAAAGCGCCGAAAAAAACCACCCGAACCGGTGAGGTCGGGCAGCTCCGCCGGAGACTACTTCTCCACCTCGGTGGCGAGGTTCTGCAGCAGCTCGTCGTAGATGCGGCCAAGTCCCTTGGGCGCAAAGGTCTTCTCGAAAAATCCACCGATGCCGCCGGCGCCGTTCCACACGGTGGAGACGACGGCCTTGGACCGGCCCTCACCGGCGGGGGTGACGGTCCAGGTCGTGACCATCGAGGAGTTGCGGTCCTTCTCCACGAGCTGCCCGTCGGTGGGCTCGGTGACCTCCAGCAGGCAGTCACGCACCCGCTTGCTGGTGGCCTGGAGCTTCCAGTGGACGAGGGCGCCCTCACCGTCGCCGCCCTCGCGGACCTCGTACTCGCTGAAGTGGCTCGGCAGCACCTTGCCGCGGACGTCCTTGTAGTCGGCCAGCGCGTCGAACACCGCTTCCGCGTCCGCCGCGATGATCCGCTCTGTCGTGGCCTCGACCTGCGCCATGGCTGTTCCTCCAGCACTCGGTTGTTCGGGGTGTGCTGAGCCAACCACCTCGGCAGCCCCGCTCAAAATCCGGTCCGGGACGAAGGGGAGAAAACGATCAAGGGAACAAGTGTTCTATTCTCGGGGCAGTGCTACCGAGGAGGCGTCCATGCGCTGGGACAATCTGGCCGATAACCCTGACGAAACCACCAAAACCGGTACCGGCGCGCTCTTCGCCGCGGACGCGGTGACGACCCGTACGTTCGACACTCCGGAATTCCGGGGCATCACCTTCCACGAAGTACGCGCCCGCTCGATCGTGAACCGGGTGCCCGGCGCATCCCGGATGCCGTTCGAATGGACCGTCAATCCCTACCGGGGCTGCACCCACGCCTGTGTCTACTGCTTCGCCCGCAAGACCCACAGCTATCTGGACCTCGACACCGGGCTCGGCTTCGACTCGCAGATCGTGGTCAAGATCAACGCCCCGGAGCTGGTACGCCGCGAGCTGGCCTCACCGCGCTGGCACGGTGCGCACATCGCGATGGGCACCAACGTCGACTGCTACCAGCGGGCCGAGGGCCGCTACGGCCTGATGCCCGGCATCCTCACCGCCCTGCGCGACCACGCGAACCCCTTCTCCATCCTCACCAAGGGCACACTGATCCTGCGCGACCTGGAGCTGCTGCGGCAGGCCGCCGAGGTCACCGAGGTCGGCGTCTCGGTCTCCGTCGGCTTCACCGACCCCGGACTGTGGCGGACCGTGGAGCCCGGTACCCCCTCCCCCGAACGACGCCTCGACGTCGTGCGCACCCTCAGCGAGCACGGCATCGGCTGCGGGGTGCTGATGGCACCCGTCATCCCGTACCTCGGCGACCGGCCGGACCAGCTGCGGGCGACGGTCCGCGCGATCGCCGCCGCCGGCGCGACGTCGGTGACCCCGCTCGTCCTCCATCTGCGCCCGGGCGCCCGGGAGTGGTTCATGGAGTGGCTCGGCCACCACCATCCACACCTCGTACGCCGGTACGAGCGGCTGTACGCGGACGGCGCCTACGCACCCACGTGGTACCAGCGCCGCATCACCCGCTACGTGCACGAGCTGGCGACGGAGTACGGCATCGGCCCCTCGCACCACGGAACGCCCCGCGGCTTCCCCGAGCGCGACGAGCGGCGGACCCCGCCGGCCGCCTCCGAGCCCACCCAGCTGACCCTGCTCTGACCGGCACACCCACGGGGGCAAACGGGTCATCTCTCACCGGAACAGGTCCTTCCGGTCCCGAATACGGGGAGCATGCGGCGGGGGCTGCGCCACGCGCAGCCGTGTTCCCCCACCACGGGAGGCCATATGACGAACCGTTCAGGAATTCTGTTCGCCGTCGGGGCGACGGTCGCCGGTCTGGTGACCGCCGCGCCGTCACCGGCGAGCGCCGACAGCGAAGCGCAGCGCGCCGCCCCGGTCAAGTGGACCGACTGCGGCACCCAGTCGTCCCCGACACTCCAGTGCGCGACCGTGCGCTCTCCGCTCGACCATGACCAGCCGTCGGGCCGCCAGGTCACCCTCGCGCTGACCCGGGTCCCGCACACGGCGAAGACCTTCCAGGGACCGCTGCTGGTCAACCCGGGCGGCCCGGGCGGCAGCGGTCTGTCCATGGCCGGTTTCGTCGCCGCCTCACTGCCGAAGGCGGTGGCCGCCCAGTACGACGTGATCGGGTTCGACCCGCGCGGCGTCGGCAGGAGCCGCCCGGCCCTGGACTGCGTACCGAAGTACTTCGACCCGGTACGGCCCGACCCGGTGCCGCACTCCGTCCAGGACGAGCGGACCAACCGCAACCGCGCCCGCGACTTCGCCGCCGCCTGCGGGAAGAAGTACCCGGACCTGCTCCCGTTCATGGACACGGTCAGCGCGGCCAAGGACCTCGACGTGATCCGGCGCGCGACCGGCTCCCGGCAGCTCAACTACCTCGGCTACTCCTACGGCACCTACCTGGGCTCGGTGTACGCCAAGCTGTTCCCGGAGCGCGTCCGGCGCCTGGTCCTCGACTCGAACGTCGACCCGGACGGGGTCTGGTACGACGACAACCTCAGCCAGGACTACGCGTTCGACACCCGCCACAAGGCCTTCGCCGCCTGGGTGGCGAAGTACGACGCCACGTACGGGCTCGGCAGTGACCCGGCGAGGGTCGAGGCGGCCTGGTACCGGATGCGGGACGCGGTGGGGAAGAACCCCGCGGGCAAGAAGGTCGGTGCCGGCGAGCTGGACGACACCTTCCTGCCGGGCGGCTACTACAACGGCTACTGGCCCGCCCTGGCCGAGGCGTTCGCCGCCTATGTCGACGACAAGGACGAGCAGGCCCTGGTGAAGGCGTACGAGCGCTTCGCCGCGGTCGACGCGGAGGGCGACAACGGGTACTCGGTCTACTCGGCCGTGCAGTGCCGGGACGCGCAGTGGCCCGAGGACTGGAACGTCTGGCGCAGCGACAGCCGGCGGATCCACGCCAAGGCCCCGTTCATGACATGGGGCAACACCTGGTACAACGCCCCGTGCGCGGACTGGCCCGTCGAGCCGCTGAACCCGGTGCGGGTCTCCAACCGCGGGCTGCCCCCGGCGCTGCTCTTCCAGGCGACGGACGACGCGGCCACCCCGTACGAGGGCGGGGTCACCCTGCACCGCAAGCTCAAGGGCTCCAGCCTGGTCGTCGAGGAGGGCGGCGGCAACCACGGCGTCACCCTGAGCGGGAACGCCTGCCTGGACCGGTATCTGGCGGACTATCTGGCCAAGGGCACCGTGCCGCGCGGCAAGGGCGGCGACGTGGACGCGGTCTGCGCGAGGACGCCCGACCCGAAACCGGCGGCCGCCAAGTCCGCGCGCCCGGCCTCGCGTACGGACGCGAGCGGCGGCACGCTGCACGGACTGCTCGGCTTCCGGGGCTGACAGAAGGACGTTGCCGCAGTTCGCAGGCGTGCGCGAGGATGGCCGGATGACCTCTCGGCCCGTGCCCGCGCACGCCCCCCGACCGCTGATCCGGGACATGACCATCGACGACTGCGAAGCCGTCGCGAGGGTCCGGGTGCGTGGCTGGCAGAGCGCGTACGCCGGCCTGATGCCGCAGGCGCATCTGGACGCGATGGACGTCGCCGCGGACGCGGAGCGCCGCCGCGGCTTCTTCACGGAGGCCGGCGCCGTCGTCAACGTGGTCGCCGAGCGGCCGGGCCCCGGTGTCGTCGGCTGGGCGGCGTACGGGCCGTACCGCGAGGACGGCAGGCGGCTCGCCCGCGGTGAGGTGTACGCGATCTACGTCCTGCCGGAGCAGACCGGGACCGGTGTGGGCCGGGCCCTGATGGCGGAGGTGCTGGCCCGCGCCGCGGCGGCCGGTCACCCCGACGTCGCGCTCTGGGTACTGAAGGAGAACGCGCCGGCCCGGCGTTTCTACGAACGTGCGGGCTTTCGCCCCGACGGCGCCGAGGAACCCTTCGACGTGGACGGTGTCGCGGTGCCCGAGGTGCGCTACGTCCGCCCCCTCAGCCCGCCGGCAGGCGGCTGAGCGCTTCCTCGGCCGCGCCGCCGAGACGGGGGTGCGGCAGGGCGGCCAACAGGACCGGGCGGGCCTGTACGTCGCCGAGTTGCCCGAGGCCCTCGACGCAGGCGAGCGCCACCCGCCAGTGCGGCTCGTCCGGCCCCAGCAGCCGGGACAGGGTGCTCATGAGGGCGGGCACGGACTCCGGGGCCCTCAGCTCGGCGAGCAGGCGGACCGGGTACAGGGCGTAGGCGGTGCGCAGGGAGTTGGTGGCGAGGGCTGCGGCCGCGCGCGGCGTACGGGGGTCGCCGAGGCGGGCCAGCGCGTGGGCGGCGCCGACGCAGCGTTCCGGGTCGCGGTGGTTGAGCAGCAGCACCAGGGTCTCGAAAGCACGGCGGTCACCGCCGCAGCCGAGCCGGTAAGCGGCGATCTCGCGCGCCCAGAGCGGGCGTTCGCGCTCGATGAGCACCTGGGCCAGTTCCTCGTCGTCATCGGTGGCCAGCAGCCTGCGGTAGGCCGCCGACTCCCCCGCCTCGTCCGCCAGCCGGTGCGTCAGCGACCTGTACTCCTCATCCATGACTGTCAGCGTATCGGTGGACACGCAGCGTGTCGGAGCGGGTGGTTGATGTGAGGCGAGCCACAACAACCGAGGACTGGCGCGCTCGTTACTCGCCGGTTAACCTCATGTGAGCGGGACACTCCCCCGCCGGCTCCGGTGGCCTGGTGACGCAGCCACCCGGAGTGTTTGTCGGTTCGGCAGCTTGTGAGACGTGACTCCGGGACAGAGTCCGTCGCCCTTTCCCGGTCCCGGCGTGCGGTTCGCGCCCGGGACCTGAGCACCACGACAGGCAATTCCCGCACGCCCCACGCCGGTCGGGCCCTTCGGCCCCTCTCATCGGCCGCGCGCCCCGTGCGTCCCTCAGCCGTCACTCATCCCTGGAGTCCCGTGATGGACACCCCGTTCAGCACCATCGCCGTCGTCGGCCTCGGCACCATGGGCACCGGCATCGCCGAGGTCCTGGTCTGCGCCGGCCGCGAGGTCATCGGCATCGACATCGACGACGCCACCGCCCGCCGGGCCGTCGCCTCCCTGGAGGCCTCCACCGCCCGCGCCGTGCAGCGCGAGCGGCTGACGGAGGAGGAACGGCGCGACGCCCTCGCCCGCTTCCGTACCTTCTCCGACCTCCAGGCCGCGGCCGAGGCGGATCTGGTCATCGAGGTCGTGCCCGAGACGTACGAGATCAAGCAGCAGGTGTTCCGCGAGCTCGACGCGATCGTCTCCCCCACCGCCATCCTCGCCACCGGCACCAACGCCCTGTCGGTGACCCGTCTCGCAGCGGAGTCGCAGCACCCGGAGCGGGTCCTCGGCCTGCACTTCTTCAATCCGGCGCCGGCGATGAAGCTGGTCGAGGTGGTCTCCTCGGTGCTGACCGCACCGCCGGCCGTGGAGGCCGTCACCGCGCTCGCCCGGGAGCTGGGCAAGGAGCCGGTCGCGGTCGGTGACCGGCCGGGGTTCGTCGCCGACGGCCTGCTGTTCGGCTACCTCAACCAGGCCGCCGCCATGTACGAGGCGAACTACGCCTCCCGCGAGGACATCGACGCGGCGATGAGGCTGGGCTGCGGTCTGCCGATGGGCCCGCTCGCGCTGCTGGACCTGATCGGCATCGACACCGCCCGTACCGTCCTGGAGGCGATGTACTCCGCCTCGCACGACCGGCTGCACGCCCCGGCACCCGTCCTGGGCCAGCTCGCCGCGGCGGGGCTGACCGGCCGCAAGTCGGGCCGCGGCTTCTACACGTACGCGCAGCCGGGCAGCGAGACCGTCGTGCCGGACGCGCTGACTCCGGCGCGGGGCGCCGGGGCGGGTACGGGCCGTACGGTGCGTTCAGTCGGCGTCGCGGGCTCCGGGACGATGGCTTCGGGGATCGCGGAGGTCTTCGCGAAGGCCGGGTACGACGTGGTGCTCGCCGCGCGCGGCCAGGAGAAGGCGGACGTCGCCAAGGCCCGGATCGCCAAGTCGCTGGAGCGGTCGGTCGCCAAGGGGCGGCTGACGGCCGAGGCGCGGGACGAGACGCTCGCCCGGATCACCGCGGCGGGGTCGCTGGACTCCTTCTCCGAGGTCGACCTGGCCGTCGAGGCCGTGGCCGAGGACCTGCTGGTCAAGCAGCAGCTGTTCGCCACGCTGGACAAGGTGTGCCGGCCGGGCGCGGTCCTCGCGACCACCACCTCCTCGCTTCCCGTCGTCTCGATCGCCCGGGCCACCTCGCGGCCCCAGGACGTCATCGGGATGCACTTCTTCAACCCGGCGCCCGCGATGAAGCTGGTCGAGGTCGTCCGGACGGTGCTCACCGCGGACGATGTCCACGCCACGGTCCGTGAGGTCTGCGGGAAGGTGCGCAAGCACCCGGTGGACTGCGGGGACCGGGCCGGGTTCATCGTGAACGCGTTGCTCTTCCCGTACCTCAACAACGCGATCAAGATGGTCGAGGAGCACTACGCGACCCTCGACGACATCGACGCCGCGATGAAGCTGGGCGGCGGCTACCCGATGGGTCCCTTCGAGCTCCTGGACGTGGTCGGGCTCGACGTCTCGCTCGCGATCGAGAAGGTTCTGCACAGCGAGTTCCGCGACCCGGGCCTCGCGCCGGCGCCGCTGCTGGAGCATCTGGTGGCCGCGGGCTGCCTCGGCCGCAAGACGGGGCGCGGATTCCGCGAATATGCCCGCCGCTGAGCAGCCCCGGTCCGCAGGGCCCGTCGCTGGGCCCTGCGGACCGGGAGCCGGGTGGGGCGGGCTGCTCGGTCCGTCGGGCGGCCCGCCCCCACAGGCGCGCTCTCCTGCACCGATGCAGTACGTTCACACCATGTCCCAGCCCGCCAGGTCCCCCCGTGTGTCCGCCGCGCCCGACGTCCCGGAAAGTGCCGCAGGCACCCGCGCCGCCGCCCAACGGCTCAAAATGCGCCGTGAACTGGCCGCGGCCGCGATGGAGCTCTTCGCCACGAAGGGGTACGAGGCGACGACCGTCGACGAGATCGCGGGCGCGGCGGGCGTCGCCCGGCGGACCTTCTTCCGGCACTTCCGGTCCAAGGAAGAGGCCATCTTCCCGGATCACGACGACACCCTCGTCCGGGCCGAGGCGGTCCTGAACGCCGCCCCCGCGCACGAGCACCCGCTCGACACGGTCTGCCGCGGCATCAAGGAAGTCATGCGGATGTACGCGGCGAAGCCCGCGGTGTCCGTGGCCCGGTACAAGCTGACCCGCGAGGTGCCCACCCTGAGGCAGGCCGAGATCGCCTCGGTGGCCCGCTACGAGCGGCTGTTCACGCGCTATCTGCTGGGCCACTTCGACGAGCGCGACCACCACGCGGGCAACGACGATCCGCTGCTGGCGGAGGTCGCGGCGTCCGCCGTGGTCACCGCGCACAACCATGTGCTGCGCCGCTGGCTGCGCGCGGACGGCCAGGGTGACGTGGAGACGCAGCTGGACCTGGCGTTCGCCATCGTCCGCGACACGTTCGGGACGGGGATCGGCGCGGGCCGGACCGCCGGCACCGAGCAGGCGAAGCCCGCGGCCGCGTCGGTGAGCACGGAGGGCGAGGTGCTGGTGGCCGTGGCACGGACGGACGCGCCGCTGGACGAGGTCATGCGCACGATCCAGCAGGCCCTCAAGGAGCGCTGAGCGGGGCCGCACGGGTCTTGGCCGCCTGCCCCGCCCGGCCTCCGGGAGGCTTCAGGGACCCGGGTCGGTCTGCCAGGGCGGCGGCGCGGAGCCCTCGCTCCAGGCCGAGAGCGCCTCGCCGTCCAGGCACTGGATCCCGCACTGGTCCGCGTAGTCCAGGGCGGGTCCTGTGTATGCGCTGGTGGTGACGCAGACGGCGATCTCCGCCTCGTGAACGGCGTAGCAGGTTCCGCCGAATCGCTGAAGGTCCTGGGAACCGACCTTGATGGCGGGGCTGTAGCACTTGCACTGGACGACCATGCGCCGCCCGTCCGGGGCGGTCGCGATCACGTCCGCCCCCAGGTCACCCGCTCCGCCCACGACTTGCACCTCGGAGCAGCCGTCCCGCTCGCAGAGCGCGGCGACGGCATCCTCGAAGGCGTCGGCGTCCAGGGCCGCATAGTCCGCGAGTTCCTCCTCGGACTCCGCCGGTTCCGGCTCCGGTCCGGCCAGGACAGCCGTGCGGGCGATGTCGTCGTCGTGCGGGTGACCGAACGGCTCGCGGACCGGTTCGGAGGGCCCCCGAGGGGGGCCGAAGAGCTCGTGCACGGCCTCGGAGAGCGGGCCGCGCACCCCGCGCGGTCGAGGGCTCGGTCCACGGAGGTGGAGGAGCAGGACGCCCGCCGCGACGAGGGCCACGACCGGCACCACGGCTACCGGATGCCTGGACGCGCCCTCCCACACGATGCGCACCATCAGCCATCCACCGCAGATCAGCAGGGCAACGGCACCGAAGCCGAAAGCGGTCCTGCTCACGCTGAAGGCCTGCCTGCAGCCCTCGAGGCCTCGCTCTGGTACCGGTGCCGTCATCCACGCCGCCCGGGCTGTGCCGATATGAGTCTTCCAAGATCATTCATGTCTGCCGTCTGCCCAGGACCGCGGGATCCAACGGCCGTGAAAAGCGGTTGCCGGGGTGGTGCCCGGGTGCTGTGGTGTGCGGATGAACGATCAAACGACTGCACACCGGGAAGAACTGCTGGCCGTCTTCGACCGCGAGATGCGTGAGCAGGCCAGGCCGGACGGCCCCGGTGTCCGCGTCGAGCGCACCGACGGCGTCGTACGCCAGGTGGGCGGGCCCCACGACTGGAACGCGGTCATCTGGTCGTCGCCGGATCTGGACGCCGCACGGGCGGATGCGGCGATCGCCGCGCAGGTGACCCACTGCACCGCCCACGGGTACGGGGAGTTCGAGTGGAAGCTGTACGCGCACGACCGGCCGGCCGACCTCGGGGCGCGGCTACTGGCGGCCGGATTCGTACCCGAAGAGCCGGAGACCCTCCTCGTCGCGCCGGTCGCGGACCTGCCCACGGCCGTCCGGCTCCCGGAAGGCGTCCAGCTGCGCACGGTGCGTGACGAGGCCGATGTGGACCTGATGGTCCGAGCCCACGAGCAGGCGTTCGGCAGGGACGGGTCCCGGCTGCGCCGTCAGGTACTGGCCCAGCTGAGGGAGGGCCCGGACCACTTCTTCGGGGTGCTGGCCATGGCGGGCGACGAGCCGGTGAGCTCCGCCCGGATGGAGCTGTACCCGGGCACCGGCTTCGCCGGGCTGTGGGGCGGCGGCACGGTCGAGGAGTGGCGCGGCAAGGGCGTCTACCGGGCCCTGATCGCCTTCCGGGCAGGCATCGCCGCCGAGCGCGGCTACCGGTACCTCCAGGTCGACGCGACCGAGGACAGCCGCCCGATCCTCCAGCGCCTCGGGTTCACGGTGCTGGGCACGACGACGCCGTACGTCTACCGCCCCGCCTCCTGACCACCCACAGCGGGGCACATGGCGGCAATTCGCCCGCCGTGTTGCTCATGCGTGGCACCCGGATGACAATTGAGGGAAATTGCTGGCACCCAGTGCCTTGCCAGCTGTCACGGAGTGCCATACGTTGAAGTCGTCCGGGCGGCCGGCGTGCTGAGACCTCACGTACGCCGGCTGTCCCCGCAAGCCACGTGCCTGCGCGCCCGGACGCCTGCGTCACAGGCAAACCCTTCTGCTCCACCGAGCAAGCAGCCGAAGCACCATCCGCCGAACCGACGGCACACCTCCACGCAACACCGCTCCCCCTGCTTCGCAGGACCCTCAAGCGTTCCCTCAAACGCCGCACCGCCGGAGGCACACCGTGAAGGAAATCCTGGACGCGATCCAGTCTCAGGACAGCAGCGCCGCAGACTTCGCGGCCCTGTCCATCCCCGAGTCGTACCGCGCGGTGACCGTGCACAAGGACGAGGCCGAGATGTTCGCCGGCGTCGCCAGCCGCGACAAGGACCCGCGCAAGTCCCTGCACGTCGAGGACGTGCCGGTGCCCGAGCTCGGTCCGGGCGAGGCCCTGGTGGCGGTCATGGCCAGCTCGGTCAACTACAACTCCGTGTGGACGTCGATCTTCGAGCCCGTCTCGACCTTCGGCTTCCTGGAGCGGTACGGAAAGCTCAGCGACCTCAGCAAGCGCCACGACCTGCCGTACCACGTCATCGGCTCCGACCTGGCGGGCGTCGTCCTGCGCACCGGCCCGGGCGTCAACGCCTGGAAGCCCGGCGACGAGGTCGTCGCGCACTGCCTCTCGGTCGAGCTGGAGTCCTCGGACGGCCACAACGACACGATGCTCGACCCCGAGCAGCGCATCTGGGGCTTCGAGACCAACTTCGGCGGCCTGGCGGAGATCGCACTCGTCAAGTCCAACCAGCTGATGCCCAAGCCGGATCACCTCAGCTGGGAGGAGGCGGCGGCACCCGGACTGGTCAACTCCACCGCGTACCGCCAGCTCGTCTCCCGTAACGGCGCCGGCATGAAGCAGGGCGACAACGTCCTCATCTGGGGCGCGAGCGGCGGACTCGGCTCCTACGCCACGCAGTTCGCCCTTGCGGGCGGCGCCAACCCGATCTGTGTCGTCTCCAGCGACCAGAAGGCCGAGATCTGCCGGAAGATGGGCGCCGAGGCGATCATCGACCGCAACGCCGAGGGCTACAAGTTCTGGAAGGACGAGCACAACCAGGATCCGCGCGAGTGGAAGCGCTTCGGCAAGCGCATCCGTGAACTCACCGGCGGCGAGGACGTGGACATCGTCTTCGAGCACCCGGGCCGCGAGACCTTCGGCGCGAGTGTGTACGTGACCCGCAAGGGCGGCACGATCGTCACCTGTGCCTCGACCTCGGGCTACAACCACGAGTACGACAACCGCTACCTGTGGATGTCGCTCAAGAAGATCGTGGGCTCGCACTTCGCCAACTACCGCGAGGCCTGGGAGGCCAACCGGCTGGTCGCGAAGGGGAAGATCCACCCGACGCTGTCGAAGGTCTACTCCCTGGAGGACACCGGCCAGGCCGCGTACGACGTGCACCGCAACCTCCACCAGGGCAAGGTCGGCGTCCTGGCGCTGGCGCCCACCGAGGGCCTGGGTGTGCGCAACGGAGAGCTGCGCGAGCAGCACATCGACGCCATCAACCGATTCCGGAACATCTGACATGAGCGGCCGTCAGAAGGACCGCCCCTGGCTCATGCGGACGTACGCCGGTCACTCGACCGCCGAGGCGTCCAACGAGCTCTACCGGCGCAACCTCGCCAAGGGCCAGACCGGCCTGTCGGTCGCCTTCGACCTGCCGACGCAGACCGGCTACGACCCCGACCACATCCTCGCCCGCGGCGAGGTCGGCCGGGTCGGCGTGCCCGTCTCGCACCTCGGCGACATGCGCCGGCTGTTCCAGGACATCCCCCTGGAGCAGATGAACACCTCGATGACGATCAACGCCACCGCGATGTGGCTGCTGGCGCTCTACCAGGTCGTCGCCGAGGAACAGGGCGCCGACGCGGACAAGCTCCAGGGCACCACACAGAACGACATCGTCAAGGAGTACCTCTCGCGCGGGACGCATGTCTTCCCGCCGGGCCCGTCGCTGCGGCTGACCACCGACATGATCACGTACACGGTCAACCGCATCCCGAAGTGGAACCCGATCAACATCTGCAGCTACCACCTGCAGGAGGCCGGGGCCACCCCCGTCCAGGAGATCGCGTACGCCATGTCGACGGCGATCGCCGTGCTCGACGCGGTCCGCGCCTCCGGACAGGTGCCCGAGGAGAAGTTCGGCGATGTGGTCGCCCGGATCTCCTTCTTCGTGAACGCGGGCGTCCGCTTCATCGAGGAGATGTGCAAGATGCGCGCCTTCGGCCGCATCTGGGACCGGGTCACCCGTGAGCGCTACGGCATCACCGACGCCAAGCAGCGCCGCTTCCGCTACGGCGTCCAGGTCAACTCGCTCGGCCTGACCGAGGCGCAGCCGGAGAACAACGTCCAGCGCATCGTGCTGGAGATGCTGGCCGTCACCCTCTCCAAGGACGCCCGCGCCCGCGCCGTCCAGCTGCCCGCCTGGAACGAGGCGCTGGGGCTCCCCCGGCCCTGGGACCAGCAGTGGTCGCTGCGCATCCAGCAGGTCCTCGCCCACGAGAGCGATCTGCTGGAGTACGAGGACATCTTCGCCGGTTCGCACGTCATCGAGGCCAAAGTGGACGAGCTGGTCACCGACTCGCTCGCCGAGATGGACCGGATCGAGCAGATGGGCGGTGCCATGGCGGCCGTCGAGTCCGGCTATCTGAAGTCGGAGCTGGTCTCCTCGCACGCCGCCCGGCGCGCCCGGATCGAGGGCGGCGAGGAGAAGATCGTCGGCGTCAACATCTACGGGACGACCGAGCCCAATCCGCTCACCGCCGACCTGGACGGGGCGATCATGACGGTCGACCCGGCGAACGAGGCCAAGGTCGTCGCCGCGCTCCACGAGTGGCGCGACAACCGCGACGAGCCGCGCGCCACCGAGGCGCTGGCCGCGCTGAAGAAGGCCGCGGCGGGCACCGAGAACATGATGGAGGCCACCGTCGAGTGCGCCCGTGCGGGCGTCACCACCGGCGAGTGGTCCTGGGCCCTGCGCGACGTCTTCGGTGAGTTCCGCGCGCCGACCGGGGTGTCCTCGGCCCCCGTCGCGGTGACGGCGGAGGCGGGCACCCCGCTGGCTCTCGTACGCGAGAAGGTCGCCCGGACCGCCGAGGACCTCGGGGCGGGCCGGCTGCGGCTGCTCGTCGGCAAGCCGGGCCTCGACGGACATTCCAACGGCGCCGAGCAGATCGCGGTGCGCGCCCGTGACGCCGGTTTCGAGGTCGTCTACCAGGGCATCCGCCTCACGCCCGAACAGATCGTCTCGGCCGCCGTCGCCGAGGACGTGCACTGCGTCGGCCTGTCGATCCTGTCCGGCTCGCACGCGGAGCTGGTACCCGACGTACTGAACCGGCTGCGCCGCACCGGAGCGGGCGACATCCCGGTGATCGCGGGCGGGATCATTCCCCCTGCCGACGCCGAGGCCCTGATCACGGCCGGTGTCGCCGCCGTATTCACCCCGAAGGACTTCGGTATCACGGAGATCATCGGCCGTATCGTCGACGAGATCCGGAAAGCGAACAAGCTCGACCCTCTGGAGGTCCCCGCATGACCACGCCCGTGAACCGTCTGCGCCCGCGCCGCTCCTGTCTCGCGGTACCGGGAAGCAACCCCCGGTTCCTGGAGAAGGCCCAGGGCCTCCCGGCCGACCAGGTCTTCCTCGACCTGGAGGACGCCTGCGCGCCGCTCGCCAAGGAGGGCGCCCGTCACCACATCGTCGACGCGCTGAACAACGGCGACTGGACGGGCAAGACCCGGGTGGTGCGGGTCAACGACTGGACGACGCACTGGACGTACCGCGACGTCATCACGGTCGTCGAGGGCGCGGGCCCGAACCTCGACTGCATCATGCTGCCGAAGGTCCAGGACGCCCAGCAGGTCGTCGCGCTGGACCTCCTGCTCACCCAGATCGAGAAGACGATGGGCTTCGAGGTCGGGAAGATCGGCATCGAGGCGCAGATCGAGAACGCCAAGGGCCTCGTCAACATCGACGACATCGCCGCCGCCTCGCCCCGCCTGGAGACCCTGATCTTCGGCCCGGCCGACTTCATGGCGTCGATCAACATGAAGACCCTGGTCGTCGGTCAGCAGCCGCCCGGCTACGGCGCGGACGCCTACCACTACATCCTGATGCGCATCCTGATGGCGGCCCGTACGCACGACCTCCAGGCGATCGACGGCCCGTTCCTCCAGATCCGCGACGTGGACGCCTACCGCGAGGTCGCCGGCCGTGCCGCGGCGCTCGGCTTCGACGGCAAGTGGGTGCTGCACCCCGGTCAGGTCGACGCGGCCAACGAGGTGTTCTCCCCCTCGCAGGAGGACTACGACCACGCCGAGCTGATCCTCGACGCCTATGACTGGTGCACCTCCGAGGAGGGCGGCAAGAAGGGCTCCGCGATGCTCGGCGACGAGATGATCGACGAGGCCAGCCGCAAGATGGCCCTGGTCATCGCGGGCAAGGGCCGCGCGGCCGGCATGCAGCGCACCTCCAAGTTCGAAGCACCGGAGGCCTGATCATGCAGTTCGGACGCACGTACGAGGAATTCGAGATCGGTGCGGTCTACAAGCACTGGCCGGGAAAGACCGTCACCGAATACGACGACCACCTGTTCTGCCTGCTGACCATGAATCACCATCCGCTGCACATGGACAGCAACTACGCGGAGAAGACGACCGACTTCGGCAAGAACGTTGTCGTCGGCAACTACATCTACTCGCTGTTGCTGGGCATGTCGGTCCCGGACGTCTCCGGAAAGGCGATCGCCAACCTGGAGGTCGAGTCGCTGAAGCACGTGGCGCCGACCTTCCACGGCGACACGATCTACGGCGAGACCACCGTTCTGGACAAGACCCCGTCAAGGTCCAAGACCGACCGCGGAATCGTCTATGTGGAGACCAAGGGCTACAAGCAGGACGGCACGCTCGTCTGCGTGTTCCGCCGCAAGGTCATGGTCCCCACCGAGACGTACATCAAGGAGCGGGGCGGCGAACAGCCCGGCCGCCCGGAGCTGAAGCAGCCTTCGCCGAAGAACGTGGAGAAGTAGCCATGACGCGACTCGCCCAGACGGCCGGTCTCAACGACGTCCAGCAGGAAATCCTCTCCACGGTCCGGGATTTCGTCGACAAGGAGATCATTCCGGTCGCGACCCAGCTGGAACACCGCGACGAGTACCCGACCGAGATCGTCGAGGGCCTCAAGGAACTCGGCCTGTTCGGGCTGATGATCCCCGAGGAGTACGGGGGGCTGGGTGAGTCGCTTCTCACATACGCGCTGTGCGTGGAGGAAATCGCCCGCGGCTGGATGAGTGTGTCGGGAATCATCAACACGCACTTCATCGTGGCGTACATGCTCAAGCAGCACGGAACACAGGAGCAGAAGGACACCTTCCTGCCCCGGATGGCGCTGGGCGAGGTCCGCGGCGCCTTCTCGATGTCCGAGCCGGCGCTGGGCTCGGACGTCTCGGCCATCAGCTCCAAGGGCGTCAAGGACGGCGAGGAGTACGTCCTCAACGGCCAGAAGATGTGGCTGACGAACGGCGGCACGTCCTCGCTCGTGGCGGTCCTGTGCCGAAGTGACGAAGGCCACCCCGAGGGCACGCCGCCGCACAAGTCGATGACGACCTTCCTGGTGGAGAAGGAACCCGGATTCGGCGAGGTCCGGCCCGGTCTCACCATCCCGGGAAAGATCGACAAGATGGGCTACAAGGGCGTCGACACCACCGAGCTCATCATGGACGGGCTACGCATTCCGGCCAATCGCGTGCTGGGTGGCACCACCGGCCGAGGGTTTTACCAAATGATGGACGGCGTGGAGGTCGGCCGGGTAAATGTGGCTGCGCGTGGCTGTGGCGTCGCGCAGCGTGCATTCGAACTGGGCGTTTCCTACGCGCAGCAGCGCCACACCTTCGGAAAGCCGATCGCCCAGCACCAGGCGATCCAGTTCAAGCTGGCCGAAATGGCCACCAAGGTCGAGGCCGCGCATGCGATGATGGTAAATGCAGCGCGCAAAAAGGACTCCGGGGAGCGGAACGACCTGGAGGCAGGGATGGCGAAGTACCTCGCCTCCGAGTACTGCAAGGAAGTCGTCGAGGACGCCTTCCGTATCCACGGCGGTTACGGCTTCTCCAAGGAGTACGAGATCGAGCGCCTCTACCGTGAGGCCCCGATGCTGCTGATCGGTGAAGGTACCGCCGAGATCCAGAAAATGATCATCGGGCGCCGACTCCTCGAGGAGTACCGTTTCCAGGGTTGATTGTCCCTTTCGAGGCGATTTAGCCGCGAAGAAGATCACACCCTGTCATCCTCATCCGGTGCCTTCCAGACGTCCGACTCGGCTGCTGGCTTGCCCAGTTGCGGTCAGCAACCGATAACATCGCCGGAAAAGCCGCCGTCCCCCGTTGCCAGCGCGGCATCATCCGCTACGAAGGTCATCCATGCCCGACAGCCATACCTCTGCACCACGCGGCGGGGTCCGCCTTGCACGCGGAGCTTCGCCGTGGCTCCTGCCGACCGTCGCCACCGCCGCACTCAGCCTGACCCGGGCCCGCAGGTCCGGGCGCTGGGCGGCCGTGGCCGTGCCCACCACCGCGCTCGCGGCGGGCATGCTGTGGTTCTTCCGTGACCCCGAGCGCGAGATCACCCAGGGGCGCGTCATCTCACCGGCCGACGGCGTGGTGCAGAGCATCATGCCGTGGAAGGACGGACGCACCCGCGTCGCGATCTTCATGAGCCCGCTGAATGTGCACGTCAACCGCGCGCCACTGGCCGGCACGGTGACATCGGTCGAGCACATCCCCGGTGGGTTCGTCCCGGCGTTCAACAAGGAGAGCGAGAACAACGAACGCGTTGTCTGGCACTTCGACACCGAGCTCGGCGACATCGAGATGGTGCAGATCGCGGGTGCGGTCGCCCGCCGCATCGTCCCCTACGTCCCGCAGGGCACGAAGCTGGAGCAGGGCGAGCGCATCGGCCTGATCCGGTTCGGCTCCCGGGTCGACATCTACCTTCCGGAAGGTATCGATGTCGCGGTCGAGGTCGGCCAGGCCACCACCGCGGGGGTGACTCGCATTGACCGTGATTGATCCTGATACACAGGCCGGCTGGGTGCCGGAGGCCGAGGACGAGGACGACGCCGAGGACATGCCGCTCTCGATGCGGCTGTCGATAGCGGACACCCTCACTCTCGGTAACGCCACGTGTGGATTCATGGCGGTGTACTTCACCACCACGGGGATCCTCATTCCGCACCTCACGGGCAGCGACGAGAGCGGCATGGCGCGGCACTCCGCGGCCACCGCCGTGATCCTCATGCTCATGGCGGCGATCTTCGACCTGTTCGACGGGCTCGTGGCGCGCAAGCTGCGCTCCTCGCCGATGGGCGCCGAGCTGGACAACCTCTCGGACCTGGTCAGCTTCGGGCTCGCCCCGGCGTACTTCGTCCTCGTGTACGGCATGGTCGCGGACGACGCGCACCAGCGGGTCTCGGCGCTCGCGGCGATCGTGGTGCTGCTGGCGGTGGTGCTCAGGCTTGCGAGATTCTCCTGCGTGACCCTGAAGGACGGCATGTTCCAGGGCATGCCGAGCCCCTTCGGAGCGCTCACGGTCATCTCGATCGTGCTCCTGGAGCTGCCCTTCGTGCCGACACTGCTCGCAATCGTCGGAGTGGCGTGGCTCATGGTCAGCCGGGTCGAGTACCCGAAGCCGCGGGGCGTTCTAGCGGTGGCGATGCTCGGCTGGATCGTGGCCGCGATGGGGCTCCTGGCCGCGTGGGCGTTCGACGCCCCCGGTGGTCAGCTGCTTCTGCAGACCGGCTGCGCGCTCCAGGTGGTCCTCGGTGCGGTCATCCCGCTCTTCGCGACCGCCCGCCGGGTGAACAGCTTCCGGGACAACCGGCGCGAGGCACGAGCGGCCCAGCTGCCGTAGCCCGCACAGCACAGCAAGGACGAGGGCCCGGATGCTCCCCAGCATCCGGGCCCTCGTGCGTGCCCTGCCCCGGTGTCGCGGACCCCGGCGCCTCAGCCGGCGCCGTACAGGTCCGTGAGGCTGATGCCGGTCGTGCTGCCCTCGCCGCCGAGCGGGGTCTGGTGGTCCAGGCTCACGAAGGCGCCGTCCTCCTGCCACAGGGCCGGCTTCAGCAGGGCGTACTTCGCCTCGTCCCAGGTGGCCCAGTCGTAGCCGAGGAGACCGCCGGTGTCGCCGGAATTCGGGTTGAGGCACCAGAAGGTCTGGCTGATCCGGTTCTCGACGATGACGTCACGCAGGGCGGTCATCCACTTCTCGTTGGGCCCGCCGTCCAGGAAGCCGCCCCACTCGCCGATCAGCAGGGGCGCCGTGCCGCTCTTGTGGAGGTAGAGCCAGTTCGGGTCCCAGACGTCCCGCTCCAGCGTCGTACGGCTCCACTCGCCCTGGAACCAGGGCTGGGCGAAGACGAGCGGTCCGTAGTCGTGCGGGGAGTAGACGAGCTGGTCCTGCTGCGCGCCGAGGTCCACGGGGTGCTCCGCCGCGCCGCGCAGATTGCCGCCCCACCAGTTGTAGTCGTATTCCGTCGCGTCGGTGGAGGACCAGTCCGTTCCGTCCCGCGGGTAGACCTCGATTCCCTCGCACAGGATCAGTACGTGCGGGTTGACGGCGAGAATCCGCTTTCCCGCCGTCTCGCACGCGTACTTGAAATTGTCCTGGTCGGTGGAGCCGTCCCATTTCGCCCGGGGGCTGTCGCCCTGCTTGCCGTGCGGCTCGTTCTTGATGTCCATCGCGACCAGCGTGTCGTCGGACTTGTAGCGATCGGTCACCCATTCCCAAGCCGTGTAGAACTGCTCGGTGGTGATCGAACCCTTCCACCAGACAGGGTGGATGTGCCCGGCATTGTCCGCCTCGGCACTGTGTACGTCGAGCATGACCTTGATGCCGTACTTCTCCGCCACACCGAGGAAGGCGTCGAATACCTGAAGGCTCGTCCTGTCCTTCAGTTCCGGATTCGCCCAGGAATTGACCGCGCTCGGAACGGTCGCCTGTCCGTTCTTCCATTCGAGGAGAAGCTGGGTGGAGATCGGCACCCGGACGATATTGATGCCCCGTTCTGCCATCTGCCGTGTGAGCGTGTCCAGATTGGCCGACCAGAGGCCGTGGAAGACCCGCTCCGTGGCATTGAAGCCGAACCAGTTGACGCCGGTCAGCCATACCTCGTGACCGTTCTCGTCGACGATCCGATTTCCGTCGGTGTGCAGCCAGTCCGCACCGGTCGCGGCCTGTGTACGGGATTCCGCCCGGGGTTCCGCTTGAGCCCCGTCCCCCGCCTGTACGGCCACCCCGCCGGCAGCCCGTACCGGTTGTGCGTCAGCCGTACCCGATAAGGCGAACAGAGTGACGGCGGCCAGTCCCGCGGCCACCAGGGTTCCCTTTCGCCCGCGCCTGAACGGATTCATTGGTTCTCGCCTTTCGACCGAAGAACAGGAAGGTGTGGGAGCGCTCCCAAGCATGAAGCCAGTACACCGCCGCACTGTCAATGGGTCTCGACGACATCCGCGGCAACCGACCGGCGGGAGATCCGGACTTTTCCCGCCAGGGCACACCTTCTCCGTCACGGCCGCCTCCGGGCACCGAACACCACAGTTGCGGCACCGGGCCCGGCCGGACCGACCAACCCGCCCAGAACGCCAGATTCTCACGGCGATCCGTCGCAAATTTGAGTACGGAAGACAGAATCTTGCGCAGCAGCGTGGACTTCCTTGCGTCACTGCTCCTAGCCTGTGGGGCGTCCGAAGAGCCCCCACGAGCCGCAAGGACGACTGAGACGTGACCCCACCGCCCCGCCGCCAGTTGCTCAGACGATCCATATCCGCCTCTCTCGCGCTGGCCATCGCCGCGTTCGGCACCGCCGCCGCCGTGGTCCTGTCCAGCGCGCCACCCGCCGCCGCGGCGGGAGTCCCGGCCCCCTCCCCGCTGGCGGTTCCCGGTCGCGGTGCGACCGTGCCGTTCAAGGAGCAGGAAGCCGAGTACGCCGCCACCAACGGCACCTTGATCGGCCCGAACCGCCTGTACGGCACGCTGCCCTCGGAGGCGTCCGGCCGGCAGGCCGTGACGCTGGACGCGGTGGGTGAGTACGTGGAGTTCACGCTCACCGCACCCGCGAACGCCATGTCCTTCCGGTACTCGCTGCCGGACAACGCCGCCGGATCGGGCCGGGACGCCTCGATCGACGTGACGGTGAACGGCGCCTCGCCCAAGGCCGTGCCGGTCACCTCGAAGTACGGCTGGTACTACGGCGGCTACCCGTTCAACAACAACCCGGGAGACACCAACCCGCACCACTTCTACGACGAGGCCCGAACCATGTTCGGGTCGACCCTCGCGGCCGGCACGAAGGTCCGGCTGCAGGTCTCCTCAACCGCCGCGTCACCCTCCTTCACCATCGACCTGGCGGACTTCGAGCAGGTGGCGGCGCCCACCGCCAAGCCCTCGGGCGCCCTCGACGTCGTCGCCGACTTCGGAGCCGACCCGACCGGGTCCGCCGACTCGACCGCCAAGATCCAGGCGGCCGTCGACGCGGGCAAGGCGCAGGGCAGGACGGTGTACATCCCGCAGGGCACCTTCCAGGTCCGCGACCACATCGTCGTGGACCAGGTGACGCTGCGCGGCGCCGGTCCCTGGTACTCGGTGCTGACCGGCCGTGACCCGTCGAACCGCAGCAAGGCCGTCGGCGTCTACGGCAAGTACGCCGCGCAGGGCGGCAGCCGCAACGTCACGCTCAGGGACTTCGCCATCATCGGCGACATCCGTGAGCGTGAGGACAACGACCAGGTCAACGCCATCGGCGGGGCGCTGTCCGATTCGACCGTCGACAACGTCTGGATGCAGCACACCAAGTGCGGCGCCTGGATGGACGGCCCGATGGACAACTTCACCATCAAGAACAGCCGCATCCTGGACCAGACCGCGGACGGCGTGAACTTCCACTACGGCGTCACGAACTCCACGGTCACCAACACCTTCGTCCGCAACACCGGTGACGACGGTCTGGCCATGTGGGCGGAGAACGTCCCGAACGTGAAGAACAAGTTCACGTTCAACACCGTGATCCTGCCGATCCTCGCCAACAACATCGTCACGTACGGCGGCAAGGACATCACCATCTCCGACAACGTCATGTCGGACACCATCACCAACGGCGGCGGGCTGCACATCGCCAACCGCTACCCGGGTGTCAACTCCGGTCAGGGCACGGCCGTATCCGGTACGACCACGGCAGCGCGCAACACCCTGATCCGTACCGGGAACAACGACTACAACTGGCAGTTCGGCGTGGGCGCCATCTGGTTCAGCGGGCTCAACGAACCGATCAACGCCACGGTCAACATCTCCGACACCGAGGTGCTGGACAGCTCCTACGCCGCGATCCACCTCATCGAGGGTGCGACGAACGGGCTGCACTTCGACAACATCAGGATCGACGGCGCCGGCACCTACGCGCTGCAGATCCAGTCGCCGGGCACCGCCACCTTCAACAACGTGGTGGCCACGCACATCGCGCAGTCCAACCCGATCCACAACTGTGTCGGCAGCGGCTTCCAGATCACCCGGGGTACCGGGAACTCGGGCTGGTACGCCGATCCGCCGGCCTGCACCGGCAACTGGCCGGCCCCGGTGTGGACCAACGGCGGGGTGCCGGGCGGCGGCAGCGGTCCGACGGACCCGCCCACCGAC
>NZ_JAELVH010000084.1 GCF_019399235.1 Streptomyces poriferorum | reverse complement strand
GGCGGGCCCTTCCCGTATCCCGGGCCTCCGCCCCGGACGCCGCGCCTCAATCGCCGGCGAGGCCGGATTTCCCGCGGAGCCCCGGGATACGGGAAGGGCCCGCCCGGACCACATGGTCCGGGCGGGCCCTTGTACGCGCTGCGGGCTAGCCCTCCGTCTTGCGGAGGCGGAACGTCAGGGCCAGGCCCTCGTCCTCGAAGGGCTCGCCGTACGTCGGGTCCGCCTCGCCCTCGGCGTAGTCCAGGGCCAGGACCTCGTCCGAGATGAGCGACGCGTGCTCGGTCAGGGCCTCGGCCGTCGCGGGCGAGGTGGACGTCCATCGGACGGCGATGCGGTCTGCCACGTCCAGGCCGCTGTTCTTGCGCGCCTCCTGGATCAGGCGGATCGCGTCACGGGCCAGGCCCGCGCGCCGCAGCTCCGGGGTGATCTCCAGGTCCAGGGCGACCGTCGCGCCCGAGTCGGACGCGACCGACCAGCCCTCGCGCGGGGTCTCCGTGATGATGACCTCGTCGGGGGCCAGGGTGATCAGCTCCCCGTCGACCTCCACCGACGCCGTGCCCTGGCGCAGGGCGAGCGACAGTGCCGCCGCGTCCGCGTTCGCGACGGCCTTCGCCACCGCCTGGACACCCTTGCCGAACCGCTTGCCCAGGGCCCGGAAGTTCGCCTTGGCCGTCGTGTCGACCAGTGAGCCACCGACCTCGGACAGGGAAGCCAGCGAGGAGACGTTCAGCTCCTCCGTGATCTGGCCGTGCAGCTCGGGGGAGAGGGCTTCGAAGCCCGAGGCCGCGACCAGGGCGCGGAGGAGCGGCTGGCGGGTCTTGACGCCCGACTCGGCACGCGTGGCGCGTCCCAGCTCGACCAGGCGGCGGACCAGGGCCATCTGCGTGGACAGGCTCGGGTCGATCGCCGACAGGTCCGCCTTCGGCCATGTGGAGAGGTGCACCGAGGCCGGGGCGTCCGGGGTGACCGGCGCGACGAGGTCCTGCCAGACCCGCTCGGTGATGAACGGGGTCAGCGGGGCCATCAGCCGGGTGACCGTCTCGACGACGTCGTGCAGGGTCCGCAGCGCCGCCTTGTCGCCCTGCCAGAAGCGGCGGCGGGAGCGGCGTACGTACCAGTTGGACAGGTCGTCCACGAAGGCGGACAGCAGCTTGCCGGCACGCTGGGTGTCGTAACCCTCCAGTGCCTGGGTGACCTGGTCGACCAAGGCGTTGAGCTCGCTCAGCAGCCAGCGGTCCAGGACCGTGCGGTCGGCCGGAGCCGGGTCGGCGGCCGAGGGCGCCCAGTCCGACGTACGGGCGTACAGGGCCTGGAAGGCGACCGTGTTCCAGTACGTGAGGAGCGTCTTGCGGACGACCTCCTGGATCGTGCCGTGGCCGACGCGGCGCGCCGCCCACGGGGAGCCGCCCGCCGCCATGAACCAGCGGACCGCGTCGGCGCCGTGCTGGTCCATCAGCGGGACCGGCTCAAGGGTGTTGCCCAGGTGCTTGGACATCTTCCGGCCGTCCTCGGCGAGGATGTGGCCCAGGCACACCACGTTCTCGTAGGACGACTTGTCGAAGACCAGCGTGCCGACCGCCATCAGCGTGTAGAACCACCCGCGCGTCTGGTCGATGGCCTCCGAGATGAACTGCGCCGGGTAGCGACTCTCGAAGATCTCCTTGTTCTTGTGCGGGTAGCCCCACTGCGCGAACGGCATCGAGCCCGAGTCGTACCAGGCGTCGATGACCTCGGGGACGCGGTACGCCTCCAGTTGGCAGCTCTCGTGGGAGCAGGTGAACGTGATCTCGTCGATGAACGGCCGGTGCGGGTCCAGGCCGGACAGGTCGGTGCCGGTGAGCTCGGTGAGCTCGGCGCGCGAGCCGACGCAGGTGAGGTGGTCGTCCTCGCAGCGCCAGATCGGCAGCGGTGTGCCCCAGTAGCGGTTGCGGGACAGGGCCCAGTCGACGTTGTTGTTCAGCCAGTCACCGAAGCGGCCGTTCTTGACCGACTCGGGGAACCAGTTGGTCTTCTCGTTCTCTTCGAGGAGCCGGTCCTTGACCGCGGTCGTGCGGATGTACCAGGACGGCTGCGCGTAGTAGAGCAGCGCGGTGTGGCAGCGCCAGCAGTGCGGGTAGCTGTGCTCGTACGGGACGTGGCGGAAGAGCTTGCCGCGGGCGGCCAGGTCCTCGGTGAGCGTCTCGTCGGCCTTCTTGAAGAAGACGCCGCCGACCAGCGGCACGTTCTCCTCGAAGGTGCCGTCGGGTCGGACCGGGTTGACCACCGGCAGGCCGTACGCCTTGCAGACCAGGAGGTCGTCGGCGCCGAAGGCGGGGGACTGGTGGACCAGACCCGTACCGTCCTCGGTGGTCACGTACTCGGCGTTGACGACGTAGTGCGCGGGCGCCGGGAAGTCGATCAGGGCGAACGGGCGCTCGTAGGTCCAGCGCTCCATCTCGCGGCCGGTGAAGGACTGGCCGGTGAGCTCCCAGCCCTCGCCGAGCGCCTTCTCGACGAGCGGCCGGGCCACGACGAGGTTCTCCTCGCCGTTGGTCGCGACGACGTACTCGACCTCGGGGTGCGCGGCGACCGCCGTGTTCGAGACGAGGGTCCAGGGGGTCGTCGTCCAGACCAGGAGGGCCGCCTCGCCGGCCAGCGGGCCGGAGGTCAGCGGGAAGCGTACGAAGACCGAGGGGTCGACGACGGTCTCGTAGCCCTGGGCCAGCTCGTGGTCGGAGAGTCCGGTACCGCAGCGCGGGCACCACGGGGCGACGCGGTGGTCCTGGGTGAGCAGGCCCTTGTTGAAGATCTCCTTCAGGGACCACCAGACGGACTCGACGTACTCGGGGTCCATCGTGCGGTACGCGTCGTCGAGGTCGACCCAGTAGCCCATCCGGGTCGTGAGCTCGGTGAACGCGTCGGTGTGCCGGGTCACGGACTCACGGCACTTGGCGTTGAACTCGGCGATGCCGTACGCCTCGATGTCCTTCTTGCCGTTGAACCCGAGCTCCTTCTCGACCGCGAGCTCGACCGGCAGACCGTGGCAGTCCCAGCCGGCCTTCCGGCCGACGTGGTAGCCCTGCATGGTGCGGAAGCGCGGGAAGACGTCCTTGAAGACGCGGGCCTCGATGTGGTGGGCGCCCGGCATGCCGTTGGCGGTCGGCGGGCCCTCGTAGAAGACCCACTCGGGGCGGCCCTCGGACTGTTCGAGGCTCTGGCTGAAGACCTTGTTCTCGCGCCAGAAGTCGAGCACGGCGTGCTCCAGCGCGGGCAGGTCGACCTGGGCGGGTACCTGGCGGTACTGCGGCGATGTCATGTGCGGGCTTCCTCCGGCGGACGTTTTCCACTTCCGTCGGAGGGACGAGAACCGTTGCCGGATCCCGCGGTACCACCCTCCTTGGCCCCGGGCGTGCCGCCCGTGGCCCCCTCATTGGGGTGCGATGCCGGTTCTACTGGCTCTGGGCCCGTGGGCGGATCCCACTGTCCCGAGCTTTCTTCCGGCGGCTCCGGGGTGATCTTCACGGCGCGCTAGCCCCCGGGCTTCCACCGTCCCCGGGTCGCTCTGGGCTGCGTACGACGCTACTCGTCCCATCCATGCCTCTCGCTGAGGCCAGTGTACGGGCCGCGGGGGGCGGCGGCCGACCGGATTTCCGGAGTCCTCGGCGTGACCCGAATGGCCAGACGGGGCGCATCGGGTCGCGGCGGTGCCCGGCGGGCGGCCGGAAGGCGGATTACCGGGCGGGGAGCTGGGCACAACGGTTTCAGGCGGGCGGTGATCCGGACACGGGGAGGGGCGATGCGGCGGCGTGCCCCGTTGCCGCGGGGCTGGGGTCGACTTATCGTCCCAGCACGACTCGCGAGCAAGATCACAATGCGTGAAGGGGCCGCGGCCATGGTGGCGAAGAAGACTGCCGCAGACAAGACGGCGTCGGCGAGATCCACGGGCGCGGCTGCCGGGGAGACGACGGGAGAGACCGGCCGGGAGGGCGCGTCGGACGCGGACGCGCCGACCGGGCCGGAGCACGCGGCCGCTGAGACCACCGCGGCCACGAAGAAGGCCGCGAAGAAGGCCGTCAAGAAGGCGACGGCCAAGAAGGCGACAGCGAAGAAGACCGCGGCCAAGAAGACCGCGGCGAAGAAGGCCGCGGCCGGGAAGACCACGGCCGAGAAGGCTTCGAAGAAGGCCGCCGACGCGGCCACGGGGGCGGCCGAGGCCGCCGAGCAGACGGGAGCCCACACGGTGGTAGCCAAGAAGAGCGCGGCCAGGACCCGGCCGGCCGGCCGGAGCACCGCACCCGTGCCCCCGGCACGGGCCGCGGCGACGGCCCCGGGAGAGCTGGCCGTACGGCCGGGAGAGGACCCCTGGACGCCGGAGGAGGTCGCGTCCGCGCGCACCGAGCTGACCGGCGAGATCACCCGGCTGCGCAACGAGCTGGAGGCTTCGGGCCTGGCGCTGGCCGGCCTGATGCGGGACTCGGGCGACGGGGCGGGTGACGACGAGGCGGACACCGGCACCAAGAACATCACCCGCGAGCACGAGATGTCGCTGGCCGCCAACGCCCAAGAGATGCTGGAACAGACCGAACGGGCGCTGGCCCGGCTCGACGCCGGCACGTACGGACTCTGTGAGATCTGCGGCAATCCGATCGGCAAGGCGCGGATGCAGGCGTTCCCCCGGGCCACCCTCTGTGTCGAGGACAAACAGAAGCAGGAGCGACGCGGCTGATCGCCACCCGTGTGTCGTACCCTCGTCCTCAGTCGGGAACCAGTGCCGGGGCAGACAACGTCTGCCCCGTCGCGACGCCCGGCACGCACTCTCGCCGCACCGGCCGAAAGCCCGAGTACGTCCCGTACGAGGACCTCCGGACGGCACGCCGAGAGCACGCACCGGACGCCGCTCCTTTGCGGGCAAACGTTGCCCGCCGCGGCACTAGGTTGAGGGACTCACGTGGCAGAGGCGGAGCGCATCATCGGTACGCCGGACATCCCTGAGGCTGAGGGGCACGAAGGAGCCGAGCCGGAGCAGGCGGACGGGAAGGTGTCCCCGGAGGCCGCCGAGCCGGCCGGACAGGACGCCGGGGACGCCGAGAACGGGGAAGCGACGGTCGACCGGTCGCCGGCCACACGCCGGCGCCGGATCATCCTGCTCTTCTCCGTCGCCGTCCTCGCCTACCTGCTCGACCTGGGCAGCAAGATGCTCGTGGTGGCGAAGCTGGAGCACCAGGAGCCGATCGAGATCTTCGGCGACTGGCTCAGGTTCGACGCGATCCGGAACGCGGGCGCCGCGTTCGGCCTCGGCGAGGCCTTCACGATCATCTTCACCATCATCGCGGCGACCGTCATCGTGGTGATCGCCCGTCTCGCGCGCAAGCTGTACAGCCTGCCGTGGGCGATCGCGCTCGGCCTGCTGCTCGGCGGAGCGCTCGGCAACCTCACCGACCGCATCTTCCGCTCGCCCGGTGTCTTCGAGGGTGCGGTGGTGGACTTCATCGCACCCGCGCACTTCGCCGTCTTCAACCTGGCGGACTCCGCGATCGTCTGCGGAGGCATTCTGATCGTGCTGCTGTCCTTCAAGGGCCTGGACCCCGACGGCACCGTGCACAAGGACTAGGCCATGCAAGGCATACTCGACAGGTGAGTACGCAACCCGAGATCCGAACCCTGCCCGTACCCGATGGCCTGGAAGGCGAGCGCGTCGACGCCGCCATCTCCCGCATGTTCGGGTTCTCCCGCACCAAGGCCGCCGAGCTGGCCGCCGCCGGGAAGGTGCAGGTGGACGGTTCGGTGGTCGGGAAGTCCGAGCGGGTGCACGGCGGTGCCTGGCTGGAGGTCGAGATGCCGCAGGCTCCTGCTCCGGTGCAGATCGTCGCCGAGCCCGTCGAGGGCATGGAGATCGTCCACGACGACGACGACATCGTCGTGATCATGAAGCCGGTCGGTGTCGCCGCGCACCCGAGCCCCGGCTGGACCGGTACCACCGTCATCGGCGGTCTCGCCGCGGCCGGGTACCGGATCTCGACCTCCGGCGCCGCCGAGCGCCAGGGCATCGTGCACCGGCTCGACGTCGGCACCTCCGGCCTGATGGTCGTCGCCAAGTCCGAGCGTGCCTACACCCTGCTGAAGGCCCAGTTCCGCGACCGGGTCGTCGAGAAGAAGTACCACGCGCTGGTCCAGGGCCACCCGGACCCGATGAGCGGCACCATCGACGCCCCCATCGGACGCCACCCCACCCACGACTACAAGTGGGCCGTCGTCGCCGAGGGCAAGCCGTCGGTGACGCACTACGACCTGATCGAGGCGTACCGCGCCGCCAGCCTCCTGGACATCAAGCTGGAGACGGGCCGCACCCATCAGATCCGGGTGCACATGTCCGCCCACCGCCACCCCTGCGTCGGTGACCTGACCTACGGTGCCGACCCGACCATGGCCAAGCGCCTCGGCCTGACCCGGCAGTGGCTGCACGCGGTCCGGCTCGGCTTCGAGCACCCCTCGGACGGCAGCTGGGTGGAGTTCTCCAGCACCTACCCCGACGACCTCAAGCAGGCCCTCGACAGGATCGCGGCCGAGAGCGAATGACCTCCTGCACCACTCGCACGGTCACCGGTGAGCAGGACCTCGCCGCCTGCTTCCGGATCCGCAAGGACGTCTTCGTGGGCGAGCAGAACGTGCCCGAGGAGATCGAGTACGACGCCTACGACGCGGACGCGGTGCACGTCATCGCCGTCGCCGCGGACGGCGCGGCGCTCGGCACCGGCCGGCTGCTCCACGGCCCGGCCGTGGCGGCGAAGACCGGCGGCGATCCGGCCGTCGGCTCGCTCGGCCGGCTCGCCGTGACCAAGGAGGCACGCGGGCTCGGAGTCGGCGCGGCACTGGTGCGGGCCATCGAGGACGCAGCGCGCGAAATCGGCCTGACCGCCGTCGACCTGCACGCCCAGACCCATGCGCTCGGCTTCTACGAGCGGCTCGGGTACGTGGCCTACGGCCCCGAGTTCCCGGACGCGGGCATCCCGCACCGGGCGATGCGCCGCACCGTGGACGCGTAGGGCCTCCCGCCCGGATCGTGCCGGGCCAGCGGGGCCCGCAGTGGGGCCGTTGTCCGGATTGTGGTGCCTGCGTGGCAGGCTTGAGCCCCAGGCCGGCCGGTCTCCGAGGCCGGTTCGGCGCGCTTCGGAAGGCACCTCGTGGATCAAATGGCCCTGCTGCTCCTGTTGTTGCTCGGAGCCGTGGTCACCGTGCCACTGGGGGACCGGCTCGGGCTCCCGGCGCCGGTGCTGATGACCCTCGTGGGCGTCGTGATGGCCTTCCTCAGCTTCGTTCCGAACGTGGACATCCCGCCGGAGATCATTCTTCCCGCGCTGCTGCCGCCGCTGCTCTACGCCTCCGTGCAGCGCACCTCCTGGCGGCAGTTCGCGGCCAACAAGCGGCCGATCTTCCTGCTGGCCGTCGCCCTGGTCTTCCTCACCACGGCGGCCGTCGCCGCCGTGGCCGACGCGATCATCCCCGGACTGCCCCTCGCCGCGGCCGTCGCGCTCGGTGCGCTCGTCGCCCCGCCCGACCCGGTCGCGGCCACCGCCGTCGCCGGATCGGTCGGACTGCCCCGCAGGCTCATCTCGATCCTGGAGGGCGAGGGGCTGTTCAACGACGTGACCGCGATCGTGCTTTACCACGTGGCGATCGCCGCGGCGGTCAGCGGCAGCTTCTCACTGCCCGAGGCGTTCGGGCTGCTGGTCCTGTCCGCCGTCGTCGCCGTGGCGGTGGGCGCCGCGCTCGGCTGGCTGACCATCAAACTCATGGGCCTGCTGGGCGATGCCACCCTCCAGGTCGGGCTCACGCTGCTGGTGCCGTTCGTCAGCTACGTACTCGCCGAAGAGCTGATGGGCTCCGGTGTGCTCGCGGTCCTGACCACCGCGCTCTTCCTCGCCGAGCACACCGCCGACGCCGACGACGTCCTCGGCAGGCTCACCGGCCGTACCTTCTGGGAGATCGTCGACACGCTCGTCACGGGTGTCGCCTTCGGGCTGATCGGCCTCGAACTGCACAACGTCTTCGGCACCGCAGACGGTCGCCGACTGGAGCTGACCGGCTGGGCGCTGGCCGTCGTCGCCGTCGTCGTCGGCGTACGGCTGCTCTATCTGCTCCCCGCGACCTGGCTGGCCAAGCGGCTGCACACCCGCCGCGACGTCAGCGAGGACATCCCGACCAGCTGGCGGGAGACAGTGATCATGTGGTGGGCCGGGATGCGCGGCGTGGCCTCGGTCGCCCTCGCGCTCGCCATCCCGCTGAAGACGGATGACGGGAAGCCGTTCCCGGGCCGCGACGAGATCGTCTTCATCGCCTTCGCCGTGATCATGGTCACCCTCGTCTTCCAGGGCCTCACGCTTCCCTGGCTGGTGCGGCGGCTGGGGGTGCGGGCGGATGTGGACGCCGAGGCCGCACTGGAGCGGGACCTCGCGATCCGTGCCGCCAAGGCGGCCAAGCAGCGGCTCAAGGAGATCCAGGAGGTCGAGGAGTTCCCCGAGGACGTCGTGGAACGCCTTCAGCGGCTGGCCTACGACGTCGGCGCGCGGATCAGCCCCGACATGGTCGACGAGGAGCGGCGTGAGGCCTACGCCCAGCGCACCGAGCGGTTCAAGGCGGTCAGCCGGATTCAGCGCGAGATGATGTCGGCCGCCCGCCACGCGGTGCTCTCCGCGCGCAGCGAGGCCGGTGCGGATCCCGAGGTGGTCGACCGGGTCCTGCGGCAGTTGGACGTACGCAGCCTGCGCTGACCGTCCGCCCCGGCGTCCGGGCGGTCAGCCGCGGCCGGTCCGCGGCGCCCTGCCCCAGCCCGCCGGCTTCTCGTCCATGTCGCCGTCCGCGGTCGGCCACGCGTCGCCCGGCGGCAGCGTCGCGGGGGCCGTGGCGATCCGCGGCAGCGCGTACGGATGGTGGTCGCGCAGCCAGCCGATCAGCTGCTCACGGACCGCGCAGCGCACCGTCCAGATGTCGTCCGCGTCCTTCGCCGTGACCACCGCGCGCACCAGGATCGTGGAGGGGGTGGTGTCGGTGACCGCCAGCGACCAGTCCCGGCCGTCCCACGCGGCGCACTCGCCCAGGATGTCCCGCAGCTGTTCGCGCATGGCGGCGACCGGCGCCGCGTGGTCGAGGTGGAAGAAGACCGAGCCGGTCATCTGGATCCCGCCGCGCGACCAGTTCTCGAAGGGCTTGCTGGTGAAGTACGAGACCGGCATCGTGATCCGCCGCTCGTCCCAGGTCCGGACCGCGAGGAAGGTCAGCGTGATCTCCTCGATCGTGCCCCACTCGCCGTCGACCACCACCGTGTCGCCGATCCGCACCATGTCGCCGAAGGCGATCTGCAGGCCCGCGAAGAGATTGCCGAGCGTGGACTGGGCGGCGACACCCGCGACGATGCCGAGGACACCCGCGGAGGCCAGCATCGAGGTGCCGACGGTCTGCATGGCGGGGAACGTCAGGAGCATCGCGGCGACGGCGACGGTCGTCACGATCGCGATGACCACCCGTTGGATCAGCGTCACCTGGGTCCGTACCCGGCGTACCCGCGCCGGATCGCGGGTGTTCGCCGCGTAGCGCGCGTACACCGAGTCCACCACCGCCACGGCGATCCGCACCACCAGCCAGGCCGACGCCCCGATCAGGACCAGCGTCAGCACCTGCCCGATGCCCGTCCGGTGGTCGCGGACCAGGTCGAGCCGCGTGTGCGTGTACGTGGCCCGCAGCAGCGCCGTGCCCAGCGTCAACTGGAACGGGATCCGGCATTGCCGCAGCAGACCCCACAGGGGTGTCTCGTGGTGCCGGCCGTCGGCGCGCCTGAGCAGCAGATCGAGCAGCCAGCCCGCCGCCAGCGTGATCACGGCGGTACCGCCGAGGACGATCAGCGGGCGCAGTACGTTCTCCATGCTCTCGCTCTCCATGCTCTCGACTCAGCCTCGACCTTCTTGAATGGCACCATGGGACTCATGAACATCATGCTTTTCCACTCGACGTACGGTCTGCGCCCCGCGGTGCACGCGGCAGCCGACCGGTTGCGCGCCGCCGGGCATGAGGTGCACGTGCCCGATCTCTTCGGGGGACACACCTTCGAATCCGTCGAGGAGGGGCTCGCCTTCAAGGAGGAGACGGGCAAGGAGGAGCTGCTGAAGCGGGCCGTGCTGGCCGCGGCGCCCTACTCCGACCGCGGGCTGGTCTACGTGGGCTTCTCGCTCGGCGCGTCCGTCGCCCAGACGCTGGCGCTCGGGGACGCGAAGGCGCGCGGGCTGCTGCTGTTCCACGGCACGTCGGACATCGCCGAGAACGCCTCGGTGGACGAGCTGCCCGTCCAGCTGCACGTCGCCGACCCGGACCCGTTCGAGACGCACGACTGGCTGAACTCCTGGTATTTGCAGATGCAGCGGACCGGTGCGGATGTCGAGGTCTACCGGTACCCCGGTGCGGGGCACCTGTTCACCGACGCCGAGCTGCCGGACTTCGACCAGGCGTCGGCCGAGCTGGCGTGGAAGGTGGCGATCGGCTTCCTCGCCACCCTGTGAGTACGCGGAAGGGCCCCGCGCGGGGACCGGCGCGGGGCCCTTCGGACGCTACGGAGCGGGATCAGCCGCGGTACGCGGTCCAGCTGTCGCTCATCCGCTGCACCTGGCCCGCGGTGAACTGGTACATGCAGGAGTCGTAGGTGTAGTCCATGAAGTTGTGGATCGGGTCGACTCCGGTCTTGTTGGTGCAGGTGTCGCGCCCGGTCGGGCACTCGAACGCGGCACTCTTCTCCGCGGGGGTGTCGGAGACGTAGTCGCCGTTGCCGCTACAGCCGCCCTGGAACGTGTGGTAGAGCCCCATCCAGTGGCCGACCTCGTGCGTCGCGGTGTCGCCCTGGTTGTAGTTGGCGGCCGAGCCGCCCGGGAGTGAGGCGTCCAGGATCACCACGCCGTCCATGGAGGGGCTGGAGCTGTAGGAGCTCGGGAAGGTCGCCCAGCCGAGCAGTCCGCCGCCGAGGTTGGCGGTGTAGACGTTGAGCGCGTTCTTGCCGCCCTTGCGCAGCGCCGTCTTCATGGACTTCTCGGCGGACGTGCCGTCGGAGAGGTTGTACCAGGAGGCGTTGTCCGTGTAGTCGGTGCCGGCCAGTGAGAACTGGAAGCCGGTGGGCGAGTTGCCGGTGCCCTGTCCGCCGTAGGCGGCGTTCAGCACGCTCATCTGGCTGCTGATCTGGGCCGCGGAGAGCTTGCCCGTGGTGCCGGAGTGGATGACGTGGAAGTAGACCGGGACGGTCGCGCCTGCGGCGAGCGTGGAACCGGTGACCCGGCGCTCGGCGACTCTCTGCTTCAGCTGCTTGTCGATGGCCGCGGCCTGGGCGGTGGTCAGCTCGTTGGGGTCCGCGGCGTGCTTCGGGCCCGTGGGGCGGGACTCGCGGGCGGTGGCGGAGGCCGGGGTGCCGGCGCAGGCATCGGCCGACGCGGCCGCGGTGGCCCTGCCGGACGCGGCGGAGGCGCCGGAGGAGACGGTGAGGGGTGCCAGGGCCAGGGTTCCGGCCAGGACGGCGGTGCCGATCGCACGGTGGCGCATACGCGGGGATATACGGGTAAGAGTGCGCACAGGGTCTCCTAGCGGATGTGTGGGGGAGGGATTTCCTCACCCGCCGCCGGGGAGATTACGTGGGCATGTCATATGCGCGGGAGAATCGATCCGGCCCAATCATTCAGGGTGCGAATCGGCACAACGGGAAGAAAATCTTCTGCCCGCTCCGGAGTTTGGGAGACGGGCGTCATCTACCGGGTCGTCCCGGTGGCCGGTGTGTCCGCATTGGATCCGTCCGGAACGCCGCCCGACGCGGGGCCGTCATCCGCCGGCAACACAGTCCGCGGTGGCCGGATCCGGACGGTCGGACGCGCGGCACAAGCGAAGAGGCGGGCGAACCCGACTGGTTCGCCCGCCCCTTCGCGTGAGTCCGGCCGGCTCAGCCCTTCAGCGCGGCGGTGATCGCGGTGTTGAAGTCCGCCACCGTCATCGGGGCGTTCTTGTTGTCCGAGCCGGTCAGCGCCTTGCCGTCCATCTTCAGCGTGGGCGTGCCCTGGACACCGCTCTTGTCGAAGGCGGCGGACATCTTCATCGCCCAGGCGTCGTACGTGCCGTCCTTGACGTTCTTCTGGAAGGCGTCATTGCCCTTCAGCGCGTCGACCGTGTCGGCGACCTTGATCAGGTACGAGTCGTCCTTGAACTTGTCCTCCGTCTCCTGCGGGTGGTACTTCGCGGAGTAGAGGGCGTACTTGTAGTCGAGGAAGGCCTCGGGGCTCACGTTCAGCGCGGCGCCCAGGGCGCTCAGCGCGTTCTTCGAGCCCTCGCCGTTGTCGCTGTTGTCGATGAACGTGGCACCGACGTACTTGACCTTGTACTTGCCGGCGTCGACGTCCTTGTGGACGGTCTCACCGACCGTCTGCTCGAACGTGGCGCAGATCGGGCAGCGGGAGTCCTCGTACAGCTCCAGGGTCTTCTTGGCGGTCGACTTGCCGACCACCACGGTCGTGCCGTTCTCGCCCGAGGTGTTCTTCGGCGCGGTGACGTTCTTGGCGTCGCCGGCCTCGTCCCAGTGGCCGGGCTTGTTCAGCTGCATCACGCCGTAGGCGCCGCCACCGATGACCGCGAGGGCGGCGACGACTGAGACGCCGACGACGACCTGGCGCCGGGTCCTGTCCTTCTTGGCCTGGCGCTCGCGCTCCTCGCGCAGCCGCTCGCGGGCGGCGGACTTGTTGGCCTGGCTGTTGCGCTTGCTCATGATCGGTTCTCCGTGGGTGCGTGGTCGTACGTCGTCAGGGACTTGCGTGCTCAGGCGGTGGCACAGGCCGAGCGCGGCGGTCCCCTCCGTCCCACGGAGTGCACCAGGAGACGGGTGTGGGCGAGCAGATGCGGGCCGGGACCGGCGGCAGGGGCCTCGGTGCGTGCGAAGCGGCGGACCGCCCCCGCCACGGCAACCGCGATCAGCAGCGGCCGGAACGCCAGCAGCGCGAACGCGCCCAGCAGCCCGGCGAGCGCCAGCTCACCGCGGTGCAGCCAGGCGGCGGCGAGCAGCCCGACCGTCACATGCGCGGCCAGCAGCAGCCACGGCACCAGGGGCCCGGGCGACGCCAGCAGCGCGGCAGCGCCGTGCCCTCCGGCCGTCACCGAGGCCAGCGGGGTGCCCACCTCACCGACACCGCCGAGCCGAGCCGCGCCCGTCCCGACATCGCCCCCGCCGCACAGCACATCGACGCCGACCGACCGCAGCGGCCCCGCGATCGGGCCGCCCGCCGCGCCGTAACAGAGGTGCTGACCGGTGGTGAAGACGGTGTCGGTGGCCAGCTCCAGCGGCACCAGCAGTCCGGCGATGGCCCCGAAACCACGCTCCCGGCCGGCCAGCGCGTAGGCCGTCGCGAAGACGGCGCCGGCCAGCACGGCGACGAGGGTCAGCGGCAGCGGGACCCGGGAGAGCAGCACGTGGGAGGCAGCGGAGAGCGTCACGACGAGCGCTGTGAAAAGCGCCGCGCGTACGACTCTGAGCTGCGTCCCGGAGATATCCATCGTCAGGGAGTGTCGCATGTGAACCTGTAAGCCAGCCCTAAAGGGCCTGGGCACTGTGGGAAGGCTTACGGCCTGTCGTCCGGATCGGGCCCCGCTCCCCGATCGGCCCGATCCGGACGAATGCCCTACAGCCCCGGGATGCGGCCGTTGCGGAAGAGGTCCACGAAGATCTGGTGGTCCGCGCGCGCCCGGGCCCCGTAGCTGTGGGCGAAGTCCACCAGCAGGTCCCCGAAGCCCTCCTCGTCCGCCGCGATCGCCGCGTCGATCGCCCGCTCGGTGGAGAACGGCACCAGCGAGTGGCCGCTCTCGTCGTCCGCCGCGGAGTGCATCGTCGCCGTGGCCCGGCCGAGGTCGGCGACGACGGCCGCGATCTCCTCGGGCTCGTCGATGTCGGACCAGTCCAGGTCGACCGCGTACGGCGAGACCTCGGCGACCAGCTGACCGGCCCCGTCGAGCTCGGCCCAGCCCAGCCACGGGTCGGCGTGGGCCTGGAGCGCGCGCTGCGAGATCACCGTGCGGTGCCCCTCGTGCTGGAAGTAGCCCCGCACCGCCGCGTCCGTGATGTGCCGGGAGACGGCAGGCGTCTGCGCCTGCTTGAGATAGATCACGACATCGTTCTCCAGGGCGTCGCTGTTGCCCTCCAGAAGGATGTTGTACGAGGGCAGCCCGGCCGATCCGATGCCGATCCCGCGCCTGCCGACGACGTCCTTGACGCGGTACGAGTCCGGGCGGGTCAGGCTCGACTCCGGCAGCGTCTCCAGATAACCGTCGAACGCGGCGAGGACCTTGTAGCGCGTCGCCGCGTCGAGGTCGATCGAGCCGCCGCCCTCCGCGAACCGGCGCTCGAAGTCACGGATCTCGGTCATCGAGTCGAGCAGCGAGAACCGGGTCAGCGAGCGGGCGACGCGCAGGGCGCCCAGCAGCGGCCCGTCGGCGGTGTCCAGCGTGAACGGCGGCACCTCGTCGTTCTTCGCGCCCGTCGCCAGCGCGTGGATCCGCTCGCGGTAGGCCGCCGCGTAGACCCGGACGAGCTCGGTGATCTGGTCGTCGCCCAGCGCCTTCGCGTAACCGATCAGGGCGACGGAGGCGGCGAAGCGCTTGAGGTCCCAGGTGAAGGGGCCCACATACGCTTCGTCGAAATCGTTGACGTTGAAGACCAGGCGCCCGTTGGCGTCCATGTACGTGCCGAAGTTCTCCGCGTGCAGATCGCCGTGGATCCACACCCGGCCGGTGCGCTCGTCGAGATACGGGCCGCCGTGCCGCTCCCGCTCCAGGTCGTTGTAGAAGAGACACGCCGTGCCCCGGTAGAAGGCGAACGCGGAGCCCGCCATCTTGCGGAACTTCACGCGGAAGGCAGCCGGATCGGCGGCCAGCAGCTCACCGAAAGCGGTGTCGAAGACCTCGAGGATCTGCTCCCCGCGCTGCGCTGCGCCGGTCTGCGGTTCCGACATCTCTGGGTGCCTCCTGGTACCTGGCCTGCATGACGACGTACATGACAAAACGGACGGGTGTCCTCGCCCTTCCAACGCGCGACCGTATCGCGGAGTGCCCGTCACTCGTGACCCGGGAGACGTAGACTTCCACGCTGTCCCCCTCGACTTCCCCCCCGGAGGCACAGCGCCGTGACCAAGCCGCCTTTCACGCACCTTCACGTCCACACCCAGTACTCGCTGCTGGACGGTGCCGCGCGGCTCAAGGACATGTTCGAGGCCTGCAACGACATGGGTATGTCCCATATCGCGATGACGGACCACGGCAACCTGCACGGCGCGTACGACTTCTTCCATTCGGCCGCCAAGGCGAACGTGACACCGATCATCGGCATCGAGGCGTACGTCGCTCCGGAGTCGCGCAAGCACAAGCGGAAGATCCAGTGGGGCCAGCCGCACCAGAAGCGGGACGACGTCTCCGGTTCGGGTGGTTACACCCATAAGACGATCTGGGCGTCGAACGCCAAGGGGCTGCACAACCTCTTCAAGCTGTCCTCGGACGCCTACGCCGAGGGCTGGCTGCAGAAGTGGCCGCGCATGGACAAGGAGACCATCTCCCAGTGGTCCGAGGGCCTGCTCGCGTCCACCGGCTGCCCCTCGGGCGAGGTGCAGACCCGGCTGCGGCTCGGACAGTTCGACGAGGCGGTCCAGGCGGCCTCCGACTACAAGGACATCTTCGGCGAGGGCAAGTACTTCCTGGAGCTGATGGACCACGGCATCGAGATCGAGCGCCGGGTCCGTGACGGGCTCCTCGAAATCGGCAAGAAGCTGAGCATCCCCCCGCTCGTGACGAACGACTCGCACTACACCTACGCCAGCGAGGCGACCGCGCACGACGCGCTGCTCTGCATCCAGACCGGCAAGAACCTCTCCGACCCGGACCGCTTCCGCTTCGACGGCACGGGCTACTACCTCAAGACGACGGACGAGATGTACGCCGTCGACTCCTCGGACGCCTGGCAGGAGGGCTGCGCCAACACCCTGCTGGTCGCGCAGCAGATCGACACCACCGGGATGTTCGAGAAGCGCGACCTGATGCCGAAGTTCGACATCCCGGACGGCTTCACGGAGATCACCTGGTTCCAGGAGGAGGTCCGCGTCGGGATGAACCGCCGTTTCCCGGGCGGGGTCCCCGAGGACCGGCAGAAGCAGGTCGAGTACGAGATGGACATCATCATCCAGATGGGGTTCCCGGGGTACTTCCTGGTCGTCGCCGACTTCATCATGTGGGCCAAGAACAACGGCATCGCGGTCGGCCCCGGCCGAGGCTCCGCCGCCGGTTCGATCGTCTCGTACGCGATGGGCATCACCGACCTCGACCCGATCGAGCACGGACTGATCTTCGAGCGCTTCCTCAACCCCGAGCGCGTCTCCATGCCCGATGTCGACATCGACTTCGACGAGCGCAGGCGCGTCGAGGTGATCAGGTACGTCACCGAGAAGTACGGCGCCGACAAGGTCGCCATGATCGGCACCTACGGCAAGATCAAGGCCAAGAACGCGATCAAGGACTCGGCCCGCGTCCTCGGCTACCCGTACGCGATGGGCGACCGGCTCACCAAGGCCATGCCCGCCGACGTGCTCGGCAAGGGCATCGACCTCAACGGCATCACGGACCCCAAGCACCCGCGCTACAGCGAGGCCGGCGAGATCCGGGGGATGTACGAGAACGAGCCGGACGTACAGAAGGTCATCGACACCGCGAAGGGCGTCGAGGGCCTGGTCCGGCAGATGGGCGTGCACGCCGCGGGCGTCATCATGTCCAGCGAACCGATCGTCGACCACGCCCCGGTCTGGGTGCGGCACTCCGACGGCGTCACCATCACGCAGTGGGACTACCCGCAGTGCGAGTCGCTCGGCCTGCTGAAGATGGACTTCCTGGGGCTGCGCAACCTGACGATCATGGACGACGCCATCAAGATGGTGAAGTCCAACAAGGGCGTCGACCTGGAGATGCTGGCGCTGCCGCTGGACGACCCCAAGACGTACGAACTGCTCTGCCGGGGCGACACGCTCGGGGTGTTCCAGTTCGACGGCGGGCCGATGCGCTCCCTGCTGCGCCAGATGCAGCCCGACAACTTCGAGGACATCTCCGCCGTCTCGGCCCTGTACCGGCCGGGCCCGATGGGCATGAACTCGCACACGAACTACGCCGAGCGCAAGAACGCCCGCCAGGAGATCACTCCGATCCACCCGGAGCTGGAGGAGCCGCTCAAGGAGGTCCTCGGCCTCACCTACGGCCTGATCGTGTACCAGGAGCAGGTACAGAAGGCCGCCCAGATCGTCGCCGGGTACTCGCTCGGCGAGGCCGACATCCTGCGCCGCGTGATGGGCAAGAAGAAGGCCGACGAGCTGGCGAAGAACTTCGTCCTGTTCGAGGCGGGCGCCAAGAAGAACGGCTTCTCCGACGCCGCGATCAAGGCGCTGTGGGACGTGCTGGTCCCGTTCGCCGGATACGCCTTCAACAAGGCGCACTCCTCCGCGTACGGCCTGGTCACCTACTGGACCGGATACCTCAAGGCCAACTACCCCGCCGAGTACATGGCGGCGCTGCTCACCTCGGTCAAGGACGACAAGGACAAGTCGGCCGTCTACCTCAACGAGTGCCGGCGCATGGGCATCAAGGTGCTCCCGCCGAACGTCAACGAGTCGGAGTCGAACTTCGCCGCACAGGGTGACGACGTCATCCTCTTCGGGTTGACGGCCATCCGTAACGTCGGCCAGAACGTCGTCGACTCGATCATCCGGTGCCGCAAGGCGAAGGGGAAGTACAGCAGCTTCCCCGACTTCCTCGACAAGGTCGAGGCCGTGGTCTGCAACAAGCGGACCGTGGAGTCGCTCATCAAGGCCGGCGCCTTCGACGAGATGGGCCACACCCGCAAGGGCCTGGTCGCCCACCACGAGCCCATGATCGACAACGTGGTGCAGGTCAAGCGCAAGGAGGCCGAGGGGCAGTTCGACCTCTTCGGCGGCGGTGAGGAGGACAGCGACGAGCCGGGCTTCGGGCTCGACGTGGAGTTCTCGGACATCGAGTGGGAGAAGTCCTATCTGCTGGCCCAGGAGCGCGAGATGCTCGGGCTCTACGTCTCCGACCACCCGCTCTTCGGCATCGAGCACGTGCTGAGCGACAAGTCCGACGCGGCGATCTCGCAGCTCACCGGCGGTGAGCACAGCGACGGCGCGATCGTCACCATCGGCGGCATCATCTCCGGCCTCCAGCGCAAGATGACCAAGCAGGGCAACGCCTGGGCCATCGCCACCGTCGAGGACCTGGCCGGCTCGATCGAGTGCATGTTCTTCCCGGCCACGTACCAGCTGGTCTCCACCCAGCTCGTCGAGGACACCGTCGTCTTCGTCAAGGGGCGGCTCGACAAGCGCGAGGACGTGCCCCGGCTGGTCGCCATGGAGATGCAGGTCCCCGACATCTCCAACGCGGGCACCAACGCCCCCGTGATCCTGACCATCCCCACCGTCAAGATCACCCCGCCCATGGTGAGCCGGCTCGGCGAGGTGCTCAACAGCCACCGGGGCGACACCGAGGTACGGATCAGGCTCCAGGGCCCCCGCAAGACCACGGTCCTCCGGCTCGACCGGCACCGGGTGAAGGCCGACCCGGCGCTCTTCGGCGACCTGAAGGTGCTGCTCGGCCCGTCCTGCCTGGCCGGCTGAGCGATCCGTCCGTACACGCACGGGAGGGGCGCCCCGCGACAGCGGGTGCGCCCCTCCCGGCTACCGGCCTGTGGCCGTACCGGAGAAGTCCGGTCAGTTGTGGCCGAAGCGCCGCTGATGCTTACGCGCAACATCGGCAGGGCTGCCCTGGGACTGGGCCTGGGGCTGGTTCTGCGACTCGAAAGCCGTGGAACGTGCCTCCTGCGCACCGCGCTCCGACTCGGAGGCGCGATCCTGCTGGCTGCCCTGCTTGCGGTTCTTGTTCTTGGCCATGGTGTTCCTCCTATAAGGACTCTCGGGGCCAGGACCGCTGTCAGATTCACATAATCGGATAAACCCCGCATGTTGGATCATTACCGTGCGTAGCGAGGGGGTATGATGCGCCGTTTTCCGGATCCGCCACGCCGATGATCCAGTTCCGGCCGTCAACCCTCGCGCGGTCGGGCAGACTCGAAGGAAACCCTGAGTAAGCGGATCCGTGCCTTCAGCCAAGACCGGACCCGCCGGACCCGTTCCCGAATTCCTGGAAGAGGGTGGAACGCGTGGACCGTTGCGTCGTCCTGGTGGACGCCGGCTACTTGCTGGGCGCAGCCGCGAGTCTGCTGGCCGGAGAGCCCGCCCGGTCCCGCATCACCGTCGACCACGCGGCCCTGATCCAGGGCCTGCGGGAGCGGGCCGAGGCCGATACGGAACAGCCCCTGCTGCGGATCTACTGGTTCGACGGCGCCCCCGACCGCGTACCGCAGCCCGAACACCGCAGACTGCGCGTCATGTCCCGGGTGACGGTTCGGCTGGGCGCCCTGACGCGCAGTGACGGGCGGTGGGCGCAGAAGGGCGTCGACGCGGCGATGCACGCCGAGCTCACCGAACTCGCCAGGAACCGGGCCTGCTCGGACGTCGTCCTGGTGACCGGTGACGGGGATCTGCTGCCCGGCCTGATGTCCGCCAAGGAGCACGGCGTCGCCGTCCACCTCTGGGCCGTCCAGGCCGCCGACGGCGACTACAACCAGTCGGAGGACCTGGTCGCCGAGGCCGACGAGCGGCGCGTGCTGGACCGTGCCTGGATCACCCGGGCCGTACAGGCCAAGGAGACCGGCGGTTCGTGCGCCCCGCCGCCCGCCCCGCGCAATCCCGAGATCGCCGCGATCCTCTCCGCGCCCCTGCCCGAGGCGGCCCTCGCGGCCTCCGCCGAGCGGGCCTCCCAGGCCCAGGCCGAAGCCGCCGCCCATGTGGGAACGGCCGCGCCGCCCGACGAGGGCGCCGGCCACACCGCGCACGGCCACGGCGGCCGAGGCGTCCCCACCCCGAAGGACCTCGCCGGCACCCTGCGCGGCCCCGCAGACCGGGCGGACCGCCAGCACTCCGCCCCACCGCCCGCCAACGCGACCCTGCGCTGGTCCTCCGACCGGGGCTGGGTGGAGCGCGGCGGCCCCCTCGGCGAACCGCCCGAGACCGCCTCGCTGCCCACGCTCGCCCAGCTCACCAGCGCCGAGCAGCGCTGGGCGGACCGGGAGGAGGACATCACCACGGTCGGCGGCGACCCCTTCGAAGTGGGCCAGGTCTTCGCCCGGCGCTGGATGGAACGCCTGCCGGAGACCGTCCACCTGCAGAAGCTGTCCACGATGTACCCTCGCGTCCCGCACCGCATCGACGGCGAACTCCTGCGGTACGCCGCCCGCTTCGGGCTGCTCGCCCACAAGGACGACCAGATCGACGAGCACGACCGGTACGCGATCCGGGCGGGATTCTGGCGCGAGATCGACGTACGGGCCGCGGGGGAGCATCCCCCGGCGGGCGAGAGGCACCCCACGGCGGCTTCCGCTGCCGGGAAGCCCGGGAACGCGGCGTCGTCCGGGGACTGAGCCCGCATCGGTACCCGAGGCACTCAACCCGGTCGCTGTTCGCGGCGTTGATGTCCGATCGGTGCGGCCCCGGGCGTAATGCGGGTGCCCGGACCCCGTACCCTCGTACCTCGTGAGTACGGGCACAGCACAGGCGCAGTCGGCGAACGGCACCGTGTGCGCGGTGCGTGATCTGGTCAGGACCTACCCCGCGGCCCGGGGCCGGCGCGGCACCCCCGCCACACCCGAGGTCCGTGCCACCGACGGCATCAGCCTGGACATCCGGCGCGGCGAGATCTTCGGCCTGCTCGGCCCCAACGGTGCCGGCAAATCCACCCTCGTACGACAGCTCACCGGACTGATGCGGCCCGACTCGGGCAGCGTCGACATGCTGGGCCACGACCTCGTCCGCCACCCGGAACGGGCCTCCCGGCTGATCGGCTACCTCGGACAGGAGTCGACCGCGCTCGACGAGCTGACCGTCGGGCTCGCCGCCGAGACCACCGGACGGCTGCGCGGACTGCCGGTGCGCGAGGCCCGTGCCGAACGCGACGCGGTGCTCGGCGAGCTCGGCCTCGGCGAACTCGCCGGCCGTCCCCTGAAGAAGCTCTCCGGCGGGCAGCGACGGCTGGCCTGTGTCGCGGCCGCGCTGGTCGGGGAGCGGCCGGTACTCATCCTCGACGAGCCGACGACCGGCATGGACCCCGTCGCCCGGCGCGCCGTCTGGGCCGCCGTCGACCGGCGGCGTGCGGAGCGCGGCGCGACGGTGCTGCTGGTCACCCACAACGTGATCGAGGCCGAGACCGTCCTCGACCGCGTCGCCGTCATGGAACGCGGCAAGGTCATCGCCTGCGACACCCCGGCCGGACTCAAGGAACGGGTCGCGGGCGAGGTCCGGGTGGAACTGGTGTGGCGCGAGCGGGCGCCGCTGGACGTGCCCGAGGTCGCCGCCCTCCAGGCGTCCGCGCAGGAGTCCGGGCGCCGCTGGGTGCTGCGGCTCGGACCGGACGAGGCGCGCGCGGCGGTCGCCGCCGTGACCGGCGGCGCGGCCTTCGCCGCACTCGACGACTTCACCCTGGCGACGCCCAGCCTGGAGGACGTCTATCTGGCGCTCGGCGGGGACGCGGCCAAGGGACTGGTGAAGGCATGAGGCGATGCCGGAGCAGCGCGGTGGCCACAGTGGCCGAAACGGACCGGTGCGGGTGTGCGGCCGGGCAGGGACCGAACAGGAGCAGCGCCAGGTGACGAGCATCGTTCCTGCGGAAGCGGTGTCCGGCCACGCCGGGCAGACGGGCCGGACGGGGCAGAGAGAGCCCCACGGCCTGCCGGGTCCGGCCGGTGACGACGACGGCGCACCGGGCCCCTCGCCCGCGCCGCTGGCGCCGCGCGCCCGGCTCTTCCCCTCGCTCGCCGCGGTCTACCGGGCCCAGCTGTCCCGGGCCAGGGTCGCCCGGATCCCGCTGCTCTTCGTGGCGACCTTCCAGTCCATCGGGATCATGGTCCTGATGCGCGGAGTCGTCGACGGGGGCTCCGAGGCCCGTGCAGTGGTGGCCGGATCCAGCGTCCTGGTCGTCGCCTTCGTCGCGCTGAACCTGCTCGCCCAGTACTTCGGGCAGCTGCGGGCCGGCGGCGGACTCGACCACTACGCCACCCTGCCGGTGCCGCCCGCCGCCGTGGTACTCGGCGCGGCCGGGGCGTACGCCTCCTTCACCGTGCCCGGCACGATCGTGACGGCTGTGACCGGCAGCATGCTGTTCGGGCTGCCCATGACCCACCTGTGGGTGCTCGTCGCCGTCATCCCGCTCTCCGGGGCGGCCCTCGCCGGACTCGGCGCCGCCCTCGGGCTGCTCGCGCCGAGGCAGGAACTCGCCACCCTGCTGGGACAGCTCGGCATGTCCGCGGCGCTGCTGCTGGGCGTGCTGCCCGCGGCCCGGCTGCCGGAGCCGATCGGCTGGGCACGCGACCTGCTGCCCTCCACATACGGTGTCGAGGCTCTCTCCCGCTCCTTCGACGCCCACCCCGACTGGGCCGTCGTCGCCCTCGACCTCGCCGTCTGCGCCGTCGTGGGCGTCCTCTCGCTCGCCGTGGCGACCTGGGCGTACCGCAGGGCAGCGGTCCGGTGAGGCGCGCCACAGGGACGCCTGGCACGATGGCACGGTGACAGCACCTCTGACGCCGCCGCACCAGCCCTCGCCCCACGAGGCGGTTCCGGCGGCTCCCACCTCGGAACCCCGTCGCGGTCGCCGGAGGAGGGGGAACTCCGTACGGAACTGCGCCGGGCGGCGCTCGTCGCCGTCGCCGTGACGGTCGCCGGTCTCGCGCTCGGGCTGCTCTGGCTCTGGCTGGCGCCGCGCGTTCCGCTGGTCTCCGACGACACGGCCGTCTTCCTCAGCGACAGCGAGGGCGAGGAGGCGATCGGCGCCGACGGCACGTTCGCGCTGCTCGCGCTGGCTTTCGGCGCGGTGTCGGCGGGGCTGGTCTTCTGGTTCCACCGGAAGGGCGGGATCGCCCTCGTGGTGGCACTCGCGGTGGGCGGCGTACTCGGTTCGCTCGTGGCGTGGCAGCTCGGTACCCGGCTGGGACCGACCGACGACGTGGTCGCGCACGCGCGCGAGGTCGGCAAGGGCGTGATCTTCGACGCGCCGCTGGAGCTGCACGCGAAGGGGGCGTTGCTGGCGTGGTCGTTGGCGGCGATGGCCGTGCATCTGGGGTTGACGGCGGCGTTCGGGCCTCGGGATCCGGAGCCGGAGTGGGGGGTGTACGGG
>NZ_JAELVH010000083.1 GCF_019399235.1 Streptomyces poriferorum | reverse complement strand
AGCTCGCGGTCGCCGCCGAGGGGCGCGCGGTCACCACCATCGAAGGCGTCGCCGACGGCGACCGGCTGCATCCGGTGCAGCAGGCCTTCCTCGACCTCGACGGCTACCAGTGCGGATACTGCACCCCCGGCCAGATCTGCTCGGCACTCGCGGTGATCGAGGAGCACGCGGCGGGCTGGCCGAGCGCCGTGACCGACGACGTCCGGCCCGAAGCGGGGGTGCCCGCTCTCACCGCGGAGGAGATCCGCGAGCGGATGAGCGGCAACCTCTGCCGCTGCGGCGCGTACATGTCCATCGTGCAGGCCGTGGCGCGCGCGGCGGAAGTGTCCGCGGAAGACGCCAAGGAGGCTGTGGCATGAGGGAATTCGGATACGAACGCGCCCTCGACGTCTCCGGGGCCGTGGCCCTGCTCGCGGAGGACCCCGGCGCCCGCCCGCTCGGCGGCGGCACCAACCTCGTCGACCTGATGAAGACCGGTGTGGAACGGCCGACGCTTCTCGTCGATGTCCAGGAACTCCCGCTCGGCGACATCGCGTTCACCCCCGACGGCGGACTGCGCGTCGGCGCGACCGTCACCAACAGCGACCTCGCCGCCCATGCCGAGGTCCGCCGGCACTACCCGGCCCTGGCGCAGGCGGTTCTGGCCGGTGCCTCCGGACAACTGCGCAACATGGCCACCGTCGGCGGAAACCTGCTCCAGCGGACCCGCTGCGGCTACTTCGGCGACATCTCCAAGCCGTGCAACAAGCGCACCCCCGGCAGTGGTTGCCCCGCACGGGCGGGCGAGCACCACAACCACGCGATCCTCGGCGCCTCCGAGCACTGCGTGGCGACGCACCCCTCAGACATGGCGGTCGCACTGGCGGCCTTCGACGCGGTCATCTCGTACGAAACGTCCGACGGCCCGGGCGAGTCGGCGGTCGCCGACTTCTATCTGCCGGTGGGGGAGACCCCGCACCTCGAAACGGCTCTCCCGCCCGGCGCGCTGATCACCGGTGTCACCGTGCCCCCGGCCGCCGTTGCCGCGCGCTCCCGCTACCGGAAGGTGCGTGAACGAGCCTCCTTCGCGTTCGCGATCGGCTCGGTCGCCGCGGCGCTCGACGTCCAGGACGGCGTCGTACGCGAAGCGCGCCTGGCCCTCGGCGCGGTGGCATCCCGTCCCTGGCGGGCCCGGACGGCCGAGCGGGCACTGACCGGCGGCCCCGCGGACGCGGAGGCGTTCGCCGCCGCGGCGGACGCCGAACTGGCGGCGGCCGAGCCCCTTGCGGACAACGGATACAAGGTGACCCTGATGCGCAACCTCGTCACGGCCGTGCTCACCGAACTCGCCGAGGAGGCCGCCCGATGACCACCACGACCGAGAACACCACCGTCACGGGAGCGGTCGGCTCCGCGCGTACACGCGTGGAGGGCAGGGACAAGGTCACCGGCGCGGCCCGCTACGCCGGCGAGATCCCCTTCGCCGAACTGGCCCACGGCTGGCTGGTGCTGTCGACCGTGGCCCGCGGCCGGATCCGGTCCGTGGAGGACGCGCCCGTCCGGGAGATGCCCGGTGTCCTCGCCGTGCTCCACCACGAGAACGCGCCCCGGGTCGACACCGCGTACATGGGCATGCTGGGGCCGCCCAACCCGGTCGTCGGGATCTTCCAGCGCGACCGGGTGCCCTTCATGGGCTGGCCCGTGGCGCTGGTCGTCGCCGAGACGTCCGAGGAGGCCCGGGCAGCCGCCGAGGCGCTGGTGGTGCGCTACGACGAGGAACCGCACGACGTGGGGTTCTTCGCCGGGCACGCCGGTGCGTACACCCCCGGGGAGCCTGCGATGGAGCAGGCCGACACGGAGAAGGGGGACCTGGAGGCCCGGCTCCGGGAGGCCGCCCACGTCGTGGACGAGGAGTACTCCACCCCGGAGGAACACCACAACTCCATGGAGCCGCACGCCGCGACGGCCCGGTGGGAGGACGGCCGGCTGGATGTCCTCGACTCCAACCAGGGCACCTCCTGGGTGGCGAGCGAACTCGCGTCGCTCTTCTCCCTCGACCCGTCGTCCGTCCGGGTGCGCTCCGAGCACGTGGGCGGCGGCTTCGGATCCAAGGGGCTGTCTCCCCACCAGGTGGCGGCCGTGATGGCCACGACCCTGCTCCACCGGCCTGTCCGCGTCGTGCTGACGCGCCGCCAGATGTTCTCACTGGTCGGATTCCGCAGCCCCACCCTGCAACGGGTCACGCTCGGAGCCGACACCGGCGGCCGCCTGCGGGCCTTCGACCACCAGTCGCTGAGCCTCACGTCGACCGTGCACGAGTTCGTGGAGCCGAGCGCGAACGTGGGACGCACCATGTACGACGCCGACGCCCATCGCACCGGGCACCGGCTGGTGCGGCTCGACGTGCCGACCCCCACCTGGATGCGGGCACCGGGGGAAACGCCCGGCTCCTTCGCCCTCGAATCGGCCATCGACGAACTGGCCGAGAAGTGCGGCCTGGACCCGATCGAGCTGCGCGCGCGCAACCAGCCCGAGGCGGGTCCCGTGTCGGGGCTCCCCTTCAGCCGCCGCAACCAGCTCGCCTGCTTCGAGGAAGGCGCCCGCCGCTTCGGCTGGGCGGGCCGGGACCCCCGCCCCGGACTGCGCCGCGAGGGACGCTGGCTCCTCGGGACCGGCATGGCGGCGGCATCCTTCCCCGCCGGTGCCGGCGCGTCCACCGCGGCCGTGACCGCGCACCCGGACGGCGGTTTCACCGTGGGGATCAACGCGGCCGACATCGGGACCGGGGCCAGGACCGCTATGGTCTCGGTCGCCGCGGACGCGCTGCGGGTGACACCGGACCGCATCCGGGTGCGCCTCGGGGACAGCGACCTGGGGCCGGCCTGGATCGCCGGAGGCTCCATGGGTACCCGGTCCTGGGCCTGGGCGGTGCGGCTGGCGGCGGACGAACTGCGCGAACTCCTCGCCCTCGGCGGATCCGTTCCGCCGGAAGGCATCACCACCCGATCGGACACCAGCGAAGCCATCGGCGCCCTCGCGCAGAAGGAACGGCACGCCTACGGTGCGCAGTTCGCCGAAGCCGCCGTGGACGTCACCACCGGCGAGGTACGCGTACGGAGGCTGCTCGGCATCTTCGCGGCGGGCACCATCGTCAACCCGCTCACCGCCCGCAGCCAGCTCGTCGGCGGCATGACCTGGGGGCTCTCCATGGCCCTGCACGAAGAGGCGGTCCGCGACGCGGCGTCCGGCGGCTACGTCAACGCCGATCTCGCCGGCTACCACGTCGCCGCCCACGCCGACGTGCAGCACATCGAGGCGGACTGGGTGGACGACCACGACCCCGAGGACCCGGTCGGGATCAAGGGCATCGGTGAGATCGGCATCGTGGGCGTCGCCGCCGCCATCGCCAACGCGGTGTGGCATGCGACCGGGGTGCGCCACCGCCGCCTGCCGATCCGTCCCGACCGCGTTCTCGCGGCGGCGGAAGAGGCGCGGCAGCGGGCTGCGGAGGAACCCCGGGGTGCTTGACATCGCAGCGGCCCTCCACCGCTGGTCCGAGGAGGGCCGCGACTTCGCCGTCGCCACCGTCGTCGCGGTCGACGGCAGTGCGCCGCGCGCTCCCGGCGCGGCCCTGGCGGTCGACAGCGAAGGCACCGTCATCGGTTCGGTCTCCGGCGGCTGCGTGGAAGGCGCCGTGTACGAACTGTGCGTCCAGGCACTCCAGGACGGCCGGACCGTGCGGGAGCGGTTCGGGTACAGCGACGAGGACGCCTTCGCCGTGGGGCTCACCTGCGGCGGTGTCATCGACATCCTCGTCGCTCCGGTGCGCTCGCAGGGGCCGGTATTCCGGGCGGCGTTGGCGGCGGCCTGCCGCGACGAGCCGGTGGCGCTCACCCGGGTGGTCCGCGGGCCGGACGCGCTGCTCGGCAGGGCGTTGCTGGTCCGGGGCGACGGATCGTACGAGGGCGGCCTCGACGGGCGCCCGGCCCTGGACCGCAGAGCCGCCGCGGAGGCGAGGGCCCTGCTGGACGGCGGCCGTACCGGCACCGTGGAGATCGCGGAGGACGGGACGAGCTGCCCGGGCGGCCTGACGCTGTTCGTGGAGTCGAGCGTGCCGCCGCCCCGGATGATCGTGTTCGGCGCCGTGGACTTCGCCACGGCGCTGGTGCGGGCGGGCAAGTTCCTCGGCCACCATGTGACGGTGTGCGACGCCCGCGCGGTCTTCGCCACCCGGGCCCGCTTCCCCGAGGCGGACGACGTGGTGGTCGACTGGCCGCACCGGTACCTCGAGAGCGCCGCCACCGACGAGCGCACCGTCCTGTGCGTACTCACCCATGACGCCAGGTTCGACATTCCGCTGCTGGAGACGGCCCTGCGCCTGCCCGTCGCGTACGTCGGTGCGATGGGCTCGCGCCGCACGCACGAGGACCGGAACCAGCGGCTGCGCGAAGCCGGCGTGACCGAGGACGAGTTGAACCGCCTGCGCTCCCCGATAGGCCTCGACCTCGGCGCCCGTACGCCGGAGGAGACCGCCCTGTCCATCGCGGCGGAGATCGTGGCGGAGCGCCGGGGCGGAACGGGTGCTCCGCTGACCGGCTCGCGTACGCCCATTCACCATGACGTCGACACCGTGCCCCGCACCGGCCCGAAGCATTAGGGCACGGTCACTCGTCGAGCCGGGCGACGATCTGCCGGAGTTCGCGAGCGTGTCGAGGGGACATGGCCTGCATCACGGTGCTCAGGAGGGCGCGGGCTTCGAAGGGGTCGCCGCAGCATTCCCAGTGCACGTTGCCGTACTCGTAGTCGTCCCAGAGTTCACGTTCGGGACGGTGGGCGTAGTCCTTCCACAGGCGCACGGCCGCGCCGACATCCCCGGGGCGCAGATGGCTGCGGGTGCGTTCGAGACGGACGATCTCGGACATCGCAGCCGACGAGAGGCCGTCGATGTCCGGCCCTGCCTCCGGTGTCCGGTGGCGGGGAGCGCGGGCCCGGACGCGTCCTGGCCGGCTACGCGGCATGGACCTTTCGGTTCGTCGTCATGACCCACATCGTGCCACGTTCTCGCACGGTGTCGAACGGATAAGCTCGCGTGGGGAGTTCGCACGGCAGGAAGGACACGGGGATGAGCGGTGGCGGGGGCGGGGCTCAGTGGAACCCGTACGGAGGAGGACCTCAGCCGGGTCTGGGCTGGCCACCCGTGCCGCCGGGTCCGGTACGGCGGCTGACCTTCGGGCGTCTGTTCAATCCGATCGCCGTGGGGCGCGCCGTGTTCACGCCGTCCCGGCCGGACCGGGTGAACGACCCGGTGGTGAAGCGGGTGCAGGTCGTGCGGACGGTCGTCGGTCTGATCGCCGTCACCTGGATGCTCCTGTCCTACGGAGCGGCGCCGGACGCCGACGCGGTGGTCGACGACCGCTTCGGCCAGATCCGTACCACCCTCATCGCGCTGGGGGTCACGTTCCCGGTCGCCGTCGCCGTGTTCATCATGGCGGCCCGCCCGCCCCACCGGCGTCTGTTCCTGCGCCGCGCGGCCAAGCCCGCCGGGGCGCTGCTCGCCCTGGTCACCACGCTCGCCGTGCCGCGACTGATCACCGGCCTGGGGTACGTCGACGAGAACACGGACTGGACGGCGTCCGCGGGGCGCGTGGCGCTGCTGTTCGCCCTGGGCGCCTTCCTCCTGTGGCTCGCCCCGTTCGCCCTCTACGGCATCGCCCAGGCGCTCGTGCACGTCTTCAGGACGGCGGATCTGCACGAGACGGTTCCACCGCTGCTCGCGACACTGCTCGTCTGGGAGGTCGCCCTCTTCGACGTGTTCCGGGGTGCCTACGAAGGTGTGCCGCTCGGCGTGCGGGTGGTGTTCCTCCTCGGAGCCCCGCTGACGGTCACCGCGGCGGCGATGTGGGAGCTGCGGCGGCTGCGTACACGGCACGGCATCACCTTGCGCGCGGCTCTGCTGCGCTGAACCGTGGGACAGCGCTGAATGTCAGAGGGATGCGGTTGACTGCGGGGCATGGTCGAACCCGCATTCGTCAACACGGTCTGGCAGCACCTCCGTCACGCGCTCGGGCCTGCTCCCGCCCCCCGTCCGCCGGTCATCCTGGACGTGCCGGAGGGAATGGACTTCCAGGAACTCGTCGACGAGGTCTCCGGCAGGGCAGGGAGCCCCCGGACGCTGATCGACGACGGCCGGAGGGTGGAGCCGGTCAACACGCGAACCGGACAGCCGCTCGTCGAGCCCTTCGGCGAGGAACTGCTGGAGATGCGCGTGTGGCCGTACTGGAACGACTGGTTGGGATGCGCGCGGGTGGTCTGTGCCGGACGGGAGCAGGCGGTCGTCGTGGTCGCCCACCGCGCGGACCCGGCAGCGGAAGGGCTGCCGGAGGGGGCTTCGTGGGCGGAGAAGCTGCGCCTGCTCACCGGCTGGGAACCGCTTCCCCGGACGCCGGTCGACTGGCAGGCCGCCGAACAGGCCCTGGGCACACGGCTGCCCGGCGACTACAAGGAGATCGCCGACCTGTTCGGGTACGGAAGCTTCGACACGTACCTCGAACTGCTCGTTCCCGGCATCCGAGGCCTGGACCTCGTGCAATGGGCCACGTCCGACGCGGCGTACGTGGACGACCTGTGGCGGCCCCATGCTCGGTTCCCGGAACCGGAAGGACTCCTGCGCTGGGGATCGTCGGAGCAGGAGCTCGACTTCGTCTGGCAGACGGGTGCGCCCGATCCGGACGAATGGACCGTGCTCGTCCGTACGGACTTCGACACCTGGGAGCGATACGACTGCGGTATGGGGGAGTTCCTCGTGCGCCTGCTCACGGATGTGGCGCTCGGCTACCCCACCAGCCGGATAGCCGCCCACTGCTTCGCGGACTACGCGTGAGGGATGACGCGAAGGCGATCACGGCCTGAGGCCACGGGGGTTCCACGACCTGCGACATGGGCATGCCATGGCTTGGCCGAGTCCGGCAGGCGTGATCCAGGAGGAAACAGTGAAGAACCCAGGACGGCTCCGCAAGGCGTTACTCATCCTGTCCGCCGCCGCGACCCTGGTCGTCGCCTCGTCCGGCAGCGCCTTCGCGGCCGTGCCGGGTGCTCTGCCCGCGAACGCGGACGGGCTGGAGCAGACGTTCCAGCCCGCCTTCGACTACGACGGGGACGGCTGCTACCCGACACCCGCCATCGGTGCTGACGGGACCGTGGCACCGGGACTCAAGACCACGGGTGCCGTCAACGGCAGCTGCCACGACTCCTGGGACCTGGACAACACGAACGGCTACGCACGCTCCCTGTGCAACAACGGCTGGTGCGCCATCATGTACGGCCTCTACTTCGAGAAGGACCAGGCCGTGGCCGGCAGCGGTCTCGGCGGCCACCGGCACGACTGGGAGCATGTCGTGGTCTGGGTGCAGGACAACGAGGCGAAGTACGTGTCCACCTCTGCCCACGGCGACTTCAACGTGTACGGCCGTGACGGGATGCTGTGGGACGGGACCCACCCCAAGGTCGTCTACCACAAGGACGGCATAGGAACGCACTGCTTCCGCCGCGCGACCACGGGCGACGAGCCGCCGGAGAACCACTACCACCAGTGGCAGTTCCCCGATCTGGTCGGCTGGAACGGCTACCCCGCCGGCATCCGGGAGAAGCTGGTCCAGGCCGACTTCGGCAGCGCCGTGTTCGGTCTCAAGGATGGCAATTTCGCCTCCCACCTCGATCGGGCGAAGCCCGCCGGGATCCCCTTCGACCCCTACGCCTGACCGGCCACGAAGCGAGCGGGCTGCGAGACGAATCGCGGCCCACCGGCTCCGAGAGGACATGGCATGACCCGCAGCACCACCCGGATCGCACACCTGCGCGCGGCCGGGGTGAGTTTCGTCGTCGAGCTCCGCACTCCGGTGCCCCGCGTCCTGCACTGGGGCGAGGACCTCGGGGAGCTGACCGACGACGGTCTCGCGGCCCTGGCCCTGTCGGCGGACGCGGCTTCGCTCCACTGCGCGCTCGACGAGCCACGGCAGTTCACGGTCTGGCCCACCCAGGCCGACGGCTGGTCGGGAACCCCGGCCCAGGAAGGCCACCGGGCCGGGACGGCCACCGCACCCCGCGTCACGATGACCGGCGCCGAGGAGAGCCCGGACGCACTCGTCATCGCTCTGCGGGACACCGACGCCGGGCTCGACCTCACCCTCACCTACCGCCTCGACCCGTCCGGTGTCCTGGCGGTCCGCACCCGGATGTCCTGCCCGGCCGGGGCCCCAGGCCCCGCCCCGTACGACCTCGCCTCCACCACCGCCCTGCTCCCGGTGCCGAACCGGGCTCAGGAGATCCTGGACTTCACCGGCAAGTGGTGCCGCGAACGTTCCCCGCAACGCGGCCGGCTCGCCTTCGCAGGCCACGTCCGTGAGGTCCGCCGGGGGCGCCCCGGCCTCGACGCGCCCCATCTGCTGACGGTCGGCGTACCCGGATTCGGATTCCGTACGGGCGAGGTCTGGGCCCTGCACGTCGGCTGGAGCGGCAACCAGCGCTGGCTCGCCGAACGGCTGCCCGAAGGCGCCGGGGTGCACGGCGGCGTCCTGGGCGGCGGCGAACTGCTCACGCCCGGCGAGATCCGGCTCGCCCCCGGCGACAGCTACACCTCGCCCGAGTGCTACTTCGCCTGGTCCGCCGAAGGCCTCGACGGGCTCGCCGGGCGCTTCCACACGATGCTCCGCTCCCGGCCCGGCCACCCGTCGTCACCCCGTCCGCTGACCCTGAACACCTGGGAGGCCGTCTACTTCGACCACCGCCCCGAACGGCTCCTCGCGCTGGCCGACGACGCGGCCGCGGTCGGGGTGGAACGCCTCGTCCTGGACGACGGCTGGTTCCTCGGCCGGCGCGACGACACGGCCGGACTCGGGGACTGGACCGTCGACCCGCAGATGTGGCCCGACGGGCTGACCCCGCTGGCGGAGCGGGTGCACGCCCACGGCATGCAGTTCGGGCTCTGGGTGGAACCGGAGATGGTGAACCTCCGGTCCCGCCTCGCACGCGAGCACCCCGACTGGATCCTCGGCCCGTCCGCGGGCCTCGGACCGAGCTCCCGTCACCAGTACGTGCTGAACGTGGCGCACGAGGAGGCGTTCGCGTATCTGCTGGAGTCGCTGGACGGGCTCGTCGCCGAGTACGGCATCGACTACCTCAAATGGGACCACAACCGGGAACTGCACGAGGCGGTCCACCGCGACGCGCACGGCGGAGACCGGCCCGGGGTGCACGCCCAGACCCGGGCCCTGTACCGGCTGATGGACACGCTCCGGTCCCGCCGGCCCGGTCTGGAGATCGAATCGTGCTCCAGCGGCGGAGGACGCGTCGACCTCGGCGTCCTCGCCCGCACGGACCGGGTGTGGGCCTCGGACTGCAACGACCCGGTGGAGCGCCAGGCCATTCAGCGCTGGACGGGACAGCTGCTGCCTCCCGAACTGATCGGCGCCCATGTCGGGGGTCCGCGCAGCCACACCACGGGCCGCGTCGCCGACGACTCGTTCCGCCTGATCACCGCGCTGTTCGGACACGCGGGCATCGAGGACGACCTGACGGCGCGCACCCCCGCGGAGCGGGAGGCGCTGACCCGGTGGGCGGCGCTCTACAAGGAGGTACGGGGGCTGCTGCACGGCGGACGGGTCGTCAGGGGGGACCTCGCCGACGACGCGACGTACCTGCACGGGGTCGTCGCGCCTGACGCCGGTGCCGCGCTCTACTGCTGGGCGAGGACGGAGACCTCCGTGCCGGCCCAGTCCGGCCGTGTCCCCCTCCCCGGGCTCGCCCCCGGCCGGTCCTACCGGGTGCGCATCCGCACGGAGGCCGGGCTGCCCTCCATGCACCAGGTCGTCGCACCCGCCTGGTACCGGGCCGCCGTCGAGGACTGGGTGCCGATGCCCGGTACGGTCCTGACCGGGGCGGGCCTTCCGATGCCGACGCTCAACCCTGGGCAGGCCCTCCTGATCGAGGCCGCCGCGACGGATCCGGCACACTGACACGTCCCCGGTCGTGGTCCGCCGGGCACCGTGGCAGGGCCGGGTCCGTAGGGTTCGTGGCGTGCGGCGTTCGATGCGACAGAGGGGGCGGCGGTGGACGAGGCCGTGATGACGGCGCTGATCGCCGCGGGGGCCGCGATCGGCGGAGGAGTGCTGACAGGGGCGCTCGCGCTTGCTGCCGCCAAGCGCCAGGCCGCGGCCGCCTGGGCAGCGGGCGAGCGCCAGGCGGCCGCCGCGTGGGAAGCCGGACGGCAACAGGCGGCCGCCGCCTGGGACGCCGGGCAGCTCCAGGCCACGGCTCAGCTCGACGTCGCCCGCCGGACCCTCACCGAGCAGACGCTCGCGGACCAGCGAGCGGTGCGCAGGGCGGCCTACGTCACGTATCTGAGCCGCACCGACAGCGCCCAGCAGGCGCTCTCCGCCTGGCAGGGCGCCATCGGCACCGCGGACGAGGCACCGCGCCGGCGGGAGTACGACCTGGCCATGGGCGCGGTCGGGGAGGCGCTCAACGTCGTACGACTGGAAGGGCCGGCCGCTGTGGCAGCGGCGGGGGAGACACTGCGGAGCTCGCTGAGCATCGCGGCCCCCGGAACCCAACACTCCGTATCGCAGGCAGAGTTCCTCGACGCGGCCCGGGCCGCGCTCACCCCTGTGTAGTGCGTGCCGGGCGGATATGATCCGCAGTGCCCGGGATGATGGGGGGTCTGGTGCACCTGAAGGTGTCGTACGAGGATCAGAGCGACGGCATCGCCGTCGTACGGGTGGAGAGCACGAGCCAGGGAGGTTCGCTCGACAGCGCCTCCGCGCCGGAACTGCGCGAGGTGCTCAGTCGGTTGGTCGCTGACGGACGGCTGATTCTGGTCGTCGACCTGAGTGCGATCGAATCCGTCGACTACTCGGGCTTCGCCATGCTGGGCGGGATCTTCAAGCGCGTGCACTTCGAAGGAGGCGCACTCCTGCTGGCCGGCCCGAGGAAGCAGGCCCGTGGCATGTTGTCCAGGGTCGGGCTGCGCGGGGTCCTGCCCGTCCATGCCACCGTATCGAGCGCGGTCGAGGAGCTCGCGGTCTCCTACGCGAAAGGGAGTGTCGACGACCGGGGCCGTCGGCGCCGCGCGACGGCGAATGCCCTTGTCGCGTCCGGGGACCACGCGTACGAACACCTCTCCGAGGACATCACGCTCGTGAAGGTCATGGGCGGAGTGCCGGGGGGCGGAGAGCTGAGCGTCTCCAATGTGGCGCCGCTGCGCAAGCTGATGGCCGACCTGGTGAGCCAGGGGCGGTGCTATTTGATCATGGACCTGACTCACGTCGATTTCATCGACTCGACCGGAGTGGGTGTGTTCGTCGGCGGTCTGAAGAGGGTCCGCGCCTTCGACGGGCACGTGGCGCTGGTCGTGTCGTCCGAGCACATCCGGAAAGCATTCCGGATCACCGGGCTGACCAGGGTGTTTCCCATGTTCGAGACGGTGGACCGCGCCGTCGAGGCCGTCGGCCGGAAGGCTGCCGGAGCGTATGTTCGACGATGAAGCGCCTCGGCGTACCGTCACCGGGTGGGATCCCGTACGTCTCGGCGTGCACCTCGCCCCCGGCCGGGACGGAACCGTCGACCTGCCGCTGACGGAGTACCTTCCCCGCCCGCACGACGAGACCCTGCGCCAGCGGCTGGCCCGCACCGCGGCCACGAACGACGCGGGGTTCGTGCTGCTGGTGGGCCGTTCCGCGAGCGGCAAGTCCCGTGCCGCCTACGAGGCGGTGGCGGCCGTTCTGCCCGACTGGCCCGTGGTGCACCCCGCGGACGCGGACGACCTGATCGCCGCAGACATCGGCCCACGGACCGTGCTGTGGCTCGACGAGACCCAGCGCTACCTGAACGGGGCCATGGGCGAGCGGGCCGCCAGGGCTTTGAGAGGACTGCTCGACCGGGTGGCTCCGCTCGCGGTGGTCGGCACCATGTGGCCGGAGCATCTGCGGCGGCTGACCGAGAACCGTCGGGGGAGCGAGGACGAAGCTCCCTTCGTCAGAGCGCTGCTGACCGGGCGTCATGCCAGGATCACCGTGCCGGACACGCTGTCCGCCGACACGTCGGCCGTGGCCGCCGCGGCGGCCCGTGACCCGCGCCTGGCCGCCGCTGTCCGCGCGGCCGGTCCCGGCCATCGCGTGCTGCAACACCTCACGGGTGGACCTGAGTTGGTGCGGTGCTGGGACATGGGACCGGACCAGTGGTTCACCGCTCCCGAACACGCCGTGCTGACGGCGGCCGTCGAGGCGCGCCGGCTCGGACCGGCCGACGCCGTCCCCGCGGGTCTGCTGAAGGAGGCCGCGGCCGGGTTCATGGACGCCACCGCCCGTGCGACCGCGGGCAAGGAATGGTTCCCAGCGGCCATCGGCACGCTGACCACGGCAGGGAGTGGTCCGGTGCCACTGATCGCCGAGCGGCACGAGCCGGGTGTCGGCGACCCCGACAGCTACCGCCCGGACGACTACCTCGAACAGCACATCCGCCGGGTCAGGGCACACCGTGCGCCACCGGCCGAACTCTGGTCCGGCGCCGCCTGGGCCAGGACCGCCGATGACCTCTACGCCTTCGGACGGTCCGCCGAACAGCGTCGCCGGTACGGCTGCGCCGCCGTGCTGTACGAGAACGCCGTCAACCGGGGCCATGGCCGGGCCCGGGCCGCCTGGGCGGTGCTGCGGGAGACCACCGACGGCCGGGCCGCCGCTGAAGAGACGGCCGCGTCGGACCCCGTCGCCTGGGCCGCTCTCGCGGTGGCGAGAGAGGCCGGTGGCGACCGGCCCGCCGCCTACGACGCCTACCGGCACGCGGCCCGGGCGGGCGATGCGTGGGCCTGGCCGGCCATGGCCCGGATCCGCGAGGAGGAGGGCGATCCGGCCGCCGCGGACGCCGTCGCGGCCCTGGCGGCAGAGGCGGGGCAGCCGCTCGCCTGGCGCAATCTGGGCCGGATGCGCGCGGCGCACGACGGCCCGGCGGCGGCCAAGGCGTTCGCGCAGGCGACGGAGGTCGGAGACGGCTGGGGGCACATCGGGCTGGCGCAGGTCGCCGAGCGCGCAGGCGACCTCCGCGAGGCGGTGGAGCACGCCGCGCGGGCTGCCGACGCGGGCGTCACGGCTGCGTGGGCGCGACTGGTGCGGCTGCACTGGTCGCTCGGTGACTTCGCGTCAGCCGTGGCCGCGGCCACCGGGAATGCCGAAGGCTGGTCCCTGCTCGCTCAACTGCGCCATGCGGACGGGGATGTGTCGGGGGCAGCCGCTGCCCACCGGGAGGCCGCGGCCCTCGGCGTCGGCGCCGCCTGGCGCGAACTGGCGCTGCTCGCCGAGTCGGACGGCAACGGCGCCGCCGCCGAGGAGGCCGCGGCACAGGCGGTGCGCACCGGCGACCCGGAGGCCTGGACCGCTCTGGCCGAGGCCCGCGAGGAACGCGGGGACGACGCGGGCGCCGCCCAGGCCGCCGCGGAGGCGGCGCGCGCCGGTGACCTGGAGGCGTGGATCACGCTGGCGCGCGGCCGGGAACGTGCCGGGGACACGGAGGGCGCGGAGCGTGCCGCCGGCCTTGCCGCGGACCGGGGGTCGGCTGCGGCATGGGCTGCGCTGTCCCGGATGCGGGAGCGGGCGGGAGACCGGGACGGATCGAGGCAGGCGGTGCTACGGGCCGGAGCCCTCGGCGCCTCGGACGCCTGGACCGCACTGGGCCGCACCCGGGAGGAGCTGGGTGACACCGCTGCCGCCGAACGCGCCTACATCCGTGGCTGCGAGGCCGGCGACACGGAGGCGTACGCCGCGCTCGGCGCCCTGTACCTGGAACAGGGACGCCCGGCCGAGGCCTGCGCCGCCTACCGGTCGGCCGTGGACGCGGGACTTCCCGACGCCTGGGAAGAGCTGCTGTCGGCGCTGACGGTCCAGGCGCCGCGCGCGGCCTCGGCGCAGACGGTGGAGCGGCTGCGCACGACGGGACTGCCGGCGGAGTGATGAGCCTCCCGTCGGCGCGTGGGGGAACGGGCGCCGACCGCCCGCCGCCCGGGTCCCGCGATGCTGCTCGTGGCATCGCAGGGGCGGGGCGGACAAGCCCGCCCCGTGCAGGTGTGCCGGGCGGTGCGGGGCAGGCCTGACGCCCGCCCCGCGCAGGTGTGCCGGGCGTCGCGGGACGGGCGGGACGACGCTCACCCCGCGCTCCGGTCCTCCCCTGCCGGGTGCAGCCGGAGTTCCCCACCCTGCCAGCGCCTGCGCAGCCAGCGGTCGTGGCTGGCCAGGACGACGGCCCCGGGGCCGGTCCCGAGGGCCTCCTCCAGTTCGTCGCACAGGCGCGGGGACAGGTGGTTCGTGGGTTCGTCGAGCAGCAGCAGCTGGGGTGGGCGCGCTGTCAGTACGGCCAGGGCCAGCCTGCGGCGCTGGCCGGCCGACACCTGTCCCACCGGCTTGCCGAGGTCCGCCTCGTGCATGAGGCCGAGCGAGACCAACGGCACCGCCTCTGCCCGCTCGAAGCCGAGCGCCTTCTCGTACGTCTCCCGGACGGTACGGTCCGGCCGGGCGAACTCGGTGTCCTGGGTGAGCATTCCCACCGTCAGCCCCGGCCGCCGGCCCACCTCGCCCTCGGCGGCGAGAGCGCCCGCCAGCACCGCCAGGAGCGTCGACTTTCCCGAGCCGTTGCCGCCCGTGACCAGCAGACGTTCGGTCGCCGACACGTCCAGCCGGTCGATGGACAGACGGCCCGGGACACGTACTCCGCGCAGGGAAACGAGCGTGCCCTCCGCGGACGGCCCGGCCGGCGAGGTGTACCGGAACCGCAGTGGCGGGGGCGGCTCGCCGATCCGGTTGCGCTCCAGCTCGTCCAGCCGGCGCGAGGCGTTGCGGACCCGGCGCGCGATCTGGCTCTGCACGCGGCCGGCCCGCAGGCCGTACCCCATCTTCTCGTTGTCGCGCGGCCCGCGGTCGGGCGCGACCATGCGCGCCGTCACGTCGGCCGAGCGCCGCAGGGCCTCCAGTTCCTGCTGCTCCTCGGCGTGACGCCGCTCCCAGCGGGCCCGTTCGGCACGCTTCTCGGTCAGGTAGGTGCTGTAGTCGCCGCCGTACCGTACGGGGCCGTCGACGGCCGGATCGAGGTCGATCAGGTCCGTGCAGACGGCGTCGAGGAAGGCCCGGTCGTGGCTGGCGATCACCACCGGTCCCGGCATGCCGCGCAGTTGCTCCTCGACGAACGCGGCGGCCTCGTCGTCGAGGTGGTTGGTCGGCTCGTCCAGCAGCAGGGCGGAGGGCCGCCGCACCAGCAGCGCGGCGAGTGCCAGTCGGCCGCGCTGCCCGCCCGAGAGCGAGCCGAGGGTCCGCCCGTGCTCCAGCGCACCGAGGCCGAGCCCGGTGAGCAGGATCGCGGCCCGCCGGTCGGCGTCCCACGTCTCGCGTTCCTCGGCCTGTTCGAGGCGTCCGCCGTACGCGGCGAGCAGCGCGGTGTGGTCCGGTGAGCTCTGCGGGGTGCGGGCGAGCAGCGCGGAGAGCCGGTCGAGCTCCGCCAGGTCCGCCCGGGCTTCGCGCAGGGCGTCGTCCAGGACATCGGCGATCGTCGAACCGGCGTCGAACGCCATCTCCTGGTGCAGGAAGCCCACGTCGGCGGGCCGGGTGACGCTGCCGGATTCGGGTTCGTCCGCCCCGGCGAGGAGCCGCAGCAGAGTCGACTTGCCGACCCCGTTCTCCCCGATCAGGCCGACGCGGTGGCCGGGCGACGCGGTGAGTGACACCCCGTCCAGTACGCGCCGGGCACCGAAGGTACGGACGAGGTCGTGGGCGAGCAGGGCGGGCGGGGGTACGGGGTTGCTCATCGTTGCCTCCAACGTGGTCGATTCTCGGCCCGCCGGGCTCTCGGCCTCGGGCGCGGGCCAGGGCGGCCGGTCAGAAGGTCACGTCTGCGGCGCTCCGGTCTCCACCAGTTCCCCGTCGGCCAGCCTCAGCCACCGGTCCACCCCGATCCGTTCGAGGAACCGTTCGTCGTGGCTGACGACGACGAACGCCCCCCGGTAGGAGCCCAGGGCGCTTTCCAGCTGATCGGCACTGACCAGGTCGAGGTTGTTGGTCGGCTCGTCCAGGAGCAGCAGCTGCGGGGCCGGCTCCGCACACAGGACGCATGCCAGGGTGGCCCGCAGCCGCTCGCCGCCGGACAGCACGCCGACGGGCAGGTGGGCGCGGTCGCCGCGGAACAGGAAGCGCGCGAGCAGGTTCATCCGCTCCGCCTCCGCCCGGTGCGGGGCGAACGCGGCGAAGTTCTCGGCCACCGTGCGGTCGAGGTCCAGGAGGTCGAGGCGCTGCGAGAGATAAGCGATCCGCCCGTCGGCCCGCCTGATCTCGCCGCCGTCCAGCGGAAGATCGCCGTTGATCAGGCGCAACAGGGTGCTCTTTCCGGCCCCGTTGGGCCCGGTGAGCGCGATGCGTTCGGGTCCCCGGATCGTCAGGTCGACGCCCCGGCCGGGAAACTGCTCCCGGTCCCCGTACCGGACCTGGAGCCGCTCACCGAGCAGCACCGTGCGCCCGGCGGGAACGTCCGTGTCCGGGAGGTCGAGCGTGATGCGCTGCTCGTCGCGCACCGCGCGGCCCGCCTCGTCCAGCCGCGCCTTGGCGTCGCCGACCCGGGCAGCGTGCGTCTGACCCGCCCGGCCGGCGGACTCCTGGGCGCCCCGCTTCATGTTTCCGGCGAAGATGCGCGGCAGACCGGCGCTCTTGAGGTTGCGGGCCGCCTTGCTCGCGCGGCGCTCGGCCCGCTCACGGGCCTGCTGCAGCTCCCGCTTCTCCCGCTTCAGTTCCTGTTCGGCGTTGCGGACGTTCTTCTCGGCCACTTCCCGTTCGGCCCGCACGGCTTCCTCGTACGCGGTGAAGTTGCCTCCGTACAGGCGCAGTTCGCTCGGACCGAGTTCGGCGATGCGGTCCATGCGGTCGAGGAGCGCGCGGTCGTGGCTGACGAGGAGGAGGGTGCCGTTCCAGGCCTCGATCGTCTCGTGGAGCCTGCGGCGTGCGTCGCTGTCCAGGTTGTTGGTCGGCTCGTCGAGCAGGAGCACATCGGGCCCCTTCAGCAACTGGGCGGCCAGACCGAGCGAGACGACCTGACCGCCGCTGAGCGTGCCGATGCCGCGGTCGAGCGAGACGTCCTCCAGCCCGAGCCGGTCCAGCTGGGCACGGGTGCGCTCCTCGATGTCCCAGTCGTCGCCGATGACCGCGAAGTGCTCCTCGCCCACGTCGCCGGACTCGACGGCGTCCAGTGCGCGGATCACCGCGTCGACGCCCAGGACCTCGGCCACCGACAGGTCACCGGTCAGGGGCAGGCTCTGCGGAAGATAGCCGAGCGTGCCGCCCACGGTCACGGATCCGGCGGTGGGGCGGAGCTCCCCGGCGATCAGTTTGAGCAGGGTGCTCTTGCCGGACCCGTTGGGTGCGACCAGACCGGTGCGGCCGATGCCCACGGTGAACGACAGGCCGTCGAAGACGGGGGTGTCGTCGGGCCAGGAGAAGGAGAGGTTCGAGCAGATGACGGATGCGTCGGACATACGGAAGACCTCGCGTGTGAATCCGGGGTCGGCACGGGCTGCCGCCCCGGAGGAGTGGCCGAAAGGGGAACAACGACATGGCCACTGCGGTGGCGCCCCTGGGCGCCCGCGGTGGCCGATCGGCTCCGGGTATCACCCGGAGATGTCGTCGTCGCCTGCCATGTCCGGTCTCCTCGTTACACGCTGAACGGCCTGACGATCTTAGCAGCCGACCTGTTTCACGGCCTCGTGGATTCCGCGCGCCTTCCGTACCGCGGCCGGTCGCACCGGTTCACACCGCGGCCCGGCGCCGCAGATCGGCGATGCCCTGGTCCAAGGCAGCTTCGAGGTGCCCCATGCGGCCGGTGGACAGGAGGATCACCACACCGCCCTGGATGCCGGCCAGCAGCGCCGCTGCCGAGCGGTCCGCGTCCCGGTCGCTGTCGACCTCTCCGATGGACTGCATGTGCCTGATGCCCGTGGCCAGTTCGGCCTGCCACCGGTCCAGCAGCCCGGCGGCGACGGACTGCGTGCCCGCCGTGGCCGATCCGATCTGTGACACCGCGATGTCGAGCGGGCACTCCCTGCCCTGCTCGCGGTAGCGGGCGACCACCTTGTCCCGCCAGCTCTGCCAGGCCGGCCACGAGGTCAGGGCGCTGAGCTCCGGCTGCTGGTCGCTGATCACCCGGTCCGCCTCGTGGCGGGCGACGGCCAGCATCAGCTCGTCCTTCCCGTCGGGAAAGTAGTGGAACAGCTGGCTCTTGCTGGTCGCGGTGGCTGCCAGGACGTCGTCGAGCGTCAGCGCGAACACGCCGTGTCGCCGGATGGCCGTGGCGGCGCCCTCGACGATGCGCTGCTTGGTCGCGGCGCCCTTGGCGGTCAGCGGCACGATGCTTCTCCTGTCCGGGCGGAGGGCCCATTGAACCGCCCGGACGCGGCCCGGGCCTGGTGCGTACGACGGGTCAGGGAAGGAGGAGCAGCTTCCCGGTGGTCCTGCGGGATTCGAGGTCCGTGTGCGCCTGTGCCGCGTCCGCGAGCGGGTAGCGGCCTCCGATGCGCGGAGAGACCTGCCCGTTCCGAACCATTCGGAAGACCTCCGAGGTCCGGGTGACCAGCGCTTCGCGACTGGGGACGTGGTGCTGCACGGTCGGGTACGTCAGCAGGATGCTGTTCGGCAGATCGGTCACGGGGATCGACGGGACGCCCATGAAGGGCCCGTAATAGGCGTGCACCCCGTGCAGCCGCAGGGACAGTTGCGAGGACCGGAACGTGGCGCTGCCGCCGCCGTCGTACACCACATGGGCGCCCTCGCCGCCCGTCAGCTCCCGCACCCGGTCCTCGAAACCGGCACCGGACGACACCAGGACATGGTCCGCTCCGGCCTCCGCGGCCGCCGCCGCCTTCTCCTCGCGGGACACCAGGCCGATGACACGGCCACCGCGGGCCTTGACCATCTGGGTGAGCATCAGGCCCACACCACCGGCCGCGGCGTGTACCAACGCCGTGTCGCCGGGCCCGATCGCGTACGTCTCGGTGGTGAAGTGATTCGCTGTGAGCCCCTGCATCATCACCGCGGCCGCTGTCTCGTCCGTCACGTCGTCGGGGACCTTGACCAGCGTGTCCGCAGGTACGGCCAGGAGCTCCGCGTAGCTGCCCGGGTGGTAGAACCAGGCCACCCGGTCGCCGACGGCCAGATCCTCGACGCCGTCGCCCAGGGCGCTGACGTAGCCCATGCCTTCGACGCCCAGGACGGTCGGGGCGGCCCACCCGGGGGCGCCACCCTTGCGGGCGCCGACGTCCATGAAGTTCACTCCGGCGACGCCGAGCCGGACCAGTGCCTGACCGGGGGCGGGTGCGGGCTCCGGCAGAGCGGTCCAGGTGAGAACCTCAGGGCCGCCGTGTCGCCCGATGCGGATTGCGTGCATGAGGGTGTGCCTCTCTCGGAGTCGTCGCCCGTTCACCAGGACGAACCGAGATCACCGTAGAAACGCAAAAATGGACCCGCAAGTCCAGTCCGGCGGTGATCCAGCCCTGGGCGCCCTCGCAGCGCCGGAGTCCGGGGATCACATCGCCGGGACCCTTACGTACCGTTCGGTGATGTGCAGGTCGGCCTCGATGCGTCCGGCCGCCGCGCGCAGCCGGGGCAGCACGTCCGTGACGCATTCCTCCAGCGTGCGGCTGCTGCTGTGCATGGCCACGTTCACCGCCGCCACGACCGTGCCGCGGCGGTCGTGGACGGGGACGGCGACCGACCGCAGCCCCACTTCCAGCTCCTCGTCGACCAGCGCGTAGCCGTCCGCCAGGACACGGTCCAGGGCGGCCCGGAGCTCGTCGGGTCCGGTGACGGTGTACGGGGTCAGGGCGTGCGGCGGCGTCCGGGCGAGGCGGCTCTCGCGCTCCGGAGCCGGCTGCGCCGCGAGCAGCACGCGGCCCATCGACGTCGCGTGCGCGGGCAAGCGCGTACCGACCGTGATGTTGACGTTCATGATGCGACGGGTCGCCACGCGCCCGGTGTACTGGATGTCGTCGCCGACGAGCACCGCGAGCGAGGCCGAGTCCCGGACCTGTCCGGTCAGCGCGGCCAGATGGGGCTGGGCGATCTGCGGCAGTGTCGCGGCGGCCAGCGGCGGGTATCCAAGGGCCAGCACGCGCGGGGTGAGGTGATGGACCCGGTCCCGCACGGTGACGTAACCGAGGTGCTCCAGGGTGATCAGGGCCCGTCGGGCGGTGGCCCTGGCCAGTCCGGTGGCCCGGGCCACCTCGGTCAGCGTCAGAGCATCACGGCCCTCGCCGAAGGCGGCCAGTACGGTCAGGCCGCGTGCGAGCGACTCGTTGAACTCGCGGCCCAGTTCCTGCTTGGACGCGCCGGTCCAGGAGGCCAGCGCCGCGGGGGAGTCCGGGGCGGCGGACGGGGCCTGCCGGAGGGCCTGTTCCATGGCCGCCGCGGCCGTCAGCAGCCGGGGCAGCAGGGTGTCACGCAGGGCGGCCGCGGTGTGCCGGCTGGTGTGACTCACGACGCTGACGAGGCAGGCCACGTGGCCGTCGGGGGAGCGGACCGGCACGGCGAGGGCGACGAGGCCGGGCTCGATCAGCTGGTCGTCGAGGGCCCAGCCGTCGTGGCGCGCTCGCTCCGTACGTGCGGCGAACTCCTTCTCGTCCGGAGGCGAATGCGGGGGAACGGCGACGAAGGCCAGGCCCTCCGGATCCGTGGCCCGTCGCTCCCGCCACCGCTGCCACTCCCGGGCATCCCAGCCGGCCGCCAACAGCGGTCCCGGGGCGGTGCGTTCGGCGGGCAGCAGGTCCCCGATCCGGAAGCTGAGCGACATCGCGCGACGCCGGGTGGCCTGATGGACGAAGCGGATGCCGTCGCCGTCGCCGACCGCGAGGGACACCGACTCGTCGAGTTCGTCGGCCAGCGCGTCGGCGTGCCCGCCGAGCAGTGACGGGAGGCGGAGGGCGGAGAGATAGGCGTTGCCCAGCTCCATCAGGCGCGGGGCGAGCGTGATGTCGCGCCCGTCCACCCGTACGTACTCCATGCGGGCCAGGGTCGCGGTGATCCGGTCGACCGTGGAGCGGGCCAGACCGGTGGCCCGCTCGATGGCGCTGGGGCTCATCGTCCCGCCCTCGTCGGTGAGCCGGCGCAGGACCGCGATGCCGCGCATGAGCGGGGCGACGGCTTCGGCCGGCGCCGGCGTCTCGGTCTGCTGGAGCGTGTGGGGCGGTGGCATCGGCTCTCCGTCGGGCGTGATGGGGACACAGTAGTGAACACCGGCAGCTGAGGACGTCCGCCCGGCCGCGGTGGGGCGCCGGCCGTTGACAGGGCACCGGGCGGGCGGCAGACTCCGTGCCAAGAATAGTGAAAGAAACTTCACTATGCGAACACGCGCTATCGGGCGCGAACAAGTGAGGAACGGTCCCATGGACAAGGTGGTGGCCTCCGCCGCGCAAGCCGTGGCCGACGTCCCGGACGGCGCCTCGATCGCGGTCGGCGGCTTCGGGCTCAGCGGCGTCCCCGACGCGTTGATATCGGCCCTCCACGAGCGGGGCACCGGGGACCTGCGCGTCGTGTCCAACAACTGCGGCGCGCAGGACTCCGGGCTCGCGGTCCTGCTGGCCGCCGGCCGGATCAGCCGGGTCACCGGCTCGTACATCGGCGGCAACAAGGAGTTCGGCCGCCAGTACCTGGCGGGCGAACTGGAACTCGAACTCATCCCGCAGGGCACCCTCGCCGAGCGGCTGCGCGCCGGCGGGGCGGGCATCCCCGCCTTCTACACCCCGGCCGGAGTCGGCACCCTCGTCGCCGACGGCGGAATGCCCTGGCGTTACGACGGGGACGGCGGCGTCGCGGTCACCTCCCCGGCCAAGGAGGTACGCGACTTCGACGGCACCCCCTACGTGATGGAGCGCGGCATCCGCACGGACTTCGCGCTCGTCAGGGCGGCCAGGGGCGACCGGCACGGGAACCTCGTCTTCAACAAGGCGTCCCGCAACTTCAACCCGCTCGCCGCCATGGCGGGCCGCATCACGATCGCCGAGGTCGAGGAACTGGTCGAGCCCGGCGAGATCGACCCCGACCATGTGCACCTGCCCGGAATCTTCGTCCGGCGCGTGGTCGCGCTGACCCCGGAGCAGGCCGCCGACAAGAGGATCGAGCAGCGCACCGTGACACCACGGACCCACCCGGACGAGGACGGCCACCGATGAGCTGGAACCGCCAGGAGATGGCCGCCCGCGCGGCCGCCGAGCTCCGCGACGGCGAGTACGTCAACCTGGGCATCGGCCTTCCGACGCTGATCCCCAACCATCTGCCCGCCGGTGTGCACGTCGTCCTCGAGTCCGAGAACGGCATTCTGGGCACCGGGCCCTTCCCGTACGACGAGGACGTCGATCCCGACCTCATCAACGCGGGCAAGGAGACGGTGACCGTACTGCCGGGGGCCTCGTTCTTCGACTCGGCGCTCTCCTTCGGCATGATCCGCGGCGGGCACATCGACACCGCCGTCCTCGGCGCCATGCAGGTGTCCGCCCGCGGCGACCTCGCCAACTGGGCCGTTCCCGGCAAGCTCGTGACCGGGATCGGCGGCGCCATGGACCTCGTGCACGGTGCCCGCCGCGTCATCGTGACGATGACCCACACCGCCAAGGACGGCAGCCCGAAGATCGTCGACGAGTGCACCCTCCCGCTCACCGGCCGGGCCTGCGTCCACCGGATCATCACGGACCTCGCCGTGCTCGACGTGACCCCCGCCGGGCTGGCCCTGGTGGAGACCGCACCCGGCGTCGACATCGCCGAGGTGCTCGCCCGGACCGCAGCCCCGGTCCTCCTCGCCGAAGAGACCACGCCGTGAGCGGGCAGCCGCCCCGTACCGGAAAGGAAGCATCCCCACCCATGAGC
>NZ_JAELVH010000082.1 GCF_019399235.1 Streptomyces poriferorum | reverse complement strand
CGCCCGGCCTCCATCCCTTCCTGACTGACGAGACGAACAGAGAGCGCAATGCCATCCAGCGACCTTTCCGCCCGTCCCGACCCTTCGGACCGTTCCGCAGCTCGGGCCGAGAGCTCCCTGCTGGCCGAGCTCCAGCCCGTGGTGGAAAGCAATCTCCACCGCCACCTGGACGTCGCCAAGGAGTGGTTCCCGCACGAGTACATCCCGTGGGGCGAAGGCCGGGACTTCGAGGGGCCGCTCGGCGGTGAGGCATGGACCCAGGACGAGGCGAAGCTCCCGGAGGTGGCCCGGACCTCGCTCGTGGTCAACCTCCTGACCGAGGACAACCTGCCCGGCTACCACTTCGCGGTGGCCGAGTTCGGCAAGGACGGGGCCTGGGGCAACTGGGTCAACCGCTGGACGGCCGAGGAGGCCAGGCACGGCATCGCCCTGCGCGACTACCTCCTCGCAACCCGGGCCGTCGACCCCAGGGCCCTGGAGCGGGCCCGGATGGCACACATGTCGGCGGGATACGACCGCCCCGACGGCTTCAGTGCCCTGCACGCGATCGCGTACGCCTCCTTCCAGGAGCTCGCCACCCGGATCTCGCACCGCAACACCGGACATGTGAGCGCCGATCCGGTCTGCGACGCACTGCTCGCACGGATCGCGGCGGACGAGAACCTGCACATGGTCTTCTACCGGAACCTGGTCGACGCCGCGTTCGAGCTCGCTCCCGACAAGGCGATGGAAGCCGTACGCGATGTCGTGACCGGGTTCGAGATGCCCGGCTCGACGATCAAGGACTTCGGGCGCAAGTCCGCGGAGATCGCCATCGCGGGCATCTACGACCTGCGGCTGCACCACGACAGCGTGGTGATGCCGATCCTGCGCAATCTGCGTGTGTTCGAGCGCGGCGGGTTCGGCCCGGCCGGCGAGGCGGCACGCGAGGTACTCGCCGCGTTCGTGGCCCGGCTGGACAGCCAGGCCACGTCCTTCACGGACCGGCGCGAAGGCATCCGTGCCTCACGGGCCAAGCGAGCGGCCGCCGTCGCTGTCTGACGGACAAGATCCGGGACCGGTCGCGCCCGGAAGGTGTCGGTGTGCCCTGCGTGGCACCCGTACAGGACCAGGGGGAAGTCATCAGTACCGAGAACGTGCGGCTGTCGCCGTACCAGCGTGACATCTGGCTTGCGGAGTCCCGGACGCCGGGCACCCCGCAGTTCAACGGGGCCGTCTTCGAGCGGTTCACGGGCGCCGTCGACGGCGAGCTGCTGAGAGCGTGCTTCACCCGCGCCCTGGAGCGGCACGACGCCTTCCGGCTCAGATTCGACGAGTTCGACGGCGTGCCACGGCAGTGGATGGCCGACGCGCTGACCGACGACGGGGCGCCCGCTGTCGACCTGGTCGACCTCTCCGCCGGGCCCGACCCGGCCGCGGCATGCCGGGCCTGGCGCGAGGAGGCCATGGCCACCCCGTTCGAGCTCCGGCGCCGCAAGCTCTTCCGCGCGGCGCTGCTGCGGGAGGGCGCGGATGCGCTCCACCTGTTCCTGATGGGGCACCACCTGCTCGTCGACGGCCGGGGCGCGGAGATCCTGCACACCGAGGTGATGGAGGACTACGCCCGCCGGTCCCGCGGCCAGGAACCCCGCGACCGGGGCGCCGCCCCGTCGGTGCTCACCGCGGTCACCGGCCGGGACGCCTACTTCGGCTCCCCGGAGCAGGAGGACGACCGGGCCTTCCACCGCGCCGAACTCGCGGCGGCGGAACCCCGCTTCTTCACCCGGCGCACCAAGGACGGCGGGCCCGCCACCGGACTCCACACGTTCACCCTGCCGGGAGCGGTGGCCGACCGCATCAAGGAGAGCGGCAGCACCCCCTTCGCCTTCTTCGCCGCCGCGCTCGGCACCTGGCTCGCCCGGGTGCACCGCACCGAGCAAGCGGTGATCGGTGTGCCCCTGCTCAACCGGCGCAGCAGAACGGAGCTGACCGCGGTCGCCCAGTACGCCAACACGCTGCCCCTGCGCGTCGAGGTCCCCGACGGGAAGCCCCTGGCCGCGATAGCCACCGGCGTCCAGGACGCGGTGGGCCTGCTGCAGCAGCACCAGCGGCTGCCGATCGGGGACGTCCTGCGGGAGCTGCCGGCCGACGGCTCCCGGGAGCGCCGGCTCTTCGACGTCACGCTGACCTACATGACCCTGCGCAAGCCGCTGGACCTCGACGGCGTGGTACGCGGGGGAGCGGCGTTCACCGCGCCTCCGCACGACGACGAGGCGCTGGTCGTCAGCGTCGTGGGCACCCGCGGCCGGTCGGAGCTCCACGTCGAACTGCGCTACGCCACCGATGTGTTCGACGCCGACCTGCCCGTCGAGTCCTTCGTCGAGCACCTCACCTCGCTGATCGCCCACGGGCTCGACAAACCCGAACGGCCCGCCGGTGAGTTGCTGATGCTCAGCGAGCGCGAGCAGGACGAGATCCAGGGCTTCACCCGCGGCCCGCGCATCCCGTTCGCCGACGACACGACCCTGCACACCCTGTTCGAGGAGCAGGCCGCCCGGTACCCCGGCAGGGCCGCCGTACACGGAGCGGAGGGCGGGGAAGCGCTCGGCTACGCCGGACTCGACGCCATGGCCAACCAGGTGGCGCGGTCACTGCGGGCGCGGGGGACAGGCGTCGGCCACCGGGTCGCCGTACTGATGGAGCGCGGCCCCCGGATGCTCGCCGCCGTCCTCGGAATCCTCAAGTCGGGTGCGGCGTACGTCCCGGTGGACCCGGGACATCCCGCGCGGCGTATCGCCTTCATCCTGGAGGACAGCGCCGCCAGGGCCGTGGTGACGGACTCCGCCGACAGCGGGGTACCGGTGCCCGAGGGAACCGAGGTGTGCCCGGTCGGTGAGCTGCTGCAAGGCCCGTCGGACGCGGTGGCGGCCGGGGCCGGCGCCCGCGATCTCGCCTACGTCATCTACACCTCGGGCTCGACGGGACGCCCCAAGGGCGTGATGGTCGAGCACCGTTCGGTGATCAACCGGCTGGCGTGGATGCAGCGCGCGTTCCCGCTCGGCGCGGACGACGTCCTGCTGCAGAAGACGCCCGTCTCCTTCGACGTATCGGTGTGGGAGCTTTTCTGGTGGGCCGTCGAAGGCGCCTCCGTGGCGCTGCTGCCGCCGGACGGCGAGAAGGACCCGCGGCAGATCCTGCACACGGTCGAACAGCAGCGGGTCACCGTCGCGCACTTCGTGCCCTCGATGCTGGGACCCTTCCTCGACCTGCTGGAGGAGTCGGACGGGCTGCGCGCCCGGGCCGGTTCGCTGCGCCATGTCTTCTGCAGCGGCGAGGCCCTGACCCCCGGCCACGTGGAGCAGTTCCACCGGGTCTTCGGCGGCGAGGGCGCACCCGTCCTGGTCAATCTGTACGGGCCCACCGAAGCCACCGTCGACGTCTCCGCGCAGGTCTGTCCCGCGCCGGACGGGCCCGCCGTCCCACGGGTTCCCATCGGGCGGCCGATCGACAACATCGAGCTGCACGTCCTGGACCGGGGCGGCGAGCCGCAGCCCGTGGGCGTGCCGGGCGAGCTGTGCGTCAGCGGCGTCGGCCTGGCCCGCGGATACCTCGGCCGGCCCGAACTGACCCGGGAGAAGTTCGTCGAGGCGCCCTTCGTCGACGGCGGCCGGATGTACCGCACCGGCGACCTCGCCCGCTGGCTGGGCGACGGCACCCTGGAGTACCTCGGCCGGATCGACGGGCAGGTGAAGATCCGCGGCAACCGCATCGAGCTGGGCGAGGTCCAGGACGCCCTGTCCCGCATACCCGGCGTGCGGTACGCCGCCGTCACGGACCACACGGCCCCGGGGCGAGGCACGTTCCTGGTCGGCCACTACGTGTCCGGGAACGAGCTGGAGACGGCGTTCCTGCGCGGCCGGCTGGCCGAGGAACTCCCCGAGGTCATGATCCCGGGGCGGTTCCGGCGGATCGACGCGATCCCCCTGACGCCCAACGGCAAGCTGGACCGGCGCAGGCTCGCCGCCCCGGACGCCGAGCCCGCCGGAGAGCCGGGCGCGGCGCCCCGTAACGGGAATGAGGCGGTGCTCGCCGCGGTCTGGGCCGAGGTGCTCGGGGTGCGGCAGGTCGGGATCCACGACGACTACTACGCCCTCGGCGGCGACTCCCTCCTGATGCTCCGCATCCGCGCGCTGGCCGAGCGCCAGGGCGTCCACTTCTCCCTGAGCGACCTCGTGCGGAACCCGACGGTTGCCGGCCTCGCGGCGCACTCCAGCGAGGCGTCCGGGCCCGCGGCCGGCCCGGTCCCCTTCGCGCTCGTCCCGCACGTGGACCGGGCGCGCCTCGGGGACGCGGCCGACGCCTGGCCGCTGACCCGGCTGCAGCTGGGGCTCGTCTACCACAGCCGCCGGGACGAGCGCTCCGCCGTCTACCACGACGTCTTCCGGTACCGCCTGGCCATGGAGTGGGACGAGGCACGCTTCCAGGACGCCTTCGCGCGTCTGGTCGCCCGCCATCCCGCGCTGCGCTCCTCCTTCGACCTCGGCGGGCTCACCGAGCCGCTCCAGATCGTGCACACGAGCGCGCCGGGCGGCCTGGAGATCGCCGACCTGCGGGGGCGCGAGGACGCCGAAGCGGAGGCGGAGATCCGCCGGCACATCGAGGAACGGCGGTTCCACCCGTACACGTTCAACCGGCCGCCGCTCTACCTCTTCCGCGCCCATGTGCACGACGACGGCGTCGACCTGGTCCTCAGCTTCCACCACGCGCTGCTCGACGGAGGAAGCGTCGCGAACCTGCTGCGGGAGCTCCTCCAGGACTACCTGCACACGCTCGGCGCGGACATCGCCCCGGTCCCGGACGGCGAACTGCCCACCGCGGCCCACCATGTGCGCGGCGAACGCGAGGCGGAGGCGGACCCCGCCGCCCGCGCGTACTGGCAGCAGCGCCTGGCGGGAGCGGAGGTGCTCCGGCTCGACGGCTTCGCACCGTCCGAAGCGCCGCGCGGCGAGGCACAGGTGGTCCATCAGCTCGTGCTGCCCGACGGGCTGACCCGGCAGGTCCGTGCCCTGGCCAGGGAGCACGCCCTGCCGCTGAAGTCCGTGCTGCTGGCCGCCCACTGCCTGACGCTGCGGCTGTTCTCCGGGCTCGACGACTTCACCACCGGCGTGATCACGCACGGGCGGCCGGAGTACGCGGACGCCGAACGCATGGTGGGCCTCTTCCTCAACACCGTCCCGGTACGCCTCGGCGCCGACGGGGCCGGGGGCAGCCGGCTCGACGTGGTCCGGGAGCTCCACCGCCAGGAGTCCGAGGGCCAGGCCCATCAGCGCTACCCGCTGAGCGCCATGCAGGCGGACCACGGCGGAGGCCCGGTCCTGCACACCGCGTTCAACTACGTGCACTTCCATGTGCTCTCCGACGTGCTGCGTCTTCCCGACGTGCGTCTGGAGGAGTTCACGACGTGGGAGGAGACCGACTTCCAGCTCCTGGTCAACGCCTTCCTCCATCCGCAGGACGGCACGATCGGCCTGCGCATCGACGGCGACGGCCACAGCATCACCCCGGCCCAGGCCGAACTGTTCGGGGACACCTACACCGAGGTGCTGCGCAGCCTCGTCACCGGCCCCGGCGAGCCACCCGACTTCGCGTTCATGGCCGGTACGCAGCAGAGCGCGACCCCCACCGCCGACGCATTCACCGACGACGTCGTACGGCTCTTCGACCGGCAGGCGGACCGGAACCCCGACGCACCCGCCGTCACCACGGGCGACCGCACCTGGACCTACCGCGAACTGCGGGCGTCCGCCGAGCGGGTGGCCCGCCGGCTGACCGCCCTCGGGGCCCGGCCCGGCGCCCGGATCGGCATCGCGATGGACCGCTCACCGGAGACCGTCGCCGCCATTCTCGGCACCGCCAGGGCCGGCGCCGCCTGTGTGCCGCTGGACACCGCCTACCCCGAGGCGCGGATCGCCGCCATGGTGGAGCAGGCCGAGCCGTTCCGGATCATCGCCCGCACGGCGGACGCGGCACTCCTGCCGGACCCGGAACTGCTGCTGGCCGCGGAGTCGCTCTTCGGCCCGGAGCCGGCAGCCACCACCGACGGGCAGGCGGGAGTGCTGCCGGACGCGATCGGCCCCGACAGCACCGCGTACATCCTGTTCACCTCGGGCTCCACGGGCCGCCCCAAGGGCGTGGTGATGCCCCACCGCTCCCTGGCCGCCCTGATCGGCTGGCAGATCCGGGCGGAGAGCGCCTCCGCCGGCCGGACCACCGTGCAGTACGCGCCGCTCAGCTTCGACGTCTCCTTCCAGGAGATCTACTCCACGCTCTGCGCGGGCGGCACGCTGCGCCTGGTCACGGAGGAGGAACGGCGCGACATGCCGGCGCTGCTGCGCCTGCTCGACGAGGCCGGCGTCGAACGGATCTTCCTGCCGTACGTGGCGCTGCAGCAGCTCGCCGAGGCGTCCGGGGCCCTCGGCATCGTCCCGCGAGCGCTGCGTGTGATCGTGTCCTCCGGTGAGCAGCTGAGGGTCACCGACGAGATCCGGGCCTTCGTCGCCGCGCTGCCGGGAGCGATCCTGGAGAACCAGTACGGGCCCACCGAGTCGCACGTGGTGACCCGCCACACCATGACCGGGGACCCGGCAGGCTTTCCCGCACTCGTCCCGATCGGCACCCCCGTCACCGGCGCCGGGGTACGGGTCCTCGACCCGCTGGGCCGCCCCGTTCCGACGGGTGTGAAGGGCGAGCTGTACCTGACCGGAGCGGCGCTCGCCGACGGCTATCTCGGGGCCGCCCCGCTGACTGCCGAACGGTTCGTGCGCATCTCCGGGCCCGACGGCGAGGTCACCGCCTACCGAACCGGTGACCTGGGACGCGTCCTGCCCGGCGGCGTCCTCGCCTACGCGGGCCGGGCCGACACCCAGGTGAAGATCCGCGGCTACCGCGTCGAGCCCGCCGAGGCCGAGGTCGCCCTCATCGGCCTCGCGGCACGCCACCCGGGCCTCGACGTCCGGCAGGCCGCGGTGGTCGCCCGGAGCGGGGCGGACGGACGCACCGGACTGGTGGCCTTCCTCTCCGGCGACGCCGAGCGGACGGACCTGAACGTCCTGCGTACCGAACTGCGTTCGCTGCTGCCCGAGTTCATGGTCCCGCAGCACTTCGAGTGGCTGGACGCGCTGCCGCTGACCCCGAGCGGCAAGCGTGACGACAAGGCGCTGCGGGCCCGGCCGCTGACCAGGCCGACCGCCGGCGACGGCGACGAACCCCGGGACGCGTACGAACGAACCCTGGTGGAGATGCTCGGTGAACTCCTCGGCCTCGAACGGATCGGTGTCCATGACGACATCTTCACGCTGGGCGCCACCTCCCTCACCACGATGCGGCTCGTCGTGCTGATCGAGCAGCGGTACGGCGTCCCGATCCCGATATCCGCCTTCATCACGGCGCCGACGGTGGCCGCGGTGGCGGGGCTGCTGCGCAAGGGCGGCGCCACGCCCGGCTTCGACCCGCTGGTGCCGATCCGCCGGGCCGGCAGCAGGCCGCCGGTCTTCCTGGTCCACCCCATGGGCGGCAACGTGCTCTGCTACGTACCCTTCGCCCGTCATCTGCCGGACGACCAGCCGCTCTACGCCTTCCAGGCGTCCGGCGGCGACCCGGGCACCGAGCCCCTGCGCACGATGCAGGCGATCGCCGCGCACTACGTCGCCGCCATGCGCCGGGTCCAGCCCGAGGGTCCGTACGTCATCGGCGGCTGGTCCTTCGGCGGCTTCGTGGCCTTCGAGATGGCGCGACAGCTGCGGGCCGCGGGGCATGAGGTCGCCAGGGTGATCCTCCTGGACACCGTGGCCCTCGGCCCGGCGGATCAGCACAGGGCGTTCACCGACGAGGCGCTGCTCGGCTGGTTCTTCTGGGAACTGCTGCTGCTCGGCCGTGGCGGCGACTCTCCCCTGGAGGCCATTCCCGCCGAACTCACCACCCTTGAGGAGAAGTTCGACTTCATCGCCACAGTCGCCGCCGACGAGGGCATCCTGCCCGCCGACAGCAAGGGCTCGCTCGTCGGGCGCCTCTTCGGGGTGTACGAGGCCAACTGGCGCGCGACACAGCACTACCGGCCCGGACCGGTGGCGGACGACGTCACCCTGATCCGGGCCGTCGAGCCGCTGCCGCAGGTCCTCCACGCGATGCACGGCGCGGGCAGTACGCAGCACAAGGACCCCGCCAACGGGTGGCACAGCATGACCACCGGCCGGGTCGAGGTCATTCAGGTGCCGGGCGACCACCTCTCCCTCATGGAGGAGCCGCACGTGGCCGAAGTCGCAAACATCGTAGGCAAGTTGGCGCGGACCGGGAGCGGCGGCGATCCGCACCCCGCGGGCCAGGTGCCCGCTCCCCGTACCGCAGAGAAGGGACACTGACGTGGCACAGCGAACCAGCCCCCGGGCCATAGTGATCGGAGCCGGCATCGGAGGGCTCGCGACCGCCGTGGCCCTGCGCCGGGTCGGCGTCGACGTGGAGGTGTACGAGCGCGCACCCGATCTGCGCCCCGCCGGATTCGGTATCTCCGTGATGAGCAACGCCGTGGCTGCCCTGCGCGCCCTCGGGATCGACCTCGGTCTGGAGAAGCGCGGGCAGACGATCCTGCACACCGGGATCATGACGGACAAGGGCCGGACCCTGCGGTCCCTGCCGGTCGAGACCGCCGGCGACCGGCTCGGCGCGCCCAGCGTCGCGATGTACCGGGGCGACCTGCAGGCCGCCCTGCTCGACGCCCTCGGAGGAATGCCCATCGAGGTGGGCGCGGCCGCCACCGGGTACGAGATCACCGGGGACGGCGTACGGGTCCGCTTCGAGGACGGCAGGGAAGCCACCGGTGACCTCCTGATCGGCGCCGACGGCATCAACTCCGCGGTGCGCCGCCGGCGTACCGGTGACGACAGCGGCCCCCGGTACGGCGGATTCCTCTGCTGGCTCTCCGTCACCCCCTTCGCCCACCCGAAGATCACGAAGGGGTTCAACGCCCACTACTGGGGCCTCGGCAAGCGCTTCGGCATCCACGACGTGGGCCAGGGGCGGGCCTACTGGTGGGGCACCCTGAACATGTCGGCCGAAGCGGCCGGCGGCTGGGACGGCGACAAGGACCCCATCGTGCGCGCCTACGCCGGATGGGCCGACGAGGTGTGCGAGGCCATCTCGACCACCCCGGCCGAGGACATCGTCGCCGTACCGGCACAGGACCGCCCGTTCCTCGAGAACTGGGGCGAGGGCCCGGTGACCCTCCTGGGCGATGCCGCACACCCGATGCTCCCCAGCCTGGGCCAGGGCGGCAGCACGGCCATCGAGGACGCCGTGGTCCTCGCCCAGTGCCTGGCCGCGGGCACGGACACCGTCGCCTCGCTGCGCAGGTACGAGAACCTGCGGCGTGAGCGCACCCGGGAGATGGTCGAGGTCTCCCGCAAGTTCGGCGGCTTCGAGCAGCTGGAGAACCCCGCCCTGCGCGTCGTGCGCGACCTGTATCTGCGCCACGCACCCCAGTCCGTGCTGTTCAAGCCCTTCCAGCGGGCCCTGACGCCCCAGTTGCTGGATGACGCCCCGGCGAACTGACGAAGCACTCGCCGCCCGCACGACCGATCAGCGACAACCCGAGGAGAACCGATGACCCAGGCCGCCGAACGAACCCAGGAAGCCCTCGACGCCAAGAGCGTGGTGCACCGCTACCTCCAGGGCCTGCGTGAGCGCGACGCGGCGGTGATCTCCGGCGTCGTCGCCGCCGACGCCGTCTACCGCATACCCGGCAGCCATCCGGTGGCGGGGACCTGGACCGGGCTGGGCGAGATCGCCGAGAAGTTCCTGATCCCCATGGGAGAGCGCTTCGACCCGACGGCCGAGTACGCGGTCGACATCCTCCACGTGATCGCCGAGGGCGACGAGGTCTCGGTCGAGTGCGTCACCCGGGCCACGACCCGCGACGGTGCCCCGTACGTCCTGGACATCAGTGCGCAGTTCACCGTCAGGGAGGGAAAGATCCGGAGCATGCGGGAGTACTTCGACACCGAGTACTTCGGACGGACCCTCTTCGGCCGGGCCTGAGACGGACCCGCTCCGGCCCGGCCGGGCCGGAGCGGACTCCTTCTGCCATCCGCCGCCCCGGCGGCGGTGTCACGGGCGGCGGGCCGCGATCAGCCTGATACCGAGGGCATGGTCCTCCCAGGCCGTACGGACATGGCCCAGGCCCGCAGCCCGCAGCAGGCCCTCGACCTCACCGTCCGCGGGCGCCGTCCCGCCCGTGACGGCGAGGCCGAGGTGTACCGCCGCTGCCCCCAGAGGCCGCTTCGGCAGGAGCGGGCACGGCAGGACGATCCACCCGCCGCGCATCAGCGCGGCAGCGCCGGCGGCGACGGCCGGGCGCAGACCGTCGCCGGGCAGCCCGGCGACGGGAAGCCAGACGAGCGCGAGCCGGTCGTCCTCCTCGAAGCCGGCCGGATCACCGACCCGTACCCGTACCTGCCCGCAGGGTGTGGGAGCGGGCAACTGCTGGGGCTCCAGCGCGAGTACCGGAAGTCCGGGAATCTGGCGCGACAGCTCGACGGCGGACCGGCCTCCGTCACCGGCCGCACAGCCGACCCGCGCACCGGGCAGATCCAGCATCGCGGGCAGTCCTTCCAGCTGTCCCAGCAGGGAGTCGACCAGGGCCTCCGCGAGCGCCGGTGCCTCGCCGCCGCACCCGGGAGCCGGCTCGTCCTGCGGGGTCCCCGCCCCGGACCGGAGCCGGGCGCCCCCGGTCACCGCGCGCCGCAGCCGTGCGGCGAACGCGGAGGCGCGCGGGCCGCCTATGAGCACGCGCTCCAGGCCCTCGGCGGCCACATAGCGGCCCTCGCCGTCCCGCCGTACCAGCGCCGCGTCCGCGAGAACCTCCAGCAGCCCCTCGGCAAGGCCCACGGGCAGGGTCCCGGCGGCCTCCTTCGCCGTGCACGGCCTGAGCAGCCGGGCCAGCAGCCCGGTCCGTTCCGCGACGGCACACGCCAGCAGCGCCCACGCCTGCGCGGCCGGCTCCGCGAGCCGCCCGCCGAGGAGGTCCGAGGGTCCCTGCGGCAGGGCGTCGGGCGCCGCCCCGGAACACACCGCGGCCCACAGCGTGTGGGCGCGGCCGAGCAGTGCGGCCGCCTCGGCACGGGGGCCCGGACCGACGGCTTCGAGGCCCGCCGCCGACAGCACCTCGCGCAAGGGGCCGGCCGGTTCGCCGGGCCCGTCGAACGCGACGGCGGCGTGCAGCGCCCACCACGAGTCAGCCAGCCGGGCGACCATGCGCTCGGCGGCCTCCTGACGCACCCGCTTTCCCTCCAGGCCGACGATCGAACGCTGGCCCAGCTGGATGAGGAGCGTCTCCTGGGAACCCTGACCGGAGACCAGACCCAGGACGTCACGCATGAAGCGTTCCCACGGGAACGTGGCCATGTACGCCTCGCCGCCCTGGAGCCCCATCACCAACTGGCCGACACGCAAAGCGCTTTCGGCGGTCCGGTGCTTGGCGACGGTGGCGAGTTCGTCGAAGTGCGGGTCGCGGGCGGCCGAGCGGGTGCCGTCCAGCGCCCGGTAGACGCTCGCCCGTGCGCTCTGCAGCAGCATGTGCATCTCGCCGACCGAGCGCTCCACATTGGTGTAGTCGAGGACCGGGCGCCCGCCGCGCCTGCGCGCGGCCAGTGACTCCACACAGTTCTCCACCACCGCGTCCAGGGCGCCGAGCACCCCGCACGCACTCATCGTGCGGCGGATGCGCGCGTACGTGTTGAGTTCGCTGAGCGCGTCGGCCCGCCACACGAGCCGCCACGGCGGCAGCCGCACGTCGTGCAGGAGTACCTGGCCCAGGCCCATCGTGTGCAGGCCCATGGTGTCGAGCGGGACCGGGGTGACACCCGGATCGTCCTTCTCGACCACGAAGGCGAGCATGTCGTTGGACGCCTCGTCGCGCAGGAACAGGATGAACAGGTCGGCGAACGCGGCCCCGGCGAGGAACCGCTTGGCGCCGTTGAGCACCCAGGTGTCGCCTTCGAGGCGCGCGGTGGACGTGTAGTCGTACGGGTCCCGGTTCTCGTAGGCGCCCTGCACGCCGAAGCGCCGGCCGGCCACGAGGTCGGGCACATAGCGCTCGATCAGTTCGGGGGTTCCGCTGGACAGGATCAGCTCGGTGATCTCGACGGTGATGTCGAGCAGCACGGCGAATCCCGGATCGCGCGAGAGACGGGCGATCTCCTCGACCACCACACCCCAGGCGAGCTTGTCCCGTCCGTCGCCCCCGGCCTCGGCCGGCAACGAGAACCGCATCAGGCCGAGCTCGCCCGCCTGCTCGAACACGCGGTTGTCGAGCGGCCGGCGGGCGTGGTTACGGAAGTGCGAGCCTGGGTTGGCGACGTCCAGCACGAATCCGGCGAACCTGCGCCGGGCCTCGGACCGGACCTCCTCCACCTGTGCGTCGAGGGTGCGGTGCGGTCCGTGGCGGTTCTCGCCACCCCGGTTCATGACATCGGCGGCGCGGGCCCGGGCCGTCACGCGGTCGCCCCGGCCGCCGGGCCGGGGACCGGGGCGTCCGCCAGGGCCCGGACGATGTCGTCGAGGGTCTCGTCGCCGAGGAAACGGGTCAGCGGCACATGGACACCGGTGTGTTCCTCGGCCTCCACGGAGAGCTGGGCCGCGGTGAGGGAGTCGATGCCCAGTTCGCCCAGCGGCAGGCCGGCCGGGAACGGTTCGTCGAGGCCCAGCAGATCGGCGATCAGCGACGACAGCCAGGTGGAGAGGGGCTCGGTCGCGGGGTCCGCAGGGTCGGTGCGCGCGGTGGTGATGGCTTACTCCTAGGGTCTCTTGTTTGGGTCGGGCCGGATCAGGGAGCGGGGTCCGGTGCGTGCAGCCGCAAGGCGGAGGGGAGTCACTGCGGAGCATCGGCGACCGACGACAACGCCGCAGATGCGCGAGCCGGGGCCCGCGAGCCCGGCATGACCCGAACGACAGGCCCTAAGGGCTGTCCCGCAATTCCTGGCGGGCGCACGACGACAGCTACGGCACCTCGCCGCGTTGTCGAAACGCCCGAATACATCCAGTATGCGGGCGCCTCTCCGCCTTGCGATGCACCGCATCTGACGCCGTGCGCTGATCCACCAGGAATTGCGGGACAGCCCTTAGCTTCGGTCGGGCGTGGGATCACGGTGCTGCGGTGCGAGCCGCATCGGTACGAGGGAGAACGCCCGGTCCTCGTCGTCGAGTTCTTCGAGCCGGCGCACCAGCACGTCCTCGGCCTCCGGGTCGGGCGGGACCGGCAGGCCGAGCCGCGCCACGACGCGGCGCAGCGCGAGCGAGAGCCAGGCCCGCTCGGTGGCCAGGCCGCCGAGCGCCGCACGGCGCTGGAGCCAGGTGTGGACGCAGCAGGCCGCCGCGTGGACCAGGCAGTGCCGGCGGGCGGCCTCGTAGGCCTCGGCCGTCCGCAGGGTGCCGAGCCCGGCGAACTCCTCCCGGGTCTCGTCACGGACCCGCAGGATCGTTCGCGCCAGGGCGGCGAGCCGGGGATCGTCGGCCAGCTCCTCGACCGCCTCGTCCAGGAGGTCGACGACCTCGTCGGCGCCGCCGAAGGTGAGCGAGGGGCGCAGCTCCCGCGGCGCGGGCGACACCACCGGCTCGCCGAACCCGAAGAGCAGCGGAAGCGGCAGCGTCGCGGGTGACCGGCGGCGCCGGGCCGCACCGCTCAACTGGGCCCGGACCGTGTCCAGCTGGACCAGTTCGGTGCCCTCGAACACCGGGGTGACCGCGATATCGCGCAGCAGCTTCTGGAAGGCGCCGCCCGCGGCTCCCTGGCGCAGGTGGGCGCGTGCGCTGAGCACCTCCGCGCACGCGGTCACGGTGTCCACGCACAGCTGCGGCACGACGTACTTGGCCACCGCGGACCAGAGCGCCATGCGCTGCCGCGCGACGTCGAGACCGCGCGCGGCGGACAGCTCGGTGCACTCCGCGACCAGCAGATCGGCGAAGCCCCGGGCGAGCAGGGAGCGGACCGGCGCCATGGCGAGGGCCGGGCGGCCGTAGAGCATCCGCCCACGGGCGTGGCGCAGCGCGATCCGCAGTGCCGTGTCGGCCGCGCCGAGGCTGCTCGCGCCGACCAGGGTCCGGGTGAACTGCAGCATTCCGGAGACCATCTCGATGCCGCGGCCGGGCCGGCCGAGCACGGCCCCGGCGCCGACCTGGCAGCCGCTGAGGGCGAAGCCGCTCAGGTCATGGCCGCGCAGCCCGTGGGTGCGTACCTTGTCGAGCCGCTTCACGGTGGTGGCGTCGAGGGCGTCGAAGTCGAGCAGGAACAGCCCGTACGACGGATCGGATGCGGCGAGGACGGTGGCGAACGAGGAGCACCGGCCGTTGCCGACCAGCCACTTCTCTCCGTCGAGCACATACCCGCCGGGGGCGGGGACCGCGCGCGTGCCGGTGGCGAGCAGGTCGCTGCCGGCCGCCTCCTCGCTGATGCCGGCGGTGCCCCGGGCGCGGCCGAGGACGAGCTCGGCGACCCTGCTCCGCTGGGTGTCGTCGCCCCAGGCCCATACCGGGGTCGCGGCGAGGAGCGTCGAGCCGAGACCGACGGAGACCGCCAGATCGCGCCGCGAGGTCGCGCGCACCACGCCCATCAGGGACTCGAACGAGCCGAGCCGGCCGCCTTCGGACACGGGGACCAGCTGCTCGTGCAGGCCGGCCGACCAGGCGGCCTCGTAGGACGCGGTGGGTTCCGCCTCCAGCTCGTCGGCCCGGACACCTTCGGCGAGCGAGATGCCGCTGCCCGGGTCGAAGGGGCAGCCGAGCGCCTGCTCCAGGTGTGCCGCGGCGTCGAACGTGGACAGTGCGTCCGTGGGTCCGGCCGACGAGGTCATATGCGCTCCACCACGACGGCGTACGGTCCGCCGTCCTCGATCCCGCTCCCGATCCCGCCCTCGTCATCCGCGAGCCACAGTTCATGGACGAACGCGAGCTCATCCCCGACCTGGTGGGCGGTCGTGCGGAGCTCGAACAGATCCCGGAACTGGCCGGCGCGCAGCCATGTCACGTCCACCCGGCGCAGCGGCGCGGCCAGCGCGCGTCGCAGCCCGGGAAGCGCCTTGCCGTGCCGCATCACGAGCTCCTCGCGGGCACCGGCGGCGAACCCGAGCGTCTCGGCCCAGTACCACTGGTCGGCGACTTCGCAGTGGTGCCGGTGCACCCGGAAGTGCGTTCTCCCCGAGGCGAGTTGCTCGCCGTCCCGCGCGAACCCGGCGCGCATGGCGCGGATCCGCGAACGGTGCGGGGTGCGCTCGGTCTCGTCGTCGTGGAAGGCGCCGGCGAGAGCGTCGGGCAGCAGCCGGGGCGCGCCGGAGAGCGCCTCGTCGCCGCTGAGCCGCAGCGGCACCGAAGCGGCCCGCGTGCGCACCGCGACACCGGACGGGCCTTCGAGGGTCATCTCCACCTCCAGCTGCGAGGCGCGCGGGCCGCGGACACGCGCGGTCACCTCGACGCGCGCCTCGTCGGCGTCGAGGAACCGCAGCGGGTGGACGTACTCCAACTGCCATGACCACAGCACGAATCCGACCCGGTGCTCATGCACCAGGGTGCGGTGGCTGCACACGTGGTCGCGCATCCAGCGGGTGCCCGCCTGGAAGGCGAGCCGTCCGACGGCGGTGGGCTGCAACTGGGCCGGGGTGAAGAGGCTCGCGTCGAGAACGGCCTCGTACGTGGAGCTGCGTGGCATCGCGGTCTCAGCCGCCGGAGACCGCGGTGACGATGTCGACCCGGTCGTCCTCGGCGGCGGCGCGCTCCAACTCGTTCTTCGTGAGCCGTTCGCCGTTGAGGGCGATCAGATGCGTCGGGCGCACCTCGCCCGTCCGGTCGAGCAGCACCTCGCCCAGGCGGGGATAGCGCTCGGTCAGCGCGGTCAGACCGGCCCGCACGGTCCCGCCGCCGACCTCGATCTCGTTCTCGTACTCCGTGAAGCGGAGCAGTACGCCCCTGACCTTGATGATCACCGGCCGGTCCCTTCGTCGGTGCCGTTGCTGTTGCGGGTGGGTGCCTGCCAGCGGGCGAGTTCCTGGAGTTCACCGGCGAGGTAGGCCCGGCGCGCCAGCCAGCGCTGCACCTTGCCGCTGGAGGTCTTGGGGATGCTCCGCGGCGCCGTCAGGACGACGGCGTGCGGCGGGACGCTCAACTCCCGTGACACCGCCCGCCGGATGCCGTCGACGGCCGCCCGGTACCGTTCCTCGTCGCCGGCGTCGGCCTCGTAGACCACCACCAGCCGCTCGGTTCCTCCCGCGGTGTCCTCCACCGCGAACGCGGCTCCGCAGTTGCGGCGGATTCCGGGGACCCCGGCCTCGCAGACCCGCTCGATGTCGACCGGGTCGAGGTTGCGGCCGTTGACGATGACCAGGTCCTTCAGGCGTCCCGCCACGAAGAGCTCGCCGCTGCGGACGAACCCGAGGTCGCCGGTGCGCAGGTACGGGCCGTCCCCGGTCACCGTCGTCGCGCCGAACGTCTCGGCGCTCTCCTGCGGGCGCCGCCAGTAGCCGTCGGCGACACCGGGCGAGTCGACCCAGATCTCGCCGACCGTGCCGTCCGCCAGCGGCTCACGGGTGTCCGGGTCGGCGATCAGCAGCCGGGTGCCGGGGCCGGGGTGGCCGCAGCCGACCAGCGAACGGGAGCTCTGTGCCGGTCCGGCGGGTGCGGCCGTGCCCTGTGTCTCCAGCGCGTCCCGGGCTACCTCCACCGAGCGCCAGCCGTCCAGCGGTTTGCCGCCGGTCACGAACAGCGTGGCCTCGGCGAGGCCGTAGCAGGGATAGAAGGACTCGCCCCGGAAGCCGCTCGGTCCGAAGCGCTCCGTGAACCGTGCCATCGTCTCGGGGCGCACCGGCTCGGCACCCGTGAAGGAGAGCTCGACGCCGGACAGGTCGAGGCCCGCCACATCGTCGTCCGTCGCCCGCCGGACACAGAGGTCGTACGCGAAGTTCGGGGCTCCGGTGATCGTCGCGCCGTACCGGGACAGCATGCGCAGCCAGGACAGCGGGCGGCGCAGAAAGGTCACCGGCGACATGAGCGTCACCGGTATCCCGGCGTACAGCGGGGTGAGGAGGCCGCCGATCAGTCCCATGTCGTGGTACGGCGGCAGCCAGAGGCCTCCCGAGCTGCCCGGGTGGATTCCGAACCCGCGCTCGATCTCCCGGCAGTTGGCCAGCAGCTGGGCGTGGCTGAGCATGACGCCACGTGGGAGCGCCGTCGAGCCGGAGGTGTACTGGAGCAGCGCGAGGCGGTCCGGAGGGATCGCCGGAGACGGCCCTTCGGCGCCGATCCCGGCGTCCGCCCCGGCCGGGGCGTCGGTCGTGATCAGGCGGGGAGCGCGGCCGTCGAGCGTCGTCGCCAGCCAGTCCGTCATCAGGGGCGCGATGTCCGAGGTGGTCAGGACGACATCGGATCCGGTGTCCCGGATGATCGCGGCGAGCCGCGGCAGCGTACGTGTCAGGCGGGCCGGGTCCGGCGGGAACGCGGGCACCGCGGGCACGCCCGCGCAGAAGCAGCCGAACAGGCCCGCGAGGTAGTCGAGGCCCGGCGCGAAGAGCAGCAGCGCCGGGTCGGGCCGCCCCCGGGTGGCTTCCAGAAGGCTCGCCGAGACCGCCAGGGCCCGCCGGTGGAGCTCGCCGTAGGTGATCTCCTCGGCCGATCCGTCCTCGCCGACGAACCGGTAGGCGACGACATCGGGCTGCCGCTGTGCCCGCTCACGCAGCAGCGAGGCGAGGCTGTGGTCACCGGCTGGGAACACCGGGAGCCTGTTCCGCCGGAAGCGATGCCCACTTGCCGGGCATCCCCAGCCACTTCTCGCCGTCGGGCAGCGGTTGCACGCGCGTGGTGGCCAGGGGGAGTCCGGCCGAGAGCCGGGCGTTCCACTCCAGGGCCGGCATGAGCTCGGGGGGCAGTTCGTCCTCCGGGTAGATCGCGTCGGCGGGGCACGCCTCGACGCAGTTCCCGCAGTCGATGCACTCCTCGGGATCGATGACGAGGAACGTCCCGCCCTCACGGAAGCAGGCGACGGGACAGTAGGTGATGCACTCCGTGAACTTGCAGTGGACGCACTGCTCGGTGACCACATGTGTCACGGCAGGTCCTTCACGGCCGTGTCCGGTATGACGGTCTGCCCCGCGGCGGCCGCGGTGAGCAGTCCGGCGTGCCGGTCCAGGAAGAGGTGTCCGGCGTCGAGACCGAGTTCGTAGGCCTTGACCAGGCCCTCCGGGGTCGCCGCGGCGTAGTCGACGCCCAGCAGCTTGAGGTCGTCGTCCGGTTTGATCACCAGGACCCGGGCCTCGTCCAGGACGGAGCCGTCGGCGATCTCCTCGGAGGCGTACAGGTCGCGGAAGAGCGGGAAGGGGTCGCTGCCGATCGCGATGAGCACGTCGACGCCCTTGGCCGCGACCTCCCGCGCCGGACAGGCGCAGGTGTACGACGCGTCCACGTAGGCCTCCCCGTCGACCTCGGCGGGCACGGCCCAGGCGTGCAGCATGCGCGTCGAGGCGTAGGAGACCGCTTCGTAGTTGTCCGCCGTCAGCCGGAGCTCCGCGCCACCGGCCGCGGCGTGGGAGGAGAACACGGCAGCGGACAGGTTCTTCTCGACCCAGCTCCGGTCCCCGGTGAAGATGTTGCGCAGGAGCTGCTTGCCGAGCGCCTTGGCCTCCGGGCCCTGGGTGACCTCCGCCGCCTCCGCGTTGGTGACCTTGCTGGTGGCGAGGAGGAACTCGGGGGCCCCGGGGCGGAAGAGCCCCTCGCGCATCGCGGGACCGTGCTCCTTGATGCTGTCGAGCGCGACGCTGCTCATGCCCTTCTCGGTCGCGGCCCGGGCGGCGCCGATCCAGTAGTCCACGCCGACCTCCACCGCCCGGCCGGTCGCGGCGAGACCACCGGACAGGCCGGAGGACGAGGCGGTGCCGTACACGTCCGCGCGCAGCCCGCGTGCCTCGAAGGCCGACAGCACTCCGTGGCTGTACACGCCCTTGAGCATGCCCGAGGCGACGGCGATGCCGATGCGCTCCGTGGTGTCCGCGTCGGTCATGGCAGCAGCCCCTTCTCGAGCTCCGGTGTGGTGGCGGGGACGGGCGCGGGGCAGTCCGTCAGGAGCTGCGCGTCGATCAGGCCGTCCAGATGGTCCTTGATCCACTGGTTCGGGCCGGGGCCCGTGTCGATCACTTCGCCCGTGCGGGGAGAGGGGTGCGGGAGCGTCATACCGACCTCCAAGGGGGAGAGTGGACTGGGCAGACGTTAGCACGACCGTCCGTGCAGTTTTCTAGTCCCGTGAGCGTGCCGGCTGTAAATATGAGCGAACGATCGTGCTAACATCTCGCCGCATGATGATCGATCTGGAGGGCGTGGAATGGATCCCGCTACGGCAGTCGTAGGTGCGGCCCTGAGTGACAGGGGCGAGGAGGTCTTCGATCTCTTCCGGCGGCCGAAAGGCCGCAGCAGGACCCGGCCCGACGAGCGCGCGGCCATCGAGAGCGCGCGGACGAGCGAGCTGACCGTCAACGGCAAGGTGGCGGTCGTCTACCGCTGGGGCAGCGGCGAGCGCCCGGTGCTCCTCGTCCACGGCTGGGAGTCGCGGGCATCGCGCTACGCGAAGGCCGTCGCCCGGCTGCTGGAGCTGGGCTACAGCCCGGTGTCCTTCGACGCGCCGGGCCACGGAGAGGCCACCGGAGACTCCACGACCCTGCTGGAGTACCGCGACATCATCACCGAACTCCACCGTGTGCACGGGGATTTCGAGGCTGTCGTGGCGCACTCCTTCGGTGTCACCGCGACCTTCTTCTCCCTGCGTCACGGGGTGCGCGCCGGCCGGATCGTGGCGATCAGCACGGTCCCCGACTTCACGTACCTCGTCGACGCGTTCAGCACCGGGATGGGGCTCGAGCCGCATCTCAAGGAGGAGCTCCGGGGGCGTATCGAACGGGATGTGTACCCGGGCGAGGCGGACATGTGGACCCGCTTCTCGGTCTTCCACGAGGCCGCGAGCGTGCGGATCCCGCTTCTCGTCATCCATGACGAGGAGGACGGCATGGTCGACGCCGGCCAGGGGAGGCGGGTCGCCGAGGCTTTCGGTGCCCGCCTGGTCACGACCCGCAGGTTCGGGCACCGGCGCATTCTCGGCGCGCCCCAAGTCGTCGACGAAATAGCGAACTTCATGACCTCCGACGTCACGGAGGCCGGACGGAAGACCGAGGTGGCAACGGGATGAGCGGAATACTCGCCGGCAAGCGCGTTCTGGTGACCGGGGTCCTGATGGAGTCCTCGATCGCCTTTCACACCGCCCGGCTCGCCCAGGAGCAGGGCGCCGAGGTGGTCCTCACCGGGTACGGCCGGCTCAGCCTGGTCGAACGCATCGCCAAGCGCCTGCCCCGGCCGGCGCCCCTGATCGAGCTCGACGTCCAGGACAAGGGGCACCTCGACAGCCTCGCGGACCGGATCCGGGAGAGCGTCGGCCAGGACGCCCGCCTCGACGGTGTGGTGCACTCCATCGCCTTCGCGCCGCAGGACGCGCTCGGGGGCAACTTCCTGGAGACCGGCTGGGATTCCGTCGCGACCGCCGTCGAGGTGTCCGCGTACTCGCTGAAGGCCCTGGCCGTGGCCTGTCTGCCCCTGATGGAGGAGCGGGGCGGGTCGATCGTGGGGCTGGACTTCGACGCGCAGACCGCCTGGCCCGCGTACGACTGGATGGGGGTGGCCAAGGCGGCCCTGGAGTCCACCTCGCGCTATGTCGCCCGGGATCTCGGGCCGCGGGGCATCCGCTGCAACCTGGTCGCGGCGGGGCCGGTCAAGACGATGGCGGCCAAGTCCATCCCGGGGTTCGAGACGTTCCGCGAAGTGTGGAACACGCGCTCGCCCATCGGCTGGGACCTGTCCGACCCCGAGCCGGCGGCCCGTGGAGTCGTCGCGCTGCTCTCGGACTGGTTCCCCCGGACGACGGGCGAGATCGTGCACGTCGACGGAGGGGTGCACGCCATCGGGGCATGAGGCCGTCCGCGGCGGCCCCTCCACGCCCCGCTGCCGCCATGGCGGGGGGAGGGTCGTCGTGGGGTCAGGAGGCGGGGAGCATCGATGCGTCGGTCGCCACGGCGCGCAGGCGGTTCAGGATGCCCTTGGATGCCTTGTCGTAGCAGGTGAACTCGTTGTGCAGGACGGATTCGGCGTTCGCCATCTCCATCAGCGCGACGAGCTCGAACGTGAGCTGGGCCGCGTCGGCCTCCTTCTCGACCTCGCCCGACTGCTGCGCTTCGCCCACGGTCTGTTCGACGAAGGTGAACCAGTTGGCGCGGGCCGAGGCGAGCGTGTCGTGGACCTTGCCCTCGCGGGCGTCGTACTCGGCCGTGACCGAGTAGAAGAAGCAGCCGCCGGGGAAGACCCGCCGCCGCGAGTAGTCGAGCCAGCCGGTGCACACCTGCCACAGGCGGTCGAGCCCCGGGGGCAGGTCGCGGGCCGGCTGCACGACGTGCTCCAGGTAGACCTTGATGGCCGCCCGGACCGTGGCGAGCTGCAGGTCCTCCTTGGAGCCGAACAGGGCGAACACGCCGCTCTTGCTGAGCTTCAGCTCGGTCGAGAGGCGTCCCAGCGAGAGCCCCTCCAGACCTTCGACGGAGGCGATCTCCACAGCACGTTTGAGGACCAGCTGCCGCGTCTGGTTCCCGCGTGCGATCCGCCCGTCGGTGTGTGTCTCTGCCATGCCCTCTGCCAATCCCCTGGGCCAGACCCTCTTGGTGCCGCCGCGGAGTCCATTGTACCGATTAAGTAGACGACCGTGCGGTCAGTATGTAAGGGTGTAGATGGACGAACGATCGTGCTGTCAGTTCGCTGTCCGCTGTTCATGTGTCGTGCCGGGGGGAAGGACAAAGGATGGCCGGGCCGTTCCGTTCCATGGTCGACGTGCTGCTGGCGCAGGCGTCGGCGCAGCCCGACAGGGTCGCCTTTCGCTTTCTGACCGACGGGGACTGCGACGGCGGGGCCGAGGAGTGGACCTATGGCCGGCTGGCCCGGCGTTCCCGGGCGATCGGCGGCCACCTGCAGGAGCGTGGCCTCGCCGGATCCCGGGCCGTCCTGCTCTACCCGCCGGGCCTCGAGTTCATCGCCGCCTACCTGGGCTGCCTGTCGGCCGGGATCGTCGCGGTGCCGGGGCTGCCCCCGCAGGGCCGGTCGCAGAGCCGGCGCGCCCTCGGGCGGATACGGCGCCTGATCGCCGACGCGGACGCCAAGGCGGTCCTGGGCACCGGACAGATCCTCTCCGCGCTCGAAGCCATGGCCGACCAACTGCCGGAACTCGACACCGCGTTCCGCATCGCGACGGAGGACATCCCGGACGAGGCCGAGGCCTCCTGGCGGGAGAGCGACATCGCGCCCGACTCGGTGGCCTTCCTGCAGTACACGTCGGGCTCCACCTCCGCGCCGCGCGGGGTGATGGTGACCCACCGGAACCTGATGGACAACCAGCGCGTCCTGTCCCGGGGCATGGGGCACACGCCCGAGACGGTCGAGGAGTGGGGAGGCGAGCTCTATGTCAGCTGGCTTCCCGTCTACCACGACCTCGGGCTCATCGCGCCCGTACTGAACAACCTCTACATGGGCGGGACTTCCACGCTCTTCTCCCCGCTGCACTTCCTCCAGCAGCCCGAGCGCTGGCTGACCGCGGTGTCGCGGTACCGGGCGCACACCAGCGGAGGCCCCAACTTCGCGTACGAACTGTGTCTGCGCGATGCCACCCCCGAGCTCCTCGACCGCCTCGATCTGAGCCGGTGGCGGGTGGCGCTGAACGCGGCCGAGCCGATACGGGCCGCGGCGAAGGTGTCGGCGAACCGCCCGAGGGTGTCGCTGAACAGCCGGTGGCGGGTGGCGCTGAACGCGGCCGAGCCGATACGGGCCGCGACACTCGGGCGGTTCGCCGACACCTTCGCCGCGGCCGGGTTCCGCCGTGAGGCGCTGCACCCGGGCTACGGGCTCGCCGAGGCGACCCTGATGGTGAGCGGCGGGCCGGTGGGACGGGAGCCGAGGACGGCCGGGCGGCCCGGGTCCGAAGCGCGGTCGGGCGGTGCGGCGGGCGGGGACCTGGTGAGCTGCGGCCCGCCGGGCGCGGGTCTGACGGTCGTCATCGCCGACGGCGAGCGGCAACAGGAGTGCCCCGAGGGTGAGATCGGTGAGATCTGGGTCGCCGGGGAGAGCGTCACGGGCGGCTACTGGCGCAACGTCCGGGCGACCAGGGAGGTGTTCGGGGCCTGCCTGAAGGACGGCAGGGACGGCTTCCTGCGCACCGGCGATCTGGGCTTCATGCGGGACGGGGAGCTGTACGTCACCGGGCGGCTCAAGGACCTGCTGGTGATCGACGGGCGCAATCACTACCCGCAGGACCTGGAGCTGTCGGTGGAGACGGCCCATCCGGCGATCCGGCCGGGCTGCATCGCGGCGTTCTCCGTCGAGGACGGGACGGGCGGCGAACACCCCGTAGTCGTGGCGGAGACGACGGAGACGACAGGTTCCCGGTGCGCCGAGATCGAGGCGGCGGTACGCGGCGTGATCGGTGAGGCCCATGGCCTCTCGCTCCGGCAGACCGTCCTGATCCGCCCCGGCACCATCCCCAAGACGTCCAGCGGCAAGATCCAGCGCAAGGTCTGCAGGACGGCCTACCTCGACGGAACCCTGGACACCGTCGGTGAGCCGCTGCCGGCCGCCGGTCCGGCCGGCCCGATGTCCTGACCCGTGTCCGTGAGGTCCTGTCCGGCCCGCGATGCCGGCCCGCACTGAAGAAGTCCCGAGACCGAGCCTGCGAAGACGGGTGCCCAGATGCCTGCGAACGAGTCTGCGAAGGCGGGTGCCCGGATGCCTGCGAACGAGCCTGCCGAATCCCCGGCCGGAGCACTCCTGAAGACACCGTCTGACGGTGTGTCCGACGCGCCCGGCGTGTCCGGGGGCTCCGCCGACAGCGTGTCCGGCAGCCCGGCCGATCCCGCCGTGCGCCCCCTCACCGACCCCACGCCCGAGGACATCGAGGCATGGCTGGCGGAGGCCGTCTCCCGTACGGCCGGCATCGAGCCGGCACAGGTCGGGCTGGACCGGCCGATGGCCGACTTCGGCCTCGGATCGCGCGAGTTGATGACGCTGGGCGTGCGCCTCTCCAGGGCTCTCGGCCGAGCGCTGGACCCGACACTCGTCTACGACCACCCCACCATCGCGTCGATCGCCCGGGCGGTCTCGCACGCCGGACCCGGCCTGCCGTCCGCGGCCGGGCGGCCGGTCCCCGCACGCGAGACGCCCGCAGCCGGGCCGGCCGCGGCGCACGGGCCCGCCGGACAGGTGGCCCCGGAGGCCGACGCCGTGGCGGTCGTCTCGATGGCCTGCCGCTTTCCCGGCGCTGAGGATCCGCAGGCACTGTGGCGGCTGCTGGACTCCGGCGTGGACGCCGTCTCGGACGCCCCGGCCGGCCGATGGGACGCCGAGGCGCTCCACGACCCCGATCCGGAGGCCGTGGGCAAGGCGTACTCGCTGCGGGGCGGGTTCCTCACCGGCATCGACCGCTTCGACGCGGAGTTCTTCGGCATCCCGCCCCAGGAGGCGGCCGCGATGGACCCCCAGCAGCGGCTGCTGCTCCAGACCGCCTGGGAGACGCTCGAAAGGGCCGGGATACTGCCCGCGTCCCTGAACGGCAGCTCCACCGGCGTCTACGTCGGCCTGTACGGGAGCGGATATCTGGGTGCGGCCCGGATGGAACAACTGGACGGGTACGTCGGCACCGGTACGTCGTCCGCCGTGGCCTCCGGCCGGATCGCGTACCAGCTCGGCCTCCAGGGGCCGGCCCTCACGGTCGACACCGCCTGCTCCTCCTCGCTGGTGGCCCTCCATCTGGCGGCGCGCGCGCTGCTCGACGGCTCGTGCGACCTGGCCCTGGCAGGCGGGGCGACGCTGATGGTCAGCCCGCGTGGCCATGTCGAGTTCAGCAGGCTCGGCGGACTGTCGGCGTCCGGGCAGTGCCGGCCGTTCGCCCAGGACGCCGACGGCGTCGTGTGGGGCGAGGGCTGCGGCCTCGTGCTGCTGAAACGGCTCGGCGACGCGCGACGCGACGGCGACCGGGTGCTCGCGGTCATCAGGGGCTCCGCCGTCAACCAGGACGGCCGCAGCCAGGGGCTGAGCGCCCCCAGCGGCCCGGCGCAGGAGCGAGTCGTCCGGGCCGCGCTCGACGCCGCCGGTCTGCTCCCCGGCGACCTGGACTACGTCGAGACGCACGGCACGGGCACCGCGCTGGGCGACCCCATCGAGGGCCGGGCGCTGGCCCGGGTCTTCGGTTCCGGCCGCCCCGCGGACCGGCCGCTCCTCGTGGGCTCGCTGAAGTCCCACATCGGCCACGCGCAGGCCGCCGCGGGCATCGGCGGCGTCATCAAGGCGGTGCTGGCGCTGCAGCACGAACGGCTGCCGGCCTCGCTGCACGCCGAGACCCCGACCGAGCAGATCGACTGGGCGGCCGGCGGCCTCGAACTGTGCAGCCGTTCACGGCCATGGCCGCGCGGCGCCCGGACCCGCCGCGCGGGGGTCAGCGCCTTCGGCATCAGCGGCACCAACGCCCACGTGATCCTCGAAGAGGCGCCGGAGGCCCTGGCCTTGTCCGGCGACGGTCGGGAGGCCCAGGCCCAGGCCCAGGCCCAGGCCCAGGCCCAGGCCCAGGCCCTTGCCTTGTCCGGCGACGGGGCGGAGGCCAAGCCCTCGTCCGGCGACGACCCGCGGGCCGTGGCCTCGTCCGGCGACGGCCAGGACGCCCCCGAGCCGCCCGCCGTGCTGTTCCCGCTGTCGGCCCGCACGATGCCCGCGCTGCGCGGGCAGGCCGAGCGGCTCCTCGACGCCCTGACGGCCGATCCCTCGTTGCCGTTGCCTGCCCTTGCCCGGACCCTCGCGCACCACCGCACGCACTTCGAGCAGCGCGCGGTCGTCGTCGCGCGTCGGCGGGAAGAACTGCTGAGCGGGCTGCGTGCCCTGGCCGCCGGAGAGGCCGCGCCGGAACTGGTCAGTGCGCCCCGGCAGCCGCTCGCCCGGGGCAAGGTGGCCTTCGTCTTCCCCGGTCAGGGCAGCCAGTGGACCGGGATGGCGCGAGATCTGCTCGACCGGTCCCCGCTGTTCGCCGACGAGATCGACCGCTGCGACGCCGCACTGCGCCCCCACACCGGGTGGTCCGTCCTCGCGGTGCTGCGCGGTGACGCCGGGGCGCCGTCGCTCGACCGGGTCGATGTCGTCCAGCCGGCGCTGTTCGCCGTCATGGTCTCGCTCGCGGCGGTGTGGCGGGCCCGGGGGGTACGGCCGGACGCCGTCGTGGGCCACAGCCAGGGCGAGGCCGCCGCGGCCTGCGTGGCCGGAGCGATCGGTCTGAACGACGCGGCGGCCGTGGTGGCGCTGCGCGCCCAGGCCCTGACGTCGCTTGCGGGTAGCGGCGGGATGGCCGTGGTGACCCTGCCGCAGGCGGACGTCGAGGCGCGCCTGGCGGAGTGGGACGGGCGGCTGTCCGTGGCCGCGGTCAACAGCGGTACGTCGACGGTGGTGGCCGGTGACACGGAGCCGCTGGAGGCCCTCCTCGCCGGGCTGGAACGGGAGCAAGTGTTCGTCCGCCGGCTGGCCGTCGACTACGCCTCGCACAGCGCGCAGGTCGAGCCCGTGCGCGCGTCCCTCCTCGCCGACCTGGAAGGCATCACCACCCACCCCACACCCATCGCCTGGTACTCCACGGTCCTGGCCGGACCGGTCCCCGACGAGCCGCTGGAGGCCGGCTACTGGTACCGCAACCTGCGCGAGCCCGTCCGCTACGCCCGCACCGTCGCGCGCATGGCGGCCGACGGCTACCGGCACTTCGTCGAGCTGAGCCCGCACCCGGCGCTGGTCACCGCCACCCGGGCCGTCGTCGAGGAGACCGGCCGCGACCTGCTCGCCGTCGGCTCCCTGCTGCGTGACGAGGACGGGCCCGCCTGCCTGGACCGGGCCGCGGCCGAACTGCACGCCGCGGGCGTGGAGATCAACTGGCGGCGCCTCGTGCCCGGCGGACCCGCGGCGGACCTGCCGACGTACGCCTGGGACGCGCGACGCCACTGGACCGAGGCCGCACCGTCAGGTCCGGCCGGTTGGGACGGGACGCCACTCGTCGACGTACACGTCGAGTCCAGCGACGAGCCGGACCGGCACCTCTTCGACACCCTGGTCGACCTGCGCGATCCGCGGTTCGCCTACCTGACCGGCCACCAGGTCGCCGGGACCGTCCGGCTGCCCGCCGCCGCCTTTCTCGAAATGGCTCTCGAAGCGGCGTCATCGCTCCAGGAGACGGCCGAAGTCCAGCTGGCTGACGTCGTGTTCGAGGAACCGCTCCCGTTGGAGGCGGACCTGCCCGTCCGGCTGCAACTGGTCCTGCGGCCCGCCGACGCGCACGGCGTCCGGGACTTCGCCATCGCCTCGCGGCGGACCGGTGACCGGCGGACGCCCTGGGTACGGCATGCCGGCGGCCGGGCCGTACCCCTGACCGCCGGGGCCGGGGCGGACGCCGCCATGTCCCTGTCCGAGCTGCGGGAACACTGCGCCGAGCCGGCGGACGTGCCCGGTACCTATGCCGGTCTGGCGGCTCTCGGGATCGACTACGGGCCGTCCTTCCGCCTCCTGGAGGAGGGCTGGAGCGGACGGACCCGGGCGCTCGGACGGCTGGCGAGGACACCCGGCGCGGGGCATCTGCTGCACCCCGCGCTTCTCGACGCGGCCTTCCACACCGCCGCTCTGGTGGGGGACGCCCCCTCGGGCCGGGCCTTCGTGCCGCGCAGGACCGGGCGCCTGCGCTTCACCGGACGGCGTACCGCACCCGTCTGGGCGGCCTGCCGGCTGCGTGCCGTGGACGGGGACACCGTCACGCTCGACCTGCACCTCCTCGACCGGGACGGGCAAACCGTGCTGGAGATAGCGGAGTTCGAGCTGGCCGCGCTGTCCCCGCTGGACGGAGCACTCTTCGAGGTGTGCTGGCAGCCCCGGCCCGCCGCGCGGGAGCAGCCGGCCCGGGGAAGCTGGCTGATCCTGGCCGACGACTCGGGCGTGGCGGACGACCTCTCCCGCCGCCTCGGCACCACCCCGCACGTGGTCGTCCGTGCGGGCGGGGCCTACGCCGTCGACGCGCCGGGGCGCTGCACGGCCGACCCACAGGACCCGCGGCAGCTGGCACGGCTGCTCGACGAGGCCTTCGCCGCGGAGCCGCCTGAGCGGGTGGTCCATCTGGCAGGGCTGGACGCCCCGTTGGTCGACTCGGACGCGACGGCGGCGGAGGCCGCCCGGCTGTGCTGCGTCAGCACCCTGAACCTGGTCCGGGCGCTCGTGGAACGCTCGCACGGCCGGTCCCCGCGCCTGTTCCTGGTGACCCGCGGCAGCCAGGCCGCCACCGGCAGCACGGATGTGACCCATCCTCAGCAGGCGCTCGGCTGGGGTTTCGGAACCACGGTGGCGCAGGAGCATCCGGAGCTGGACACCACGCTGATCGACCTGCCGGCCCACGGGGGCGAGGAAGCGCTGTGGACCCAGCTGTGGCACGCGGACGACGAACGTCTCGTCGCCCTTCGGGACAGCGGCCGGCTCGTGCCGAGGCTGGTGCACACGAGCCCCGACCGGTCGGGCCCGGGAGCGGTCCGGCCCGACGGCACGTATCTGATCACCGGCGGTCTCGGCGGCCTCGGCCGGGTCGTGGCCGGCCGCCTGGTTCGTCAAGGGGTTCGCCGGCTGGCCCTGTTGAGCCGGGGCACACCCGATGCGGGCACGGCACGGTGGATAGCCGCGCTGCGGGAGGACGGGGTCACCGTCCGGCTCGTACGGGCCGATGTCGCCGACCGGGAGGGCCTGCGAGCTGCCCTCGACGCGCTGCGTGCGGCCTGCGGTCCGGTCACCGGTGTCATCCATGCCGCCGGTGTGCTCGACGACGCCACGCTGCCCGGCCTGACGCCGGAGCGCATCGGACGCGTGCTGGCACCCAAGGTGCTCGGCACCGCGCTGCTGACCGAGCTGGTGCCCGAAGCGGAGTCGCTGGTCCTGTTCTCGTCGGCGGCCGGCCTGCTCGGCTCGGCCGGTCAGGGCCCGTACTCCGCGGCGAACGCCTTCATGGACGCCTGGGCGCACCATCTCGCGCTCGCCGGGCGGCCGGCCCTGAGCCTCGACTGGGGTATCTGGGCGGAGGCCGGCCTGGTCGCCGCATCGGCGACGCGCACGGCCGCGGCCGGCGGGTCGGGGCTCGTGGCCTTCTCCTCGCAGCAGGGCGGCGAGCTGTTCGACCGGGTGCTGCCCACCGCCCGGCGACAGCTGGTGCCGCTCTCGCTCGACCGGGAGGCGTTCGCCCGCGACCCGGGCCTGGCCCGCTCGCGTCCGCTCCTGCACGGCGTTATCGCGCCTCCCACCGGACTGCGGGACGCCTCCGGGATGTTGCCCGACCGGATGCCGGCCGCTGGGACGGAGGAGGAGCAGATCGCCTTCCTCGAAGCCCATGTGCGCTCCAGGATCGGTGAGTTGACGGGTCACACCGCCACGGACGTCCCGGCTGGAGGCCTGAAGGAACTAGGGCTCGACTCCCTCATGATCGTACGGCTGCGCAACACGCTCAGCCGTGAGGCCGGGGTCGAGCTGGCCGCCTCGGCGATGTTCTCCGCGGCCGACAGTCACGCTCTCGCCAAGGAGCTGTACGCGGCGCTGGCCGGGCGGGCCACCTCCCCGGAGCCCGCCGGGCGGACCGAGGCAGGCGACGACCAGGCGGTGCCCGAGGCCGAACTGAAGCCGGCCACCCGTGATGTGGTCCGGCTGCTGCGCGCGGCCCAGCACGGCACCCCGAGCGCGGCGCACTCCATCGGTCTCGCGTTCCGGCTCACCGGGCCGACCACGCGCCGGCAGCTCGCGGGCATCCTCGCGCGCCTCGCGGGACGCCATGCCGCGTTGCGTACCGGAATCCTCAACGGCCCTGGATCCGAGCGGCAGTTGCGGGTGGAGCGGGCCCCGGACCGTCCTCTGCTGCGATGGTCGGATCAGGCACCCGACGAGGAGTGGGAAGCCGGGGACCGGCTGAGCGAGCTGCTCGCTCCTCCCTTCGACCTGACGGCCGCACCCCTGTGGCGGTTCGAGCTGATCGATCGCGCCGGCGTGGAGCAGACCCTGCTGATCGGGGCCCACCACGCGGTGAGCGATCTGCAGTCGCTGCTGCTCGTGGCCGCCGAGATCGATGCCGAACTGTCCGGTACGCCGCTCGGCGACGCGGTCTCCAACCGCGATGTCGACCTGCTGCTCGCGGCACAGGCGGCGTCCCCGGACGCGTCACGGTCCGGCGCCGGGCCGGACGGTGCGGCGGCTGCCTGGCGGGACGCGTTCACCGGCAGCCGCCGACTCGATCTGACGCTCACCCGGGCCCGGCCGGAGGTGCGCTCCTTCCGGTCGGGCAGCCTGACCGTGGAGATTCCCGAGGGCCTCATGGACCGGGTGGCGTCCCGGGCACGACAGCTCGGGATCACTCCGGCCGCCTTCTGCCTGGGCGCCCTGACGGTGCTCCTCGCCCGCGAGCGGCAGCGGGACCGGTTCGTGCTGGCCGTCCCGGTCGACACCCGCATCCATGCCGACGCGGCCGGCGCGGTCGGCTTCTTCGGCGTGCCGGTGCCGTTCCCGGCCGAGGCCCGGCCTGGCGAGCGGATCGACGAGGTTCTCCGCCGCACGGACGGCCGCCTCGAACGGGTCCTCGCGAAGGGCGCCATGTTCTCCGACACCCTGCCGGTGCTCGCCGCCCAGGGGCTGCACCGGGAGAACGCCCCGATGGTCGAGGTCTACTTCAACTACGTACGGTCCACGGCGGAACTCGGCCGTCTCGAAGTCCTCCCGGCCGGCACCGGCCACTCCGACCTCGACCTCATGATCATCATGATGCCGGACGCCGGCCGGCTCCGCTTCGACCACAACCTGGACATCATCGACGGGGCGGCCTGCGCCGGGCTCGCCGCCGACTTCCTCCGGCTGCTCGACGAGGCGGCCGACGACCCTGCCGCTCCGGCCCGGGCAGCGCTCCCGGCGCCGGCCGCCGCCGCACCGCATCCGGCCGTACCGCACCTTGCCGCGCCCCACCCGGCCGCACCGTCCGAGGCCGGGGACGCGGGCGGCAACGAGGCCGGGAACGTGGGCGGCAACGAGGCCCGGGACGTGGGCGGGGAAGCGCCCGGGACCGTACCCGGGGGCCCGCCGCCGGTGCGGCCCGGCTCGCTCGCCGTCGCGGCCACCTTCGCGCTGGGCGACCTGCCGCTGCTGTGCGAAGCGGCTCTGGCCGACGGCGTGTCCGACGACCCGCAGGCCACCGCGCCCCAGGTCGCCGAGGCGCCGTACCACCATGTGCTGGCAGCCCTCAAGGACCCTTCCGGCGTCTTCACGGAGGCCTCGACGGAGCTCGGTGCCGTCCTGCTGCGGGCATCCGACCTGGAACGGTTCGGGCCGGTGAACGACGCGCTGCTCGACGAGCTCCGCACGGAGTACGCGGCGGCCCTGCGGGCGCTGTCCGAGCGGACGCGACTGCCGTTGATCGTCGGGTTCCTGCCGTCCGCCCGGCCGGACGACCGCCACGAGCGATGGGAGCGCGAGGTTGCCTCCCTGCTGTCGGACCTGCCCGGCATCGCGGTCCTGCACCCCGACGACTGGACCCGCCGCCACGCCGTCGAGGACCGGTTCGACGGCAGGACGGACGAGCTGGCACACCTGCCGTTCAGCCCCGAGTTCCAGGCAGCCGTGGCCCTCACCGTGGCCGACGTCGCCACCGCGGTCCGCCGTCCACCGCCCAAGGTGATCGCGGTGGACGGCGACGAGACGCTGTGGGGCGGGGTGGCCGGGGAGAGCGGGCCGGAGAGCGTGGACCTCGGCGGCGCCCGCGCCCTCCTGGCCCGCAGACTGCTCCAGTGGCGGGCAGCCGGGGTCCTGCTCGTCCTGGTCAGCAACAACGACGAGGACACCGTGCGCGCCGTGCTCGATCGGCCGGACAGTCTGCTGCGCGCGGAGCACTTCAGCGTGCTCGACGCCGGATGGGGCCGCAAGGCCGGCCGGCTGGAGGCCGCGGCGCGGGCCCTGAACCTCGGCCTCGACAGCTTCCTCTACCTCGACGACAACCCGGCCGAGATCGCCGCCATGCGGTCCGCCCTGCCCGAGGTGCTCTCCGTCTCCTGCCCCGCGGGCGGCGAACTGGAGTCGTTCCTGGCCGTGTTGTGGCCCCTGGTGCCCGCGGCGGCCACGGTGGAGGACGCGTTGCGCGCGGGCTTCTACGAGCAGGAGCGGGCCCGGGACGCCGCCCGGGAGCAAGCGGGCTTCGAGACGTTCCTCGACCAGTTGGAGCTGGACCTCGACATCCGGCCCCTGGAGGAGCCCGGCAGCCTGCGAGCCGCCCAGCTCATCCGTCGTACCAACCAGTTCACCCTGCGCGCGCGGTCGGCGGACGGGGGCGACCTGGGGCGATGGCAGGAGCAGGGCGAGGTCTGGACCGTCGCGGCCCGCGACCGGTTCGGCGACTACGGCCGGATCGGCCTGCTGGCCCTGCGCCCGGACGGCGACCGGCTGGAGGTCCTGGCCTGGCTGCTCAGCTGCCGGGTGCTCGGCCGCGGAGTGGAGGAGCGGGTGCTCCAGTGGCTGGCGGGCCGTGCCGAGGGACTCGGCTGCGCCACCGTCCGCATGACGGCGGACCACACCCCGCGCAACGTACCGGCGCGCCGCCTGGTCGCGGCGCTCGGCGGAGGCGACCCGGAAGGCCGCCCGGAGGCCGCGACCACCCCGGAGCGGCTGCGCGCGTTCCGGTCGTGGCGGCAGTGATGACACCAGGCAGTGCACACCTGAGAGGCGCACCATGGGGGAAGTGAACGAGGACGTGCCACGACGCCGCCCAAGTACCGGGCAGCAGCGGGCGGATGAGGCGGCCGAGCGGGGCGGAGGCCGGCTGACGGTGTCCGATCTGCTGGCCAGGGTCCGGCCGGCAACGGCCCCGGCGGCCCCGACGTCCTCGGCAACGGCCCCGGCGGCTTCGGCGACGGCCCCGACGGACGCCGGGCCGTCAGCCGAGGGGGTGGCGGCCGCTCCGACGGCCGGTGGGGAGGTGGCGCGGCTGGCCGAGATCATCGCGGCCGAGGCGGCCCGCCTGCTGCCGGGCGGGGCGATGGGGCCCGACACCGACTTCTTCGACGCGGGCGGAACGTCGGTCGACGCGGTGGCGCTCGTCGCCGGCCTGGCCCGGGACTTCGGCGTGGAACTCAGCCTCGACGACGTGTTCGCCGACGCCAGACCGCGCCGCCTCGCCGCACGCGCGCTCCCGGCGGAAGGGTCCGCACCGCGGGCGTTGCCGGCCCTGACGCACGGAGCCCGGGCCCATACCCATCCCGGTACCCACCCCAGTGCCCATCCCGATACCCGTACCGATGCCGGCACAGATGCGGACCTCGAACTGATCCTGGCCGACCTCGCCCTCGCCGACGGTCTGCCCTGGGCCCGCCGGCCGGAGGCCGTTCCGCCCCGCAAGGTCCTGCTGACCGGGGCGACCGGCTTCCTGGGCGGCCACATGCTCCTCGATCTGCTGCGGCACAGCGACGCACACGTGTTCTGCCTGGTGCGCGCGGCCGACGAGACCGAAGGCACCGAACGGCTCGGCGCGGCGCTCAAGCGGTTCTCCCTGCCCTGGTCCGGTGAGATCCGCCGACGGGTGACGGTCCTGCCGGGCGACCTCCGCCTGCCGCGCCTCGGTCTGGCGGACGAACGCTGGGACGAACTGGCCGGGGAGCTGGACTCCGTCGTGAGCGTGGCCGCGGCGGTCGACTTCCTGCGCGGCTATCCGTCGTTGCGGCAGAGCAACGTGATCGGGCCCCTGACGCTCGCGGAACTGGCGGCAACCGGACGGCCGAAGCCGCTGCACCACATCTCCTCGATCGCGGTCTTCAACGAGATCGGCATCGAGTCCATGGGAGAGGACGACCCCGTCGCGCACATCGACGGCCTGGTCGCCGGATACGACAAGTCGAAGTGGGCCGCGGAGGCCGCGCTCCGGCGGGCCCGCGAACACGGTCTCGTGGTCACACTGCTGCGGCCGGGCGGCATCGGCGGGCACACCAGGACGGGGGCCAGCAACCCCCAGGACCTCAGCAGCGGCATGATGTCCGTGTTCAGCCGGTTCCGTACGGTGCCCGCGTTCAGCCATCTCAACGCCGCACCGGTGGACTGGGTGAGCCGGGTGGCGGTCGCCGCGATCTGCGAGCCCGACGCCTGGGGCTACAACTACCACCTCAGCGGTACGCCGAACTCCCTGCCGGACGTGGTCCATGACATGAAGCTCGGCGGCATGAACGTGCGCGTCCAGGACTGGGACGAATGGCGGCTCGACGTCATGGCCCGGCTGCGGGACGAACCGATCGCGGAACTCGACTTCCTGGCAAGGGTCCTGGCGAGTCCCACCGCCGTGAAACTGTGCGAGGCGACCCTGATGGGCCCGGCGGCCACCGGTGAGCGCACCGAGGCGTTCGTCGCCGCGCAGAACCTGCCCGCCTCGACCCGGTACGGCATGCAGGAGCAGCTGAAGACCTTCGAACGGCTGGCCGGGGACGGCCTCGCCCGGCTCCCGGACCGTGCCGACCAGCCCTATCTGTGGTTCCCCGAGACGATGCGGGGCAGCCTGGGCCCGGTCGGCGGCCCCGCGGACACCCCGTGCTCCGCGGCGTTCACCCTGTCCATCGTGAGCATGTACCAACTGGTCAAGGAGCGCCGGGTGGACGTCAGGGGCGAGCTCTCCTGCTCCCTCCTGCACCCGGAACCCCTCGTGGTCGAGCAGGGCGATGTGTGGGTCCGTCCCGAGGAAGGCATCCCGCTGGTGCACGGTGTGCACCATCCGCTGCTCCGCTACCGCTTGCGGTTGCGTGACGCCGAGGGCGGGGGGTGGTGGCTGGAGGGCAGGAAGTCCGCGCACGCGCGGCGTGACCTGTGGCGCCAGACGCGCGCGTTGACGATCGAGCTCGGGCGCGAGGACGAACCCGCGATGCTGGAGGGCGAGATCGTCGTGCCCTCCGACAGTTACGTACGGGACCAGGTCGACGGCATCCGCGTCGATCCACGCCTGTCCAGCCAGGAGAAGCGGCTCGCCAAGCTGAGCTGGCTCGCCTGGTTCGGCCTGGAGATCGGCCGCGGACTGCTCGGCCCCTTCGCCCGGGTCGGCGCGGACCTGCTCGACCTACGCCGGCACCCGACCCCGACGGAGCGCAAGCGATGATCCTGCGGCCCCTGTACACACGCCTCGACGAGACCGTCGTCGAGGAGATCCCCTTCCGCGCGGGCGACGGCACCCGGCTGGGGCTCACCCGGGTCGGGACCGGCCGCGGGGACCGGCCCGCGGTGCTGCTCCTGCACGGCCACACGGCCTCGTCGGACATGTTCCTGCAACCGGAGACCCGCAACCTCGTCGACGTGCTCCTCGACGAGGGGTACGAACCGTGGCTGCTCGACTGGCGGGGCAGTTGCCGGCTGCCGTACAACGAGACCGGCCGCCGCTACACGTACGACGATGTCGCGCTGTACGACATCCCCGCCGCGGTCGCGTACATCCGCCAACAGATAGGCGACCGGCCGCTGTTCGCCGTCGCGCACTGCATCGGCGCGCTCTCGCTCTCGATGAGCATGACCGCGGGGCTGGTGCCGGGCCTCGCGGGCGTGGTCGCGCAGGGGGTGTTCCTGACGCCCAAGCTGGCGGCCCGGACCTCGCTGAAGATGACGATGGCAGGCGAGCTGTTCCGGTCCCGCTTCGACCACATCCCGGTGGACTTCCGCAAGGTCGGGTTCTGGTCGCGCTACACCCCGCTGTTCGCCCTGGCGTCGAAGGGGGCGAGCTGTCCCGACCCCACCTGTCAGATCCTGTCCAACTCGGCCTGGTGCGTGGGCGCGTCACTGTTCGTGCACGAGAACCTGTCGGACGCCACCCATGAACGCCTGGCGCAGCTCCTCGGCCCGGCGCCGCTGTGGATCCTGCCGCACCTGCGACGGGTCGCGCTGGCCCGCAGTGTGGTGCGCTGGAATCAGGGGGACGACCGGTACCGGGCGCTGCCCGAGAACGCCCTGGATCAGGCCGGCCGGATCGACTGCCCCGTACTGCTGGTCTCCGGCAGCGAGAACGGCATGTGGCTGGACTCCCAGAAGCTCTGCCACGAGGTGCTCGCCGCCCGGCAGCCACAACTGGACGTGCGGTACGAGGAGATCCCGGGCTACGGCCACTTCGACACGTTCGTCGGCCGGGGCGCCGCACTGGACGTGTTCGGGCACATCCTGGATTTCCTCGACGCACACGCCTGACGGTGCGCGGGGGCACCGGCGGCGTGCGGGGGCCAGGCGGCCGTGCGGGCAGCGCCGTCAGGTGCCGGCCCGCACGGCCGCGATCACTGGGTCGCGGCCGCTTCGCTGTCCGCGGCTGCTTTGCTGTCCGCGTCCGCGTCCGCTTCGGTGGCCGCGTCGGTGGAACGGTCCGGCCCGTGCTCGACGAAGTCCAGGACGGTGCGCACGACCTCCGGATCGCCCAGGATCCGGCGGTGCCCGAGTCCGCTCGTGATGATCAGCCGCGCCTGCCCGCCGAACGCGGCGGCGAGCCGGCGCCCCTGCTTCACGCTGATCCTCGTGTCGTCCTCGTCATGGATGATCAGGAGCGGGGGCTCCAGGTCCGTGACCGTGTTCACGGCGGAGAACGGTGTCAGCTCGGCCGGCATGCCGGGGAAGAGGTTCTTCGCGACGCGCTGGTGCAGCTGCGCCTTCAGCGGTTGGCGCAGCTTGAGGGCGGAGGAGAACTCCTCGATCAGGTAGTCGTAGTCGCAGACCCCGCTGATGGTGACGACCCGCTTCGCCGTCACCCCGCCCTGCAACGCGAAGAACGAGCCCAGGGCGCCGAGCGAGTGCGCGACCACGGCCTCGAACTCGCCGTACTCGTTCTGGAGTCCGGTGATGATGTCGCGGTACTCGAGAATCGTGGTGCTGCGGCCGGTGGCGTCGCCGTGGCCGGGCGCGTCGAAGGTGATGACGCTGTAGCCGCGTTCGAGGAGGCCGGGGACGAAGTCCGCGAGGCGCGAGCCGCGCGACTGCCAGCCGTGAACCAGGAGGACGGGCCTTTCGCCGTCGCCCCACCGGTAGGTCACCGCGAGCTTGCCGTTGACCTTCAGCCGCCGGACGTCCGCCTTGCCGAACAGCTCCCGTTCCGAGTTCCGCATTCTGCTCCGGGCCAGTGGCATGTGGAACAGGGCGTAGGTCCCCGCCCCCGCGAGTCCGCCCGAGACCCGGGACACGGTGTTGAGCGCGGCGCTGGCGAGTGTCTCGGTGTGGACCATGCCCAGTACTCCTCGATAGGTATCCGGAGCATGATAAGTTAGCACGAACGACCGTGCTTTTATAGGTGGGGGGAAGTCCACAGCCCCGCTCTCACGAGGAGAACACCATGTCGGCCACCCTCTGGTTCACACCGTGGAAGCCCGGCCCCGCAGCGGACATCGCGCCCGGAGTGAACGGTCAGAGTGACGGGAAGGGCCGGAGCGGCGGGAGTGACGGGGGTACGGACGGCGCGGCCGTCGTCAGCGTCACCGAGTTCACCCCGCACCGGCCGTTGACCGCGCTCGGCGTCACCGTGGAGGGGATCGCCCTGCGGCGGATCTGGCAGGACCTGGAGGGCGCGGTCGGCCTGTGGCTGTGGGTGGATCCCGATCCGTTCCGGCCGCGGTCGGGCTCGATCTCCGTCTGGCGTACGGAGCGGGATCTGCATGCCTTCGTGGGACGCCGCGACCACATGAGGATCGTGCGCTCCTACCGGAACCGGGGCAGCATGCGCGCGACCACCTGGCAGACCGACGGCTTCGACATGGATGCCACCCAGGAAGCCGCCCGGGCCCTGCTCTCCGGCCGCTCCGCGTGGCCCGCCTGACACCCGGCCCGGCGTCCGCGCGCCCGGTCGGTGCGATCAGGGCGCGGTCGTCAGGGAGACGGCCTCCCAGCCGAACCCGTCCGGGTCGGTGAAGGCGCCGGAGTCGCCCACGAGGGCCAGACGGTGCGAACCCGTGCCGTCGACGGGGACGCCGACGTCCTTGGCCAGGGCCCGGCGCCCGTACAGAGCCAGCTTGACGGGGCCGTCCTGGGTGTCGAACTCGACGTACTTGCTGCCGAAGCTCTTGGCCACGGTGAGGCCGCGCTCGACGTAGAAGCGCTTGCCGGCGGTCACGCTGTCGACGCCCAGCAGGAGGATCAGCTGGTCGATCCGTCCGGTGGCCGGGGCGGTGTCCTTCTTCGCGGTGGTCGCGATCTTCCAGATGGTTCCGTCAGGGGCCCGGACGACGCCGCCGTAGCCCCAGAAGGACTTCGTGGCGTGCTTCAGCGCCGTGGCGCCCTCGGCGAGGGCGGCGTCGACGAAGCCGCGGACGTCGGCCGGCTGGGAGACCGTGAGCGACAGCGAGAATCCGCGGAATCCGGTCGTGGGAGCGTCCGAGGCGCGCAGTCCCACCCGGGTGTCCAGGCCGAGGGCGGAGTAGAAGCGGTGGGCGGCGGCGGTGTCGGCCACCTCAAGGGTGAGGGCTTCGATGAAGGTCATGTGTTTCACGCTAAGCGCGGCTCCGCCACCGGTGCTTCTCGATCCCTGACCGGTTCGGCCACCGGCCTCGCGGGCACCGCGTACGGCCCCGGGGTGTCAGCCGGTGACGGTGAAGGAAAGCGAAGTCGGCGTCCGCTCGCTGTGTGCCTTGAACATCTGGGCGCGCACCTCGTTGCGCGGCTTTCGGCCTTGGCCGCCCCGGGGCGTTTTCGCACTTTTCGGGGACAGGAACGGCTGACCGCGACGCGGCGCCCGTCGGGTGCCGGGCGGCGGGGTACGGAGGGCGTCCTTGACGGGTTGTGGGGGCGGGCCTAGCGTCGCCAAGATCGTGAGCATGCGCCCAGAAAGGCCGTTCGTGCCTCATCCCGGTCGGACCCCGGTCACACCTCCCTCGCCCGCCGAATCCGAGTCCGTGGCCGAGTCCGTGGCCGCGGCCACGGCGGCGGCCCGTGTGCACGCCGCACTGGCCGGTCCCGGCGGTCCGTTCGCCGTGGTGCGGGCCGAGGACGGGCCGCAGGCGGGCTCACTGATGTACGCGGACGGGCCCAGGACGCTCCGTGAGTTCGTGGAGACCACATGGGCGTTCGGGGACCGGCCGTTCCTGATGTCGGGGGTCGCGGGGGAGCGCGGCTACGCGTACGGGGAGTTCTTCGCCGCCGCGTCCGCGCTGGCTTGCCGGCTGAGCGATACGTACGGGCTCCGGCCGGGCGACCGGGCCGTGGTGGCGATGCGCAACCGTCCGGAGTGGCAGATCGCGTTCTGGGCCGCCCAGCTGGCCGGCCTGGTCGCCGTCCCGCTGGACCCGCGGTGGACGGAGGCCGAGTTCACGTTCGCGCTCGACGACTCCGGGCCCCGGGTGCTGCTGGTCGACGGCGAACGGCTGCCGCCGGTCGCGGACTGGGCGCGGAAGGCCGGGGCGCGCGTGGTCGTGTTCCACGCCGAGGACCACCGCCGCGCCCCGGAGGACCACGTCGAGCGGTACGAGGACCTGCCGGCGCCCGATCCGCTCGCCGCGCCGCCCGAAGTCGAGGCCCGGCCCGAGGACGACGCGACGATCCTCTACGCCCCGCGTGCCACCGGCAGGCCCCAGGGGATCGTCGCCACCCAGCTCGCCCAGGCGGGCGCCGCGCGCAACCCGCGGTTCCACGCCGCGACCTCCGCGCTCGGGCGGGGAGCCGTCCCGGGGCAGGAGTCCGCGCCCGTCACGCTGCTGACGTTCCCGTTCTTCCACGTCGCCGCGCTCAGCAGCCTCTACGCCGCGATGTCGGCAGGCGGCTCCGTCGTCCTAATGGGCGACTGGGACGCGGAGGAGGCGCTGCGGCTGATCCGGGAGCACCGCGTCACGAACTACGCCGGGACGCCGGAAACCGCCCTGGACCTGCTCGCCGAGGCCGACCGGACGGGAGACCGGCCGGAGAGCCTCCGGATGCTCGACACCGGCGGGTCCGCGCCGCCGCACGACCTGGTCGCGCGGCTGGCCGCCCGCGGGGAGCGGATCGAGCCGTACAACGGGTACGGGCCGGCCGAGACCGGCGGCGCGGTCATGGCGAACTCCGGCGCCGAGTACCGGCTCCATCCGGGCAGCGCGGGGCGGCCGACGCCGAGCACGGAGGTGCGGATCGCCGGTCCGGCGGGCGAGGCGCTGCCCGAGGGGGAGACCGGCGAGTTGTGGCTCCGCGGCCAGGCGCTGGCCCGTGGGTACTGGCGGGACGAGGAGGCCACGGCGAAGGCGTTCACCGGCGGCTGGTTCCGTACCGGCGACCTGGCGGTGATCCATGACGGACGGGCCGACGTCGTCGGCCGGAAGGCAGAGAGCGCGGAGGCGTAAGCGACGGCGGGAAGCCCGCGGCCATCGGGGGAGACGGCCGGAGGCGGGTGCGGAGGCGGGTGCGGAGGCGGGTGCAGAGGCGAGTTCAGAGGCGGGTGATGCGTACCCGGTAGTCGCCCTTGGAGTCCTTGTCGAGCACCGAGATGCTGATCCCGTTGGCCCGGTCGGTGAAGGACTGACCGGGCTGGAACGGGGCGTCGGAGAGTTCGGCGTGGACGTTGGGCAGCCGGGTGCAGCCGCTGCTGTCCTTCGTGCTGTCCGTGACCGACACGGGCCCCTGACCGGTGTCGACGTCCGAGCTCACCTTGTAGATCAGCACGCCCGGCCGGCACACCTCCTGGTCGTTGCCGGCCTGGGTCCGCACCTCCACCGCGTAGCCGGACTCGGCGGTCAGCGGTACGAACGCCAGCTTCGTGCCGCCATGGGTGGCCAGCGGCTCCAGGACGTGGTCGCTGGTGCCGGGCCGGGCGGCGCAGCTGATCTGGCTGTTGTCGAGCCAGCCGAGCTTCCACTTGTGCCAGCCCAGCAGGTCGTTGTTGGCGCCCCAGTCCTCGGACATGATGTCCCAGTGCCCGACCGAGCCCCCGCCCTCCATCGTGTAGAGGTCGGGCAGGCCGAAGACATGGCCGTTCTCGTGCGGCAGGACGCGGTAGCCGGTCTGGGGGTACGAGCCCGAGCCGTCGTCCTGGCGGCTGTAGACGAAGGACGTGTTGGAGAGCGGGACGCCGTCCGCGTACGGGGCGTCGTCGTTGCCGGAGAAGGTCACGGACAGCACCGTGTCCAGGGCCGAGGGGCCGGCGTTCGGAGTGACCAGGATGTTGACCAGGTCGTATGCGGTGAAGTCCACCATCGGGTCGGCGGCGGCGACGATGTCCCGGACGAGGTGGCGGTAGCCCGGTTCGTACGGTGACCCGCGCTCGATGCCGTACTCCGCGAACGGCAGCGGCATCCGCAGCCAGGTCTTCACCGGCGCTTCGGGTACATAGGTGAGCCGCCCGTAGGAGCTGGTGCGGAACCAGTCCGTGGTCTGCGGGAAGAACTCGGCGAGCCGGTCCATGGCCGGCTCCTTCCCCGGCGCGTCGGGGAAGTCGATCATCAGGTTCAACGCGTGGACCTGGCCGGTGGAACGGGCGTAGCCCGGCTGCGTGGGCATGCCCTCCGACATCTGCACCCCCATGGCCGCCGTTATCCGGCACGGGCCGAGCCCCGCCGCCTGGCTGGTGGTCATCGGACCGGCGGAGGCCCGGCTGGGCAGGGGGAGGGTGCTGCTCGCCGAGGCGAGGGAGGCGATGACCAGGGCCGTTGCTGCCCCGAGGGCCACCGGGTGGCGGTGCTTGCGTATCCGGTGGCGGGGCTGCTGCATAGAGGCGCCTTCGGGTCCGCGGCAGTCGGCCGACCCCGACTGCGCTCTGTCGATCAGCATTGGCCGGGCGGTGCGGCGCCGCGCGTTGGGTGCGCCGATCGGTTGGTTTTTTCCCTTCGCTGCATGTGGCGCAGGTCACATCGGCCCGGGAAATAACCGGGGATCGTTTCCCCGTTTGCACTGGTGTTCCCTGCGAAACGGGGAGGCGGTCCCCGGTTACATGGAGGGGTCGCCGGAGTTACGAACACCGGAAGAGAAGGAGTGCCGCCGTGGACACCGTCACCCGCACCGCAGCCGGAACCGCGCAGCCGCGTACGCCCAAACCGAGGGCCGACGCGCTGCGCAACCGGGAGCGGATCGTGACGGCGGCGCGCGAGATGTTCGTCGAGTTCGGCCCCGATGTGCCGCTCGACGAGGTCGCCCGCCGCGCCGGCGTCGGCAACGCCACCCTCTACCGGAACTTCCCCGACCGGGCAGCACTGACCCATGAGGTCGTCCTCGCGGTCACCTCCCGTACCACCGACCGTGCCGAGGAGGCCGCGAACGAGGAGCGGGATCCCTTCGTCGCGCTCAGCCGCTTCGTGCACGCGGCGGCCGACGAACGGATCGGGGCCCTGTGTCCCATGCTGTCCGGCGGTTTCGACAAGGACCATCCCGAACTGCTCGCCGAGCGCCGGCGCCTCGAAGAGGCCGTCGAAGGACTCGTCGAGCGCGCCATGTCCGCGGGGCGCCTGCGTACCGACATCGCCGTCGGTGACGTACTGGTCGCCCTCTCCCAGCTCACCCGGCCGCTGCCGGGCATCGCCTGCCTGAACATCGACCGGTTCACCCACCGCCACATCCAGCTGTTCCTGGACGGACTGGAGACCCCGGCCCGGTCCGTACTCCCCGGAACGGCGGCGACCTTGGAGGACCTGCGGCGTCAGGCCTGACCGGCGCGCCGGGCTCCTGAACCGGACGCCCGGCCCCGTGTCCGCGACACCGCGACCCCCTCCTCCCTCTTCTTCCTGACCACAGTCCGGCCAGCCCAGCCAGCCCAGCCAGCCCAGCCAGTCCGGCCAGTCCGGCCAGTCCGGCCCTCGCTTTCGCCCGGCCCTCACCGAACGCACGGTTCACGACCTCGCGCGCTCTCGCGCGTCCTTAGGTGGCTACTCCCATGTCAAAAACAGCTGATATCCGACTCCCGGACCCCAGTCGCTGGAAAGCGCTGGCGTTCATCGCACTCGCGCAGTTGATGGTCGTGCTCGACGCCACCATCGTGAACATCGCGCTTCCGCACGCCCAGACGGACCTCGGCATCACCGATGCCAACAAGCAGTGGGTCATCACGGCCTACGCACTCGCCTTCGGCGGACTGCTGCTCTTCGGGGGCCGGATCGCCGACCTCTGGGGCCGCAAGCGCACCTTCGTCGTCGGTCTGATCGGCTTCGCGCTGGCGTCCGCCCTCGGTGGCGCGGCGCAGAACCAGGGCATGCTGTTCGGCTCCCGCGCCCTTCAGGGTGTGTTCGGCGCGCTGCTCGCCCCGGCGGCCCTCTCGCTGCTCGCGGTGATGTTCACCGATGCCAAGGAGCGCGCCAAGGCGTTCGGCATCTACGGGGCGATCGCCGGTGGCGGTGGCGCCGTCGGCCTGATCCTCGGCGGTTTCCTCACCCAGACGCTGAACTGGCGCTGGACGTTCTTCGTCAACATCCCGTTCGCGATCGTCGCCGCAGCCGGTGCGTACTTCGTGATCCGCGAGCCGGCCGGCAGCCGTAACCGCTCGTCGCTCGACATCCCCGGCGTCGTCCTGTCCGCCCTGGGCCTGGTCGCGCTGGTCTACGGGTTCACCCGCGCCGAGTCCAGTGGCTGGTCGGACACGCTGACCATCGGCACGTTCGTCGCCTCCGCGGTGCTGCTGCTCGCCTTCGTCCTGGTCGAGTCCAAGGTCAAGTCGCCGCTGCTCCCGCTGCGCGTCGTGATGGACCGCAACCGCGGTGGCGTCTACCTGTCGCTGGGTCTGGCCGTCATCGCGATGTTCGGCCTGTTCCTGTTCCTCACGTACTACCTCCAGGTCGTCAAGGGCTACTCGCCGATCAAGACGGGCTTCGCCTTCATGCCGATGATCGTCGGCATGATCACCGGCTCGACGCAGATCGGCGCCCGGCTGATGACGCGGGTCCCGGCCCGTCTGCTGATGGCCCCCGGCTTCCTGCTCGCGGGCGTCGGCATGCTGCTGCTGACGCAGCTGGAGATCGACTCGTCCTACGCGGCGGTCATCCTGCCGGGCCAGCTCCTGCTGGGTCTCGGCATGGGTACGGCGTTCATGCCCGCCATGTCGCTGGCCACGCACGGCATCGAGCCGCGTGACGCGGGTGTCGCCTCCGCGATGGTCAACACCTCGCAGCAGGTCGGCGGTGCGATCGGCACCGCGCTGCTCAACACCATCGCCGCCTCGGCCGCCACGGCGTACGCCACCTCGCACGCCGCGCTCGGCGCCACCGACCCGGAGCAGCTGAAGCTCCAGTCGATGGTGCACGGCTTCACCGGCGCCATCTGGTGGGCCGTCGGCATCCTGGTGGTGGCCGCCGCGATCGCGGGGACCTTCATCAACGCCGGCCGTCCGTCGGCCACCACGACGTCCGGGGGCACCGGCTCCGGTGACGCCGAGGGCGTCGAGGACGAGTTCAAGATCCCGGTCGTCGCGCACTGAGCGCCCGTCCGTGAGGTTCCGTCACTCCCGTGACGGGGCGTGAAGCGAGTTCTGCCCCGGTTCCGTATCCACGGAGCCGGGGCAGAGGCGTGTGCGGGGGAGCGCGCGGGTGTGGTCAGCGGAGCCAGGGGAGGTCCGCGTCGGTGCCTTCCGGCTGTAGCCCGGCTGCCATGACCTGCATGATCTCGCCGAGCGTGCGTACCTGCTCGGGCGTGAGCCGGTCGAACATCGCCTGGCGTACGGCGCTGACGTGGCCGGGGGCCGAGCGGCGGAGCATCTCGTAGCCCTCCTGGGTGAGGACCGCGTTCTGGCCTCGCTTGTCGGACGGGCAGTCCTCGCGGCGCACCCATCCGCTCTTCTCCAGCCGGGCGACGGCGTGCGAGAGCCGGGAGCGGGTGATCTTGGCGTTCTTGGCCAGTTCGGTCATCCGCAGCTGACGGCGGGGCGCCTGGGCGAGCTGGACGAGCAGCCCGTAGTAGATGTGCGGCATGCCGGCATCGCGTTGCAACTGGCGGTCGAGGTGATCCTCCAGGAGCGTGGTGGCGTGCAGGTAGGCACGCCAGACGCGCTGTTCTTCGTCGGTGAGCCAGCGCGGCCCACCGGTGGATGCCGTGGTCATGTACTCCACTGTACGACCTTTTCTTGAAAGTTGAACTAGATAGAGCTAAGGTCTCCAGAGATAGGAACTTGAAGATTAAAGAAAAGTCCCTGTCGAAAGTCCTGGTAGAAGACTTACCTTGAGTAGCAGTGGATGGGGAGTGCCATGACAGTCACCGCGGAGCGCATGCCCGCCCTCTATCTCTCCCACGGCGCACCGCCGCTGGCCGACGACCCGGTCTGGCCCGGCGAGCTGGCCGCCTGGTCCGCCGGTCTGCCGCGCCCCACCGCCATCCTCATGGTCTCCGCCCACTGGGAGGAGGCCCCGCTCGCACTGGGAGCCACCGAGACGGTCCCGCTCGTCTACGACTTCTGGGGCTTCCCCGAGCACTACTACCAGGTGCGGTACGCCGCGCCGGGCGCCCCCGCACTGGCCGAGAGCGTCCGCAAGCTGCTGCGCGGCGCCGGTACGCCGGTCCAGGACATCCCGGACCGCGGCCTCGACCACGGGGCGTACGTCCCGCTGGTGGAGATGTTCCCCGGGGCCGACATCCCGGTCCTGCAGATCTCCATGCCGACGCTGGAACCGCAGAAACTGATGGACATCGGGCGCAAGCTCGCGCCGCTGCGCGACGAGGGCGTCCTGATCGTCGGCAGCGGCTTCTTCACGCACAACCTGGCCGCGCTGCGGCATACGGGCGGCGGCGTGCCCGGCTGGTCCGCGGAGTTCGACGACTGGGGACACCGCGCGCTCCAGGCGCAGGACATCGACGCGCTGCTGGACTTCGAGCACAAGTCCCCGGCAGGCCGCCTCGCCCACCCGCGCACCGAGCACTTCGCCCCCCTCTTCGTCACGCTCGGGGCCGCGGAGCAGGAGCTGGGGCAGGGACGCAGCGTGATCGACGGGTTCTGGATGGGGCTGGCCAAGCGCTCGGTGCAGTTCGGCTGAGCCGGGCGCGCCCGGGCCCGCCCCGGCTCAGCCGGGCGCGCGGGAGAAGGCCGACTGAGCCGCCCCGCCCGGGCCTGCCCCGGGCGGGGCGGGTGCCGGGGTGCCGGGCCCCGCGAGCCCGGCATGATCCAGACGGGAGGCCTAGGGCACGCCCTAGGTGTTCTGTCCA